>JACQYR010000192.1:16452-32981 GCA_016208115.1 Desulfarculus sp.
CTTAGGCAGGATTAAGGAAAGGGAAAAACGCGGGCGGGGGTAAACCCCGCCCGTCTTGTCTCCGGCTGCTTGGCGCGGTGGTCGGCCCTTGACCCTACCTGCCCAGCAGGCGGCCCACCAGGTCCACGTACCGCTGCTGGGCCGCCTCCTGGGCGGTGCCTTTTAGCTCGGCCCAGGCGTCGAACTTGGCGTTGCCCACGAAGTCGAAGCCGCCGGGGCGCTGGCCGCTGACGTCGCCCTCGGCGCCCTGCTTGTACAGGGCGTAGAGCTTGAGCAGGGTGTCGTTGTCGGGCTTCTTGGGCAGGGTCTTGACCTCCACCGAGGCCTTCTCGAAAAGCTCCTTGAGTTCGGGCATGGGAGTTCCCCCAATCAGGGCCTTGGCCCTGTCGGCATGGCGGGCGCCGAGGGTAGCCTAACCCTAGCACAGCTTGCGGCCTTTGCCCATGCCCGGGCCGCGCCGGCGGCGGTCGCCAGCGCCTCTGGCCTGCCGCGCCAGGGCGCCCAGGCCCCAGGCGTGGGGTGACGCGCGACGCAAACGGCAACCACTAACGGTTAGCCTTACACCGACGTTAGTCCTGGCGCCTATCCTTCATCAATTGCCGTAGTTCACGCGGACAGGCCCGGCAATGGAGTTGAAAAGCAGGTCCCCGTTGTCAAAGGCTTGCAGGATGGCGTAGGCTCCGTTGCCAAAGTTTGCCTGGCCGAAGATGGTTTGGTGGGCCGTGGCACCCGTCTGCCAGTCCAGCCCGGTCACCTCCCAGCCGTTTGCCGAGGTATACCCGTTGACCAGAACCATGCCGTCGATCTGGCTGTGGGCGGGGATCATGCTGGTGGACGACACATCCGGCCGCGCCCAGGCAGATGACCACTGGTGGGCCGCCTTGTCCCAGGCAAAACGTTCGGTCCCAAAGGAAGAGAGATAGGCCGGGCCCATGAGCGCGACTTGCAGGAACTTGTTGGCGTTCTTGATCTCACTGCTGACCGTCTCTGGAATGTTGTTCACCACAAAGGCGCCATATCCAGAGACGACCACGGATTGCTCGGACTGAATCCATTCGGGAAGTTTCGGGAACCCGCAGGTCACCGGGATTTGGTCGGCAACGCGCCGCGAGGGCGTACCCGCCTTTTGCATGAAATCATTGGGAATGTTGTCCCGCCAGAAAGCTACCAGATTCATCTGCTTGCTACCGTCGGTTATCACCACCAGCTTGTCGGGGTCGTTACCGAAGCCCATCAGGGTGGGCGTGGACCCGGTGCCAGTGCCGAACTTGATTATGGGAGGCAACTCCGTTGAGTGGTCGTAGGTGCTCGACCAGGCGCCGTCCGCAGCCTTGTCGGAAAGGGTGGTGCCGGTCCAGAACAGCTTGCGCATGAGCTTGTCGCTTGCCACGTATATGCCGTTCTTTTCGTCAACCGCGATGGAGTTGCTGACATACTCGTCGTCGCCGAACCGATAGAAGCTTTTCGAGGCAGGGTTGAGGTTACGGTCAATGGCACCCACCCCGTTGGTGAAGGTGACGATGATGTGCCCGTCATAACTCATTGAGAGGCCAGTGATCCTCGTTCCAGCCGGCGGCGCGGGGCTGTTGCCTTCGATGGAGTTGATCACGTTGTCAATCTTGTAGCGCAGGTATATGCCGGCCGACGGCTGGCTGGAGTCCTTGAGGGCGAAGCCGTATATGCTATTGGCATAATTGGCGTAAAGGACGTTATCTTTATCAACCACCACGTACGACCCGTTCCCCAGGCGGTTGCTGTAATTATTGCCGAACAGGTCTATCAATTGGCTGTCCATGGTGGTGGTAGTCATCCCCACCGCCGAGGACTGGCCGAAAGCGAGCAGATTGGCGTCGGGGAGGGCCGGATAAGCCCCGCCCGTGGCCTCGGCGAGGGCCTCATACTTGGCCACCGTATTCCACTGACCTCCAGCTTTATATACGTAGCTTACCCGGTCGGTGCCGACTTCCCACATGTAGTTGCTGTCCGTGGAACCGAGGGTAATGATGTTCACTGGGCCTCCGGGGACAACTTGCTCGATCTTGGGGTCCACTTTGTAAACCCCGAGGGGAGGCCCATAAGGCATGGAGTCGGTCTGCGCGGAATCGAAATGGGTGATAGCAGACGACGAATCGGCCAAATAGGGGTTGGGGGTGGGCATGCTGAGGGTTGAATAGTCTTGCGCGCGGCTTATTGCGTAAGCGGCTTGCGATATGGCCATGGTGATTAACAGAGGCGTGGCAAAAAGCAGCGTCAGCTTGGTCCAGCTCACTAGAGTTTGCATTTTACTTTACCCTCATTGTTAAAGCATAATAACCTCGCAGGAGTTGTTTGACCAGTTGCCAACTATCTGAATATCAATTGTTAGCTATTAGTAATGGGTGGCAATACTCTTCGATTTATGTGGCAGAAGATGAAAAGGCTTAAGCATGGCTTCACCATGACACGACAAAGAAAAACGACAAGACAACAGCAAGGCAAAACCAACGATTGCGGAAATAAAAATATGGCAGCAAATCAAATTGTATATTTATCTATAGTTTCAAACAATGCTTAGTACGCTAATGATTGACAAGATAACCACCAAAGGTTAATTGAAGCCATGCGTTGTGTTTACATGCTTGGGTTAATGTAAAAATAATAATAAACACAAGCAGTAAGTGATAAGCGTTTGTACTCAATTAACTTGGTGTAAACCAAAATTAATTTGGAATTATTCTGTAACGTTTGGTACCCTCTGACACCGGCATTATAAATTTACCTCATAACCCTAGCATTTTGTTGGGTAAGTGTCTAGGAAATTTTTTAAACATAAATCCCCGCAGCCGAGCGATCTCCTCCAGGCCTATGCCACCGTATGGATATTGTCCATGGCGGCCGGGATAGATGTAGTTGCCAAGAACTTATTCGCAAATACAATGAGTTTCATTCTCCGTATTTCCTGAGATGCCCTTTAGTTCGGCCCAGGCGTCGTACTTGGCGTTGCCCACCGGGTCTAAACCCTGGGGCCGCTGGCCGCTGATGTCGCCCTGGCTGCCCTGTTTGTACAGGGCGTAGAGCTTGAGCAGGGTCATGGTGTCGGGTTTGCTGGGCAAGGTCCTAACGTCAACGGCCGCCTGGGTGAAGGTTTTCTCAAGCTCGGACATGACTTCTTCCCCACGGTTAAGGGCATGGCCTGGCTTTCCCCCGTCACGTCAAATGCAGCCTAGCACGGAGGGGTATCGCTTGCCTATCCCCTGGCCGCGCCCCGGCCCCAGGGTGTATAAAGGAGCCCAGCCAGCCGCCAACGGGAGGTTTCCATGCGCGTGAGCATGTACTACGGCAACCAGGACGTGCGCCTGCAAGAGATGCCCCAGCCCCAGGCCGGGCCGGGCGAGATACTGGTCAAGGTCATGGCCAGCGGCATCTGTGGCTCCGACGTGATGGAGTGGTACCGCCGCGACAAGGTGCCCCTGGTGCTGGGGCACGAGGTGGCCGGCCAGGTGGTGGAGGTGGGGGCGGGCGTGGAGCGCTTCAGGGTGGGCGACCGCGTGGCCGTGACCCATCACGTGCCCTGCAACACCTGCCACTACTGCCTGAGCGGTCATCACTCCATGTGCGAGACCCTGCTCAAGAAGACCAAGTTCCACCCCGGCGGCTTCGCCGAGTACCTGCGCGTGCCGGCCATCAACGTGGAGCGCGGCACCTTCCCGGTGCCCGATCACGTCTCCCACGAGGACGCCAGCTTCATGGAGCCCTTGGCCTGCGTGCTCCGGGGGCAGAAGCAGGCCGGCATCCGCCCCGGCCAGACGGTGCTGGTGCTGGGCGCGGGCATCTCGGGGCTACTGCACATACCGCTCGCCCGGGTGCTGGGGGCCGGCCTGGTCATCGCCGGCGACACCATCCCCTATCGCCTGAACAAGGCCCTCGCCATGGGCGCCCACCACGCCCTGACGGCCGACGACGGCCTCTTGGACAGGCTGCGAGCGGTCAACCAGGGGCTCCTGGCCGACCTGGTCATCATCTGTTTCGATGGCTTCATACCCCTGGCCCTGAAGGCCGTGGAGCGCGGCGGCACTGTGCTGTTCTTCGCCGGTGCGGCCGAGGGGGCCTTCATCCCGGCCTGCAGGAGGGCTTCCGGGTGGTCTGCGACCCCGTGGCCAACGACTGCGTCAAGGTCATCATCGCGCCCCACGCGGGCTAGCCATGCGTCCTCCCGCCCCCACCGGGCCGCCCGCGCCGGCCTTCGCCGGCGAGCAGAGCGGCCCCTCGCGCTGGTGGGCCTTGACCGGCGTGGGCATCGGCGTGCTCATGGCCACCATAGACGTCAGCATCGTCAACATCTCCCTGCCCACCCTGGTGCGGAGCCTGGACACCGACTTCCCCACCGCGCAGTGGATTGCCCTGGCCTACACCCTGGTCATCACCAGCCTGATGCTGGCCGCCGCCCGCCTGGGCGACATGCTGGGCGTGCGCAAGCCCTACCTGCTGGGACTGGGCCTGTTCACCCTAGGCTCGCTGCTGTGCGGCCTGGCGCCCACCGCTGGCTGGCTCATCGCTTTTAGGGCCTTCCAGGGCCTGGGCGCGGCCATGATGCAGGCCCTGGGCGTGGCCATCGTCACCCTGACCTTCCCGCCCAGCCAGCGGGGCCGCGCCCTGGGGGTGGTGGGGGGTATCGTGGCCATTGGCCTGGCCCTGGGGCCTCCCCTGGGGGGCCTATTGATAGGCCTGTGGGGCTGGCGCTGGGTCTTTCTGGTCAACCTGCCCCTGGGCCTGGTGGCCTGGTTTTTGTCGGTGCGCTTCGTGCCGCCCACCCCGCCGGGGGCCAAGGACCAGCGCTTTGACCTGGCTGGGGCCTGCGCCCTCATGGCCTGCCTGGTCTGCTATTCCCTGGGCCTGACCTGGGGCCAGCTCCAGGGCTTCGATCACGCCCTGACCCTGGTCCTCCTGGCCGCGTCCCTGGTGGCCCTGGGGGGCTTCGTGCTGCTGGAGCTACGGCACCCCCAGCCCATGGTGGACCTGACCCTGTTCAAGGACCCCCTGTTCAGCCTAAACCTGATTATGTCGCTGATAAGCTTCATCCAGTTGGGCGGGGTGGTGGTGGTGCCCTTCTTCCTGGAACTGGCCCAGGGCTACACCACCATGCAGGCCGGGCTGTTGATGATGACCGTGCCGGTTTCCATGGGCCTGGTCTCGCCCTGGGCCGGCTGGCTGTCGGACCGCTACGGCCCCCGGGGCATCAGCCTTCTGGGGCTTTTGCTCCTGTCCCTGGGCTCCTACGGGATGAGCACCCTGCACCCCGAGGTCTCGCTGTGGGGCTACATGCTGCGCGCCACCCCCATCGGCCTGGGCATGGGCCTGTTCCAGTCGCCCAACAACAGCGCCATCATGGGCCGGGCGCCCCGCCAGCGGGTGGGCCAGGCCTCGGGCCTAGTCTCCCTGGCCCGCACCCTGGGCAACACCTCGGGCCTGCCCTTGATGGGCGCCGTCTTCACCCACGCGGTGCTCTTCCACTCCCAGGCCACCGGCCCCCAGGCCATCACCCAGGTGGCGCCCCAGGTCCTGGCTGCCGGCCTGAGCGGGGCCTACCAGGTGGCCACCCTGCTGGCCCTTTTGGCCACCGGCCTGGCCCTGTGGGCCTGGTTCCTGGACCGGGCCGCGAGCCGCGGCGGGGCGTAAACCGGTCGGGCCGCGAACCGCGGCCGGCGTAAACGGGTCGGGCCGCGAGCCGCGGCGGGCATAAACGGGTCGGGTGACGCTCTTTGGTTGGCCCAGGCTGGCGGCTCCCGCCGAGAAGCCGCCGCGACAAGACCGGATGTGGAGCCAGCCGCGAGCCGCGGCGGGCATAAACGGGTCGGTTGCGGCTCCTCCATGGGCCAAGTCTGGCGGCTCCCGCCGAGAAGCCGCCGCGACAAGGCCGGATGTGGAGCCGGCAGTTGTTTTTGCCCGCCGCTTTGCGCTAAATTATTTAAGATATATAACGATAAACCAGCCCGCTTTCGCCGGCGGGCTTCACCAAGCAAGGGGAGCGCCCATGTCCGCCCAGCACACCGGTTTCGACAAGGCCTTGTCCATCGGCCGTCCGCCCAATATCGTCAAGCTTTTCCCCAACTCCAAGGCCCTGATCGTCAGCGGCAAGGTCATGGACGCCGCCCTGGCCCAAAAGGGCCGGGCCATGACCATCGCCGCCAACGGGCGCAACCACCTGGTCATCCGGGGGGCCTTGATGGCCGCCCAGAAGGCCAATGCCGCCATCATCATCGAGATCGCCAAGAGCGAGGGCGGGGCCAAGGCCTACTGCGCCACCAACTACTGGAACATGGCCAGCCAGGTGGACCAGCTCATGAACGAACTGGGCATAACCGTGCCCGTGGCCGTGCACGCCGACCACTACGGCATCAAAGGCCCCAAGGACATCGCCCAGGCCAAGGTGGAGATTCCCACCATGTTCGAGGCCGGCATCACCAGTATCGCCATAGACGCCTCCCACCTGCCCGACGCCGACAATCTGCTGGCCTGCCTGGAGCTGAACCCGCTCATCCCCGACTGGGCCGGCTTGGAGACCGAGGTGGGCGAGATCAAGGGTAAGGAGGGGCTCTCCACCGTGGACGAGGCCCTGTTCCTCATCAGGGGCCTCAACGCCCACGGGATATTCCCCAACTGGATCGCCTTGAACAACGGCACCGCCCACGGCATCCAGTCCAGCGACCTGGGCATACAGGTGGAGCTGACCAAGGACATCCACCAGGCCCTGGAGCCCTACCAGGTCAGCGGCGCCCAGCACGGCACCAGCGGCAACGACTCGGCCCGCCTGAGGCGCATCGCCGGCGAGACCCGCACCACCAAGGCCAACGTGGCCACGGCCCTGCAAATGCTCACCTGGGGCGTCAAGGTCAACGACTTCGGCAACGCCGAGCTGGATGAGAACAAGCAGTTCATCAAGGTGCCCGGCCAGGGCGTCAGCGAGGTGCTGTGGGCCGAGATGACGGCCTACGCCGCCGAGCGCAATTACAAGGCCGGCGACTACAAGAACCTCAACCTGCCCTTTGAGAACAAGATGCTGAGCCAGCCGGCGGCCATCCGTGACCGCTCGGCCCGGGCCGTGGAGGACTTCGTCTACCGCCTCCTGACCCAGGTCTTCAACGCCGGCGACACCGCGCCCCTGGCCATCGAGGCCATCCTCAAGGCCGGCTCATATGATCTTGGCCCCAAGGCTACGCGCCTGGAGGACCCGGCCTCGTGGACCGCCGAGAAGATCAGGGAAAAGGCCAGCCATCTCAACCAGGACAAGGGCGCCAAGGGCGACTTCGACGACTAATCTGAGACGGCGATCAAAGCCGTCCATGGCTTTGATCGCTTATCGGCCGGGCAAAAACGCGGTTTTGCCCGGCCTCCCGGGCGCTGGCGTGCCCGGCGGGCCATCCCTGGCCCGCATAACCATGACTTGAGGTATTGACCATGTTCGTGGTGATCCTGACCTACACCAAGCCCCTGGCCCAGGTGGACGCGCACCTGGTGGCCCACCGGGCCTGGCTCAAGGGACAGTACGAGGCCGGCGTCTTCATCGCCTCGGGCCGCCAGGTGCCGCCCGTGGGCGGGGTGATCCTGGCTAGGGCCGAGAGCCCCGAGGCCCTGCGGGTGGTGCTGGCCCAAGACCCCTTCAACATCAACGGCGTGGCCTCGTACCAGGTGATCGAGTTTTCGCCCTCCATGGCCGCGCCCGAATATGAATCCCTGAAAGGGGCGTAGGCGCCGGGAGGCAAGGTGGCCAAATAGCCAGGGCCGAAGCGGCAAGCTCCGGCCTCGGCCATCAAGAGGCGCCCCGGGCGGGGCCTAACGGCCTAGGCCGAAAGCCTTCAAGGCATCGCCGATGTTCTGCCAAACCTTGTTGGAGTAGGTGAAGCCGGGCACGTCGAAGAACCCGGACATGTAGGTGGCCAGGGCGTTGAGGCCCTCTCCCAGGTGCTGGGGCTCGCAATCATAGACGGCCATGATCTGGATGCCCAGGCCGTTGTCGCTGTTGACGTAGGGACCGGAGCGCTTGAGAAAGGCCGGCAACGGCGGCGCCTGCAAGAACCGCTTGGCCACTTCCTGCATGCTGGTGGGGGGATAGGATACCTGAGTGATGATCACCATGACTGATTCCTTTCCTGTCTCGGAGGTGGTTCGGATCTCTCGGGGGTGGCTTTATTAACATAATTGGGGTGGAAGAGTTCCGTCAATACCATTAGCTTGGCGCCAGATAGATGCACGGCGCCAAGGCCTTCCAGCCCCTAACCAGCGCCATTGACCCCGCCAGGGGCCGGGCCGCAAGGAGCCAAAGCATGCTCGACAAGATGAAGGAGCTCATGAAGTCCCAGGACGTCTGCGCCCTGGCCACGGTCAGCCCCGAGGGCCAGCCCCACTGCTCGCTCATGTTCTACGTAACCGACGACCACGGCCGGCACCTCTACCTGCTCACCCGGGGCGGCACCAAGAAGTACCGCAACGTCTCGGCCAACCCCTCTGTGAGCATCCTCATAGACAGCCGCGAGAAGCGCGCGCCCGAGGAGCCGGTGTTGGCGCTGACTCTTACCGGTATCTGCGAGACCTTGCCCGACGGCGGCCTGCGCGACACGGTGCTGAACAAGCTCCTGACCCGCCACCCCCACCTCCAGGGCGTGGCCGCCGACCCCCAGGCCAAGGTGCTCAAGGTGCGCGGCATCAGCCTGCAACTGCTGCAAGGCCCCATGAGCGTCTGCTACGCCCAGATGGACTAACGGCGTGCCCGCCGCTGGGCGATAACGGGTCGGGTGGGGCTGCCGTCCTGGCCGGGGCTGGCGGCTCCCGTTGTAAGGCCAGATAAAGTAGGGCGGGTTAGCGAAAGCGTAACCCGCCGAGTACCGCATCTCTGCCGCTCCCCCGGTGGGGGAGGGCCGGGCAGCCATCCGCCGCTGGTCCCAGCTTGACACCCCCCGGCCCGGCCTATAGATTTCTGCCCATCATCGCCCAGGCGGGAGTTGCCTCCCCGCCATCGCTGTTTTTCATTGCCTTCCCGGCGGGGTTTCGCCGGCAGCCATGCGAGCAAGCCTGTGAGCACGAAACTTCCCCAGGTGCCTCCCGAGATCGAGGCCTTGGTGCCCTACAAGCCCGGCAAGCCCATCGAGGAACTGGAACGGGAGCTTGGCATCAAGGGCGCCATCAAGTTGGCCAGCAACGAAAACCCCCTGGGTCCCTCGCCCAAGGCCGTGGCGGCCATGGCCGCGGCGCTGACCAACCTGCACCGCTACCCCGACGGCGCCGGCTTCACCCTGCGCACCGCCCTGGCCCAGAAGTTCGGCGTGGCCTTTGAACAGACCTGCATCGGCAACGGCTCCGACGAGATCATCGAGTTCCTGGCCCGGGCCTACGTGCGGCCCGGCCAGGAGGCCTTGGCCGCCGCGCCGTCGTTTCTGATGTACTCCAAGCTGGTGCAGGTGGCC
The DNA here is from genome assembly GCA_016208115.1 of Desulfarculus sp. GTDB lineage: Bacteria > Desulfobacterota > Desulfarculia > Desulfarculales > Desulfarculaceae > JACRDC01. Next base: position 25,890 of record JACQYR010000192.1, read on the forward strand.
GGCGGCCGGCTCTTCGAGGTGCCGCTCAAGGACTATCGCATTGACCTGGAGGCCATGGTGGGGGCCATCACCCCGGCCACCCGCCTGGTCTTCATCAACAGCCCCGACAACCCCGCCGGCACGGCGGTGAGCAAGGACGAACTGGCCTGGTTCCTGGATCGCGTGCCCGAGGGCGTGCTGGTGGTGCTGGACGAGGCCTACATTGACTTCGCCACCGACCCCGAGGTGGCCCAGGGCGTGGACTTTTTGGACCACCCCACGCCGGTGGTGGTGATGCGCACCTTCAGCAAGAGCGCCGGCCTGGCCGGCCTGCGCATCGGCTACGCCCTGGGCCCCCGCGAGGTCATCGCCGCCTTTGACCGCGTGCGCCAGCCCTTCAACACCAGTAGCCTGGCCCAGGTGGGGGCCTTGGCCGCCCTGGAGGATGCGGAGTTCTGGGCGCGCACCCAGGCCCTCGTCGCCCGGGGGCTGAAGGAGTTCTACGCCTGCTTCGCCGATCTGGGGCTCTTTTACGTGCCCAGCCAGACCAACTTCGTGCTGGTCAAGATCGGGCCCGAGGCTAGGGCGGTGGCCGACAGGCTCCTGCGGCGCGGAGTGATCGTGCGCGAGATGACCTCCTACGGCCTGCCCGACTTCCTGCGCGTCAGTGTGGGCCTGGACCAGGAGAACGCCCGCTTCTGCGCCGAGCTAAGCGATATCCTGCAAGGCGGCCTCTAGCCAGGGGCAGGGGAGGGGGGCCATGGTCGTCACCATTGACGGACCCTCGGGGGCGGGCAAGTCCACGGTCAGCCGCAAGCTGGCCCTGCTCCTGGGCTTCGCCTTTTTGGACACCGGCGCCCTCTACCGGGGCCTGGCCCTGGCCGCCCAGTGGGCCGGCCTGGATGCCAGCGACGAGACCTCGGTGGCGGCCTGGCTGGAGGGCCTGGATCTCATGGCCCGACCCCAGGACGGCCGCTTCCTGGTGCTCCTGGAGGGCCGCGACGTGGAGCCCTTCATCCGCAACGAGCAGATCGCGGGCCTGGCCAGCCGGCTATCCACCCAGGCGGCGGTGCGCGGCCACCTCTTAAGCCTGCAACGCCAGGCCGGGGTGCTGGGCGACCTGGTGGCCGAGGGGCGCGACATGGGCACCGTGGTCTTCCCCCGGGCCGAGGCCAAGTTCTTCTTGAACGCCAGCCCGGCCGAGCGCGCCCGGCGGCGCTTCCGGGAGCTTGGCGCCCAACAGCCGGGGCTGATCCTGGAAGACGTGTTGGCCGACCTCAACCAGCGCGACCAGCGCGACGCCTCCCGCGCCCTAAGCCCCCTCAGGCCGGCCGCCGACGCCACCCTGGTGGACACCACCCTCCTGGACCAGGCGCAGGTGCTGGCTTTGCTTCTGGAAAAGGTGCGCGCCCTGGCCGGCCGGGCCTGATACCAGGTTAACGTCAAATATAGTGTTTTGATTTTGGCGGGACGGGCGGGGATAAACTCCGCCCCTTGTATGTTCAACAAGGTCTGTACCTGGTATTTGTCGTAGAGGTCGTCGAAGACCACGGGCAGGCGCGCCTGAAAATGGGCCAAGAGCGGCAGGATGATCTCGCGCATCTGGGGATGGGAGGGCTTTGACGCGCGCAGGTTGATCACGTGGCGCCATTCCCGCAGGTTGGCGGTCATGACGATCTCGGTTTTGAGGCTGTTGGGTAAAACGCTGCGGGCCTCCTGGGGCTTGGCGCCCAGGCGCAAGAGCTCCAGGTAGGCCTCCTCGGCCTGGGCCATGGCCAAGAGCCAGCGGTCATGGGCCGGGGTGCCCTGAGGCCAGAACAGGGGCCGGATCACCGTTATCTCGCCGCCGAACTTGTCCTGGCTGTAGTTGGCGTAGCGGGTGGATTCCTGGCTGAAGGCGGCCAGGCGGTGGCGCACCAGCTCGTGGGTGACGCCCCGGTCGCAGACGAAGCGCACGCTGATGGAGGCGTGCTCGATGACGCTGTGGTGGCCCGAGGCGATGATGCGCCGCACGAAGCCTTGCGCCGATTGCGCGTTGATGTGCTCCTCGGACTTGTAGCAGGTGCGGCCGGCCAACTCCAGGTTGGCCAGCATGGCCCGGCCATCGGGCATGAAGAGTATCTCGTGGCTGGGGGCGATGACCTTCAAGGTCGCCCTTCCTTGGCTGCGGCCCGCTTACGGGCCGGCCCTGGCTAGCCCTTGCGGGTGCTCAGGTACTTGTTGATGTAGGGGGTGTCCACCTGCTTGAGCAGCCCCTCCATGGGCGCCCAGTCCGGCCCCACGGCCTTTTCGGCTTGCAGCACCAACTGCACCTGCAGGCGCAGGTCGGCGCGCACCCGGGCCACCAGGTCCCGGCTGAGCTGCTGGCGCAGGACCTTGGCCTGGGCCGGGGCCAGGGGTGATGGGGCGGCCACGCCGGCCTGGGCCGAGGCCGTGGCCGGCGAGGACGGCAGCGGAGCCAGCGGCCTGGGGAGGCCCGGGCTAAGTTCTGGGGCCACGCCGGCGGCGGGACCACGGAAGCCCACCGGCGGCACCACCAGGGTGGCCGCCGTGGCCGTGGGCGGCGGCCCGGGGCGCTGCTCGGGGGCCATGATGATGCTCAAGGCCAGGTGGAGTATCCGCTCGGCGATGACCGCCTCGGCCTGGTGCTTGGGTAGGGCCGGGTCGTCGAAGAGCTGCTCGGCCCCCTCCTCGCTGATCGTCTGCCCGGCGGGCAGTTGCTTGATGTCGCCCAGGACCAGCCAGCGCACCCGCAGGTCATTGACGATGCCCGCCCGGGACTTGGCGTCCAGGTAGCCGTCGCGCAGCACCTTGACCTCGTCTTCCAGGTAGGTCAGGGAGGGCGGCAGTTGGGCCAGCAGGTCCTGCACCACCGCCGCCTGCACTGGCAGGGGCTTGCCTTGCTTGACCAGGTTCTCGGCCTCCACCAGGCGGCGCAACAGGGGCAGGTTCTGCCACAGGGGGTCGCCGGCGATGGTCCGCACCAGGCTGTCCAGGGCCTTGCGCCCTTCCCGGCGGCCCATCTCCACGCCGTGCGAGGAAGTGTCGTTGATGGTTTCCAGGTACTTGCGCTCGCTGACCTCCCCCAGCTCCTCCTGCACGCTGTATTCCTTTTCCAGCAGGACGGCCTGGCCCTCGCCATAGGCCAGCCTGACGGTGACCTGGGTGCCCATGCGGCTGCTGGGCATCAGGTAGCTGCCCAGGTCCACCCGCCCCTTGCTGTAGATGGCCATGCCCGTGAAGACCGGCAGGGCCACGCCGTCCAGGAGCAGGTGGGGCACCACCCAGGCGTTGGAGCCCAGGCGGGTCAGCCCGAACTGGGTCAGTTCCAGGGACAAGCCGGCCTTAATTTCCTTGGCCGCCGCCTCGTCGGGGCCGGGCAGGGCGGTGAACAGCCCGCTCTCCATAAGGCCCTTGCGCATATGGGCGGTGATTTCGGGGGTGAAGAGTCGCACGTCGGGCAGGGGGTTGTCCTGGCCGCCTATTTGCCAGATGCGCTTGTCGTTCACCGGCCCCATGACCGCCTGCAAGCCGGCCTTGACCGGGGGCAGGGGCAGGTGGGGGCGTTCCTTGGCGGTGACCGTGGTGTAGGCGCAGCCAGCCGCCGCCAGCAGGGCGGCCGCCAGGGCGCAGAGCGCCAGACGCGGGGCTAAGGACGGCTTCACCGATTCCTCCCAGGCGGGCAAGACGCCGCACGCGCCTTGCGCAGTAATGAGCACTGCCCGAGGCTATCCTTACTTGTACTGCCTTGTCAAGACATTAGGCCGCCGGGGCCGGCCGCGGCCCCTCAAGGTTAAGAGTAGGCCGCTTGGCCCCCTCTCCCTCATGACCACGGGGGAGAGGGGGCAATAAGCTGGCCAAGTTGCATACGGTTGACGAAAATCCGCTCTCAGAAGGGCTTGGCCAACAGGGCGGTGTCGCCCAGCTCCTCCTCGATGCGCAGCAGGCGGTTGTACTTGCAGATGCGCTCGCTGCGGCACAGGGAGCCGGTCTTGATCTGCCCCGAGCCCACGGCCACGGCCAGGTCGGCGATGAAGGTGTCCTCGGTCTCGCCGGAGCGGTGGCTGACCACCTGGGTGTAGGAGTTGCGCCGGGCCAGGTCAATGCAGGCCAGGGTCTCGGTGACGGTGCCGATCTGGTTGAGTTTGATGAGGATGGAGTTGGCGGCCCGCTCCTCGATGCCCCGGGTCAGGCGCTCGGTGTTGGTCACGAACAGATCGTCGCCCACCAACTGGATGCGGCCGCCCAGCTTCTCGGTGATGATCTGCCAACCCTGCCAGTCGTCCTCGGCCAGGCCGTCCTCTATGCTGACGATGGGGTACTTGTCCACCCAACTGGCGTAGTAGTCCACCAGTTCGGCCGCCGAGCGCCGGCTGTTGTCGGATTTGTGGAACACGTAGGCGCCGTCCTTGTAGAACTCGCTGGCCGCGCAGTCCAGCGCCAGGGCCACGTGCTCGCCGGGGGCGTAGCCGGCCTTCTCGATGGCCGTCAGGATCACCTGGATGGCCTCGTCGTTGTCCTTGAGGTTGGGGGCGAAGCCGCCCTCGTCGCCCACGCTGGTGACCAGGCCGCGGGAGGAGAGCACCTTCTTGAGGGCGTGGAAGACCTCGGCGCCCATGCGCAAGGCCTCGGCGAAGGTGTCGGCGCCCACGGGCACGATCATGAATTCCTGGATGTCCACGTTGTTGGGCGCGTGGGAGCCGCCGTTAAGGATGTTCATCATGGGCATGGGCAGCACCCGGGCGTAGGCCCCGCCCAGGTAGCGGAACAAGGAGACCATCAGCGCGCCCGCCGCCGCGCGGGCGGTCGCCATGCTCACGCCCAGGAGGGCGTTGGCCCCCAGCTTGCCCTTGTTGGGCGTGCCGTCCAGGTCAATCATGGTCTGGTCAACCAGCACCTGGTCCAGGCCGTCCAGGCCGGTCAGCTCGGGGGCGATGACCTCCTCGATGTTCAGCACCGCCTTCTTGACGCCCTTGCCCAGGTAGCGCGACTTGTCGCCGTCGCGCAGCTCGATGGCCTCGTGCTGCACCATGGAAGCGCCGCTCGGCACGGCATCCCGACCGCTGCCCGCGGCTGTGAACACCTCGACCTCGACGGTGGGATTGCCCCGGGAGTCCAGGATCTCACGGGCGATGACGCTTTCGATCTCACACACGGCGCTTGCTCCTTGTTCCTTGTTCCCCTTGTTCCGCCCGGCTCTTCTATCTAAGCTTCCGCCCGCGTGGAACAGTCAATCGGCGTCTTCGGCAAGAATCTTCTGCTCTGGACCTGCCTGTTGCGGCAGATCCCGCAGCGGCCGCCGGCGCACGTTCTGCACCAGCAGGCGGGCTACCTGCTGGACGAGCTCAAGGCATCCGAGGAAAGTAGGCAGCTTCCGGTCCAGTCCGCGGAGGACGGCATGTTCGCCATCGTCGCGCTCATCGACGAGGTGGCCATGGGCCTGCCGGACCTGCGGCCGATCTGGAGCTCGGCCCCCTTGCAGGCCACCCGCTTCCTCACGAACAACGCCGGGCTCGAGGTGTTCCAACGGCTCGGGCGGGTGCGCCAGGGCCCGCGCAGCGTGCTCGCCACGTTCGCGGTCGTGCTCGGCCTGGGCTTCCTGGGGTGCTACGGGCTGCCGGGCGCCGATCGCTATGCCCTGGACCAGCTCCGCCGGGAGCTCGGTCGCGAGCTGGGCGTCGACCCCGACCGCGACTGGTCGGGCGGCGTGCTGCGGCGAGTGCACGAGGGGCAGGTGGCGGCGCTGGAGCGGTTCAAGGCACCCTGGTACCGGTCCGTCTGGATCGGCCGCGCGCTCGCCTTGCTCTTCGCCCTCGGCGCGGCTGCGGCCCTGTTCTTCGCCCTTGGTGGGCAGTGGGGATGAGCACCTTCGCCTACGAGATCGCCGGCGTGCTGGCGCATCAGGAGCGGGCCCGACCCGGCGACGCCGCCGGTCCCTATGCGCTGCCCTGGTACCTGGTGGTGGGCGAGCCCGAGTCCGGTCGCACGACCGCCATCAAGCGCATGAACGTGCACTGGCCGGCCGGAGACGAGCCGCTCTCGATCCAGGCTCCGCAGCAGATGTGCACCTACTGGATGCCGCGCGGCGCGGTGATCATCGAGCCCGAGGCCCCGGTCATGGGGCCGCAGCGCAACCGGACCCTCCTGCGCGAGCTGTGCGCCGAGCTCGCCCACCGGCGCCCGCGCGAGCCGATCGACGCTCTGCTCCTCATCGTGAGCTGCCGCACGCTCGCGGACGGTGGCGAGCACGAGGCGCGCGAACACGCCCGCGCCCTGCGGGCCTACGTCGCCGAGGTCACGGGCTACCTCGCTGCCGACGTACCGATCTACGTCGTGGCCACCGGCTACGACGCGCTCTGGGGCTTCGGGGACGCCTTCCAGTGGACCGCCGAGCGCAAGGACGAGGAGCCGTGGGGCTTCACGCTGCCCATCGACCTCGCCGTCGCCGATGGCCACGACCGGATCAAGATCGAGATCGAAGGCTTGATGGCGCGGATCGAGTCGGTGTGCTTCGGCAAGCTCTCGACCGAGGAGCCGCCGCCGACGCGGGCGCGGGCCTTCCAGCACCTGCTGGAGGCAAGGGCGCTCGAGGCCAAGCTCGCGGCGTTCTTCGACCGGTTCACGACGGCCAATGCCTTCGAGCGCACGCCGTGGGTCAGGGCCCTGGTGCTCGGCAGCGCTCTTCCCGGCTCCGGCCAGGCGCTGCGCTGCCTCGGTGCCGAGCTGGCTCGCCTGGGCCTGACGCTGCCCGCCCACTCCGGCACGGAGCGCCCGGGCGGCCTGCCCATCTACGCGATGATGGACTACGTGATCTTGCCCGAGCGGGATCTCGTCCCGCTGCGCACGCGCTGGCGAGACGACCGGGCGTTCATCTGGACGGCGATACTTGGCTGCCTGCTGTGGCTCGCGGCCGTCGCGGCGGCAGTGATCCGGACGCTGGTCGGCTAGAGTCCATGAACGTCCTGCTCGCCCACCAGTTCAGCTTCGAGGCCGCCCACCGCCTCCCCCTGCTCCCGGCCGGGCACAAGTGCGCCCGCCTGCACGGCCACAGCTTCGGGGTGGAGATCGCTGTGCAAGGCCCGGTGGACGAGCAGGCCGGCTGGCTCGTCGACT
>JACQYR010000193.1 GCA_016208115.1 Desulfarculus sp.
TGGGGCGCTCCCTGGCCCTTGACGCCACCTTCCGGGCGGCGGCGCCCCATCAACTAGCGCGGCGCCGCCCGGGCGGTCCAGCCCTGGTGGTATTGAAGCCCGACCTGCGCGAAAAGGTGCGCGCCGCCCGGCGGGGGCGTCTGCTTATCTTTTGCGTGGACGCATCCGGCTCCATGAACGCCGCCGCCCGTATGCGGGAGACCAAGGCCGCCGTGCTGGGGCTACTCACCGAGGCCTACCAGAAGCGCGACCGCGTGGGGGTCATCACCTTCGGGGGCCTCTCCGCCCGCGAGATACTGCCCCCCACGGCCAGCGTGGAGGTGGCCCGGCGCCTGCTGGCCGAGCTGCCCACCGGCGGCAAGACGCCCTTGGCCGCCGGCCTGGTGCTCTTGGGCCGGGCCTTGGGCCGCGAGCTGGCCCAGGACCCCAAGGTGCAACCCCTGGTGGTGATCCTCACCGACGGCCGGCCCAACGTGCCCCTGGCGGTCTCCTTCGAGGGCCAGGACCTCTCCCGGGCCGCCGGCGACAAGGGCGGCGGCTGGGGCGACAACTGGGGCGACGGCGGCTATGCCGACCGCGAGGTCTTGAACCTCTCCCGCCGGCTCTGCCAGGAAATGCGTGCCCGCTTCGTGCTGGTGGACACCGACGTGGGCCACCACCACGAGATCAACCTCTGCCGGGCCATGGCCGAGTACCTGGGCGCGGCCTGCGTGTCGCTACGCGCCATCACCACCGGCCAGGTGCTGGACCTGGTGCGGCAAAATTGGTGACCAGGGCGGGGGGCTGACATGGGACCCGCGCCCGGCAAAAGGCCGGACGGACGCGGGCCTTGGGGGCCAAGGGTAATTCCGCTAAATGCCGTCCAGGGCCTGCCTGATTTTGTTCAAGAGCTCGACCCGCCCAAAGGGTTTGGCCACGTACCCCACGGCCCCCGACTCCAGGGCGTTTTTTACATGGCTGTTGGCCGTGTAGCCGCTGGCGATGACCACCTTGGCCCGGGGATTGATCTCCAGGATGGTCTTGAGCGTTTTGTACCCGCCCATGCCCGGCATGCCCAGGTCGGTTATCACCAGGTCCAGACGATCCATGTGCTTGCCATAGAGCGCGACGGCCTCCTCGCCGCTTTGGGCGGTCATCACCTGGTAGCCGGCCCGGCTTAGAAGAGTCTCCCCCAGCTCCAGGAGCAGCTTTTCGTCGTCCACCAAGAGGATGGACTCATGCCCCCCCGCCGGCTGGGCCTGCTCCGCCGTGGGCCGGGATGGCCGGGCCTCGGCCTCGTGGAAAACAGGCAGATATATCTTGAAGGTGGTCCCGTAGCCAGGCTCGCTGTAGCAGGAGATATGGCCCCCGTGGCTTTTCACGATGCCGTAGACCGTGGAAAGCCCCAGGCCCGTGCCCTTGCCCGGGGCCTTGGTGGTGAAGAAGGGGTCGAATATCTGCTCCCTGATGTGGGCGTCCATGCCCTGGCCGGTGTCGGAAATCTGCAACAGCACGTAGTCGCCGGGGGCCACCTTGAGGTAGGTGGCGCTGAAATCCTCGGCCACGGTGACGTTATTGGTTTCCAGGACCAGGCGGCCCCCCTGGGGCATGGCGTCCTGGGCGTTGGTGGCCAGGTTGATAATTACCTGCTCCAGCTCGTTGGGGTCGCCGTTGATCGTCTTGAGGTCGCCGGCCAGATGGGTGTGCACGCTTATCATCTTGGGCAGGGTTCGCTCCAGCAGGGTAACGGCCTGGCCTATCTCCCGGTTAAGGTCCAGGGGCCTCATCTCCGCCGCCGTCCGGCGGCTGAAGGTCAGTATCTTGCGCACCAGGTCGGTGGCGCGGTGCCCGGCCTTTATCACCTGCCGCAGGTGCTGGGAGGCGCTCTCCTGGCCCTGGGCGCAATCCAGGGCCAACTCGGAGAAGCCCGTCATCACCGCCAAGAGATTATTGAAATCGTGGGCTATGCCGCCGGCCAGCGTGCCCAGGGACTCCATCTTCTGCGATTGGATCAACTGGGTCTTAAGCTTTTCCTGCTCCTGCTCGGCCTGCTTTTTTTGGGTTGTGTCCTGCAGGCTGACCACTATGCCCTGTAAGGCCTCCTCGTCGTCGCGCAGGCAGGCGGCGCTGAGGTTGACGTCCATCATCCTGTGGTCCTTGGTCAGGCTGCGTCCCTCCCAGCCGTGGCAGGGCTCGCCGGCCATGGCTCTGTACAGGCGGTCCCGGGTCTGGTCGCCCTCACCCGGCGGGGCCAGGTCCAGGGGCTGGCCGGCCACCTCCTGGGCGGTCCATCCGAAGACCCTGGTAAAGGCCTGGTTGATGTACATGACGTTGCCGCCGCGGTCATAGACGATGACCGGATCGGCCACGGCCTCCATCAGGGTGCGGTATTTCTCCTCGCTGCGCCTCAGTTCGCGCTCCGCCCGCTTGCGTTCCTCCACCTCCTGGACTAGCCGCTTGTTGGCCTGCTCCAACTGGCCTATCTTATCCTCCAGCTTGTGGATGAGGGCCTGGTTGTATTCGCGCAGGAACACGCCCTCCTCTTCCACCAGCGGGACGGTGGCCGCCAGCCTGCCCTCCCGGTGCTCCCCCAGCACCTCCTCCAGAATCGCCATGAACAGCTCGGGCTCGGTGGGCTTGACGATGAACCTGGCGGCGCCCAGGCTCAGGGCGAACTTCTCGTCCTTGGGGTCGGTGTAGGTGGCGGTGTAGAAGATCAGGGGGATGGCGCTCAAGGCGGGGTCTTTCTTCCAGGCCCGGCAGAGGGCGAAGCCATCCATCTCCGGCATGGGTATGTCGGTGATGATCACCTCGGGGGGGTCTTGCCGGGCCTTGGCCAGGGCCTCCACGCCGTTGCCCGCCGTGGCCACGCTGTGCCCGTGCCCATTGAGCAGCACCTCCAGCAGGTAGCGGTTGGCCTCTTGATCGTCCACCACCAGCAGCTTGGCCATGGTCATGCCTCTCCAGGTCCCCCGGGGGCCAGGAACTGTTCTATCTGGGCCAGGAAAGTTTCGGGGTTGATGGGTTTCTCTATATAGCCGTTGCAGCCGGAGGCCAGGATGCGCTCCCGGTCCCCGGCCATGGCATAGGAGGTGACCGCCACGATGGGCACCGTGGCCAGCCGGGGGTCGGCCTTCAGGGTGCTGGCCACCGCGTAGCCGTCCATCTCGGGCAACTGGATGTCCAGGAGGATCAGGTCGGGGATGGCCCGGGTGGCCGTCTGGATGCCCTGCTCGCCGTCCCAGGCCTGTAGGACTTGGTAACCCCGCCGCTCCAGCATGAAGGTGGTCAGGTACATGTTCTGCTGGTTGTCCTCGATGACCAATACTTTTTTAGGCATGCTCACCCCTTCCTTCCAAGGGCAGGGTGAAGGTGAAGGTGCTGCCCTGCCCCTCTCCTTGGCTTTCCACCCAGATGCTTCCTCCCAACATATCCATCAGCTTCTTGCAGATGTTCAGTCCCAGGCCGGTGCCCTCGTAGCACCGGGCCAGGCCGGTGTCTATCTGCCGGAAGATCCAGCAGCAATCCCTTTTTGTCGGCCAGGGGCCTTAGGCCGCTGTGCACCTCGGCGATCAGCTTGGCCATGTCGAAGGGCAGGGACTCCACCTTGAGCTGGCCGGCCTCGATCTTGGAGATGTCTAGGACGTCGTTTATCAGGCTGAGCAGATGGCGGGCGCTGTGCTGCACCATGCCCATCTGCTTGGTCTGCTCGTCGTTGAGCGGCCCCACCAGGCCCTGCAGGATGATACCCGTGAAGCCGATGATGGAGTTTAGAGGCGTGCGCAGCTCATGGGACATGGAGGCCAGGAAGGCCGACTTGAGGCGGTCGGCCTCCTGGGCCTTCTCCATGGCCACGGCCAGTTCGGCGGTGCGCGCCTCCACCAGGTGCTCCAGTTCCTGGCGGTACAGATTCAGCTCCTCCTCGTTGCGCTTGCGCTCGCTGATGTCCTCCAGGGCGGCCAAGAGGCCCACGGGCTTGCCCGCCACGTCCAGGAACACGGTGATATTGATGCTGACGTCTATGATATGGCCTTGCTTGGTGTATAGACGCGACTCAAAGGAGTGGACCCCGCCGTCCAGGCGGTAGGCCTCCTTAACGGCCTTGGCGGCGCTCTCCCTCTCCGACTCGGGGATGAAGTCCAGGCGTTGGCCCATGACCTCCTGGGCGCTCCAGCCGAAGACGCGGGTGAAGGCGGGGTTGACGTAGACGACCTTGCCCTGGTTGTCATAGGCGATGATGCAGTTGGGCGAGGCGTTGAGCACCGCCCGGTGCTCCTCCTCACTCTTGCGCAGGCTTGTCTCCATCTGCTGGCGCTCGTGAATCTCCTCCTGCAGGGCCTGCACGACGCTCTCCAGCTCGGCGGTGCGCTGGACCACCCGGTCCTCCAGCTCCTGGCGCGCCGCCTCCAGGGCGGCCTCGGTGCGCTTGCGGTCGGTGATGTCGCGCATGACCGCCGAGTAGCCGCCAATGGCGCCGTCCGGACCGCGAAAGGCCGACATGACGTTTTCCATGGGCATGGTGGAGCCGTCCCGGCGTTGGTAGAGCCATTCGCCCCGCCAGGAACCCTTGTCCCTGACCTGGGGGTAGACCTCCTGGCCGAAGCGCTCGTAGGACTGTTGGTCGGGATGCACCAGCAGCGCCGACTGGCCGATGGCCTCCCGCCGCTGGTAGCCGAACTGCTCGCTGAAGGACTGGTTGCAGTCAATGATGCGGCGCCCGGTGTCCAACACGATGATGGTGTCGGCCGAGCTGTCCACCAGGGCCCGCAATTGGGCCTCGCTCTTGCCCAGGGCCTCCTCTGCCTGGCGGCGCTGGCGCACCGCCTTTTGTAGGCGCCGGTTCCAATACACAAACAGCGCCAGCACGGCCAGGCTGACCCCCACGATGGCCGTCACCATCCGCCACACGTAGGCCCAGTCCACCCCGTGCTCGAAGCGCATGGACACCCAGGAATCGTGGATGCGGGCCTTCTCGGCGGGGCTGATCTCGGCCAGGGCCTTTTCCAGTATCCCCGCCAGCTCGGGCCAATCCTGGCGCACGGCAAAACACAGGTCAAAGGAATAGGGCGTGGAGGCGGCGATCTTGAGGTTGGTCAGGCCGGCCTCCCTGGTGAAGTGGGTGATGGAGGCCAAGTTGTCCACCAGGGCCTGGGCCGTGCCCTGGCTGACCGCGACCAGGCCTTGCTTGATGTCGCCCACGGGCTGGAGCTTCAACGCGGGGTGGTTGTTGGCCAGCAGCTCGTGGGATATGTAGCCCTGGCCCACCGCCACCGTCTTGCCCGCCAGGTCCTCCAGGCCGGTGATGAAAGGCGCGTCGTCGCGGGTTACGACGACCATGGGGAAGGTCAGGTACGGCTTGGTGAAGTTCAGGAACTTGCTCCGCTCCGGGGTCTGGGCGGCGCTGGCCAAGAGGTCTACTTGGCCGGTCTTGGTCCCCTCCAGGGCCTGGCTCCAGGTCAGGCCGGGGACCACCTCTATCTCCACGCCCAGCTTCTCGGCCAGCAGACGCACGTAGTCTGAGGCCATGCCCGCGTAGGCCTTGTCCGGACCGATGAACTCAAACGGCGGCCAGTTGGGGTCCACTCCCAGGCGCAGCCGCCGGTGGCCCTCCAGCCAGGCCCTCTCCTTGGGCGTGAGCGTCATCGCCACCGAGCCCGCCAAGGCCATGGCCTGGGGCGGCAGCCAGCGGCTGTTGATCTCGGCCTGCTCTTGGGTGGTGATGGTGTCCAGGGTCTTGTCCAGGATGCTGACCAACTGGGGCCAATCCTCGCGTACCCCGATGCGCAGCGGCGCCCCCGGCCAGGGAGCGGTGCAGGCCACCTTGAGGTTCATCTGGGGGTTGCGCCTGAGGAGGTATTCGGCCACCAAGAGGTTGCCCACGTAGGCCTGGGCCCGTCCCGCCGCCACCGCCTCCAGGGCCGCGCGGGTGTCGTCCACGTTCAGGAGCTTGAGGGCCGGGAATTGCTCGCGCAGGCGGCCCTCCAAATAGAAGCCCTCTTCCACGGCCACGGTCTGGCCGGCCAGGTCCTTGAGCCCCCCGATGGGCGGATGGTCCCGGCCGGTGAAGACCATGTAGGGGCTGTGGAAGTAGGCCTTGCTGAACTTGAGGTAGCTCTCCCGGTCCGGGCTCTGGGCGATGCAGGCCACGCCCGCCAGCTCCTTGTGCTTGACCTTTTGCAGCATCTGGGCCCAGGGGAAGGCGCCCACCCCCTCCAGGCGGACGCCCAGGCGCTTGCCCAACAGGGCCAGGTAGTCGGCGGCCAGGCCCTGGTGGGCACCCTGGGCGGAGACGAAATCCAGGGGAGGGTAGTTGGGCGCCGCGCCCAGCAGTATGACCTTGTGCCCCTCCAGCCAGGCCTTCTCCTCGGCGCTGAGCTGGGGGGCCAGGGGGGCCCCGCCCAGGTATTGCATCTCCGGGGCGCTGATCCAACGCCGCTCGATATCGGCCAGGTCCTGGGGGCTGATGGCCTTGAAGCCGGCGGCGATCAGGCTCAACAACTCCGAGTCGCCCTTGCGCACCGCGGCGTGGATGCGCTGGCTGATCTGCCAGCCCTCCAGGCGCTGGAAGGAGCCCCGCTCTCCCAGGCGATCCAGGTTGGCCACGGCCGCCGCCACCTCGGCGGCGAAGGCCTTGACCTCGCCGTCGGCCGCCGCGCGTATCAGGGCGTCGCTGTCGGGATAGGTCCTGATGCGCGCCGCGGGAAGATTGTCGCGCAGATGTTGGTCCAAGAAAGACCCCGCCACCACGCCGACCTCCTGTCCGGCCAGGTCCTCGATGCGGGCGGGACGCAGATGCTTGGGGTTGTAGAAGACCCCGGCCTGGGCGCCGTAGAAGGGCGTGGAGAAATCCAGGCGCCAGGCGCGTTCCTCGGTGTGGAACAGACCCGAGTGGATGTCGGCGTTGCCTTGCTCCACCTCGCGCAGTGAGCCGCGCCAGTCCGTAAAGCGAAACTCAATATTCTTGTTGGTCTTCTGGGCCCAGAGTTGCCAGATGTCCACCAACAGCCCGGCCGGCCGGGCCGAGGGAGTGAGACTGGTGAACGGCGCGTTGCCCTTGGGGCAAGCGATGACCAGGCGCTCCTTGGTTTTGACGCTGGCGCTCTTGACCCAGCGCAGTTCCAGGGCCGCCCGCTCCGCGGGGGTGATCTGCTCCATGCCCTGGCGCACCAGCTCGGCCAGTTGCTTCTCGCCCCGCCGCACCGCCGCGAACCATTGCCGCTGGTACAGGGGCCGCTCGATATCGAAGCGGAACTGGTGCAGCATGCCCAGCCGGGCGAGCTGATCCAGGGCGATGGCCGTGTCCTTGATGAAGACCAGCACCTCGCCCCGGCCAATGGCCTCGAACAGGGCCACGTTGTCGGGATAGATGGCCAGGGAGGACTGGGGCAGCTTGCCTTCCAGGTACTCCAGGGCGTAGTCGCCGGCGATCACTCCCACCCTGAAGCCGCGCAGGTCCTCCAGGTCCTCAATGCCGAAGATGTTCTGGTGCACGAAGAGGTTGGTCTGCACGTTGCAAACCGGGACCACGAAGTCCAGGAACTCCTGGCGCTGCTGGCTCTGGAAGCACCCGGCGTGCACGTCGGCTTGGCCTTGGCCCACCAGGGTCAGGGTCTGGCCGAAGGGCACCGATTTGAAATCCACGGCCACTCCGGTTTTGCGCGACCAGAGCTTCCACAGGTCCACCACCAGGCCTTGTGGCAGGCCCTGCTTGTCCTGGAAATAAAAGGGCACGCTGTCGGAACCCACGGCCACGGACAGCCGAGAGGGGGCCGCCTGGGCACAAGGCGCCAATATCCCCCACAAGAGCAGCGCGATGGTGATTATCCTAAGTGGCATCTGCCGGCATCCTCGGGATATTGGCTGGGCGCAGGGCCTTGGTGATCTTGATCCGCAGGCTGTCGGGCGAGTAGGGTTTGAGGACATAATCCGTGACCCTGGCCTGGGCCGCCGCCCCCACGGTCTCGTGGTCGGCCTCGCCGGTTATCAATATAAAGGGCAGGTCGGCCTGCCGTGGGTCGGCGCGCACCGCCCGCAATAGCTCCACTCCATTCATTATGGGCATGTTGACATCCGAGATGACCAGCCCGATTCTCTGGCCGGCCAGGACTTGCAGCGCCTCCTGACCGTGGCTGGCTTCGAAGAGATTGTTGTAGCCCATGCGG
This sequence comes from Desulfarculus sp., assembly GCA_016208115.1. GTDB lineage: Bacteria > Desulfobacterota > Desulfarculia > Desulfarculales > Desulfarculaceae > JACRDC01. The sequence goes on from JACQYR010000193.1 coordinate 8,142, forward strand.
CGCAGGGCGCTCTTGGTAAGCCGGCGCATGTTGGAGTAGTCGTCCACCACCAGGATGCCCACGCCCATCTCCCCGCCCGGCCCGGGCGGCGCCGGGGTAGGGCTGGGCTGGTCCGGGGAGGTTTGGCCCAGGCACACGGTCTGTATGCCGTCGGAGCGGGCCGGCACCTCTGGAATTCTGGGTAACGGCGCGGCCTCGCGCCCCGGCTCGGGCTGGGCCGGCGGTAGGGATACGGTCAGCAGGGTGCCGCGCTGGGCCGAGGAGGCCATGGCCACGGCGCCGCCCAGGGTCTGGGCAATGAGCCTGGCGGTGTAGGTGCCCAGGCCGGTGCCGCCCTTCTTGCCCGCCGTGGCGAACTTGGCGAAGAAGCGGTCCTTCACCTCCTTTGGCACCTCGCCCTGGTTGTGGATGCGCACCAGATTCAATGGCCCCTCGTCCATGGTGATGGTGATCCCCTCGTTGGGCGGCGAGGCCTCCAGGGCGTTCTTGATGAGGTTGGCCAACAGGGAATAGATCAGCATCTCCTCGCCCGACACCCACAAAGTGTCGTTGGCCTGGGCCGGGCGCCCGGCCACCAGAAGGATAAGTTCCAGCCGCTTGGCGTGGATCAGCTCCCGCATCTCGGCCCATATCTGCCGCACCAGCCTAACCGACTCCACCGCCTCGGGGTTGAGCTGATAGCGGCCGATCTCCATCTTGTACAGGTCCAGGGAGCTGTTTATCAGGTGCAGCATGCGGGTGCCGCTCTCCTGCAGCATGTGCAGCAGGGTGCGCTGGTCGTCGGTGAGGTTGGGTTCCTCCATCAGCATGGCCGGCACGTTTATCACCGCGCTCAAGGGGTTCTTGAGGTCGTGGCGGGTCATGCGCTCCACCTCGTCGCGCAGGCGGGCGTAGTCCTTTAGCAGTTGGTTCTGGTGCTCCAGCCTGGCCTGGGCCTGGCGCAGCTTGAGGTGGGTGTCAACCCGGGCCCGCACCTCGGCGATCTCGAAGGGTTTGGTGATGTAGTCCACGGCCCCCAGCGCCAGACCCTTGGTCTTGTTCTCGACCTCGGTCAGGGCCGTGAGGAAGATGATGGGAATGGCGTTGAAGCGCTGGTCGGCCTTGAGCCGGCGGCAGACCTCGTAGCCATCCATGACCGGCATCATGATGTCCAGCAGGATCAGGTCCGGCGGCGCCTCTAGCACCGCCTCCAGGGCTGAGCGGCCGTCCAGTGCCGCCGAGACCTGGTAGTCCTGGCCCAAGGCCGCCGACAGGATGTCCAGATTGGCCTCCACGTCGTCCACCACTAGCACGGTGGGCTTGGCTTCCTCTGCCTGACTCATGGTCCCCCTCTCAACACTATAAGTTTTCTAGGCCTTGCCGGACAAGGCCTGGCGCTCCTCCTCGTGGTCGGCCAGCTCCAGGGCAATCTGGCGGAACTCCTCCCGCAACTCCAGGAAGGCCGCCACCACGTCGGGGCAAAAATGGCTGCCCGCATCGCCGGTGATGATGGCCACAGCCTTTTCGTGGGTGAACGGCGGCTTGTACACCCGCTTGCAGATCAGGGCGTCGTAGACATCGGCCACGGCCATGACGCGGCCAGAGAGGGGGATGTCCTCGCCGGCCAGGCCCCGGGGGTAGCCGCTGCCGTTGAACTTCTCGTGGTGGGTGTAGGCGATGTCCATGGCCTGGGACAGGAAGGAAAGCTGGCTCTCGGCCGCCAACAGCTTTTCGGCCCGCAAGAGGGCCTGGTAGCCCAGCTCGCAGTGGTTCTTCATGATGGCGAACTCCTCGTCGGTGAGCTTGCCCGGCTTGAGCAGGATGGCGTCGGGCACGCCCACCTTGCCGATATCGTGCAGGGGCGCGCACTTGAAATAGAGCTGAATGGTGCGCTGATCCAGGACCGGGGCGTACTTGGGGGTGGCGGCCAGCTTCTTGGCCAGGGCCTTGACGTAGCGCTGGGTGCGCAGGATGTGCCCGCCGGTTTCGTTGTCGCGGGTCTCGGCCAGACTGGCTAGGCTGTGGATGGTCACGTCCTGGGTCAGCGCCAGCTCCATGGTGCGCTCGGCCACCTTGATCTCCAGGATTTCGTTCTGCTGTTGCAACTCGCGCCGGGCCAGCACCAGCGACAGATGGGTCTTGACCCGGGCCTGCACCTCCAGCACCTCGAAGGGCTTGGTGATGTAGTCCACGGCCCCCACCTCGAAGCCCCGCGTCTTGTTGGCTATCTCGGTCATGGCCGTCAGGAAGATCACGGGTATGCCCGCCGTGGCCGGCTCGGCCTTGAGCCGCCGGCAGACCTCATAGCCGTCTATGCCCGGCATCATGATGTCCAAAAGGATGATGTCCGGCGCCTCCTCGGCCACGCTCTCCAGGGCGGACTCTCCGTCCATGGCCACCATGACCGAGTAGTTGTCGCCCAGGGCGTCCACCAGGATGTCCACGTTGGCCTCGGTGTCGTCCACCACCAGCACGGTGCACTCGTCAATGCCCTTCATATCGTTCACCTAGTCCTTCAGTTTGGACAGCAGGGACTCCACCAGCGGCAGGGCCTCCTTGAACTTGTATTTCTTGACCAGCTTGCCCAGGTCCGCCAGCTCCACCGACAGTTCCGGAGGCCAGACCAGGCCGGCGATGCCCTCCAGGGCCTCCTGGCACTGCTTGGGCTTGCGGGTCTTGAGGTGGGGCAAGAGGTCCTCCAGGCTGGCGGCCAGCTCGCCGGGGCTGGCCGGGGGGCGCGAGGGCGGGGCCGGGACCGGGCCATCGCCGCCCAAGACTTGCAGGGCCTCCGCCAGAGCGGCCAGGGCCTGGGCAAAGGTCTGGAGCCTGGCCGGAATGCCGGGCTGGTCGCCATCCCTGATGGCTGCCTCCAGCTCGCCGGCCACCGCCTGCAACCCAGAGGCCCCCACGTTGCCAGCCACGCCCTTGACGCTGTGGGCCAGGCGCTGGGCCTCCTCGGCGCGCCCGGTGGACAACAGGTTCGACAGATCCCCGGCGGCGCCGGCGTATTCGTCGCGCAGCTTGACCAGTATGCCCCGGTAGAGCTTGGCGTTGCCCCCCACGCGGCCCAGGCCTTCCTCCAGGTTCACGCCCTCGATGGCCGGCGGCAGTTGCTCTTGCTCCGGGGCCGGGGGCTGGGGGACCGGGGCCGGGCCGCCGGGCGCAAAACCGCGCACGCCCGGCTTGACCCATTGGGCCAGGGCGGCAAAGAGCAGGTCGGGGTTGATGGGCTTGGCCACATGGTCGTTCATGCCCGCCTCCAGGGCCTTCTCGCGGTCGCCGGCCATGGCGTTGGCGGTCATGGCGATGATGGGCAGGTCGTCGAAACGCTCGTCCTGGCGTATGGCGCGGGTGGCGCTGTAGCCGTCCATCACCGGCATCTGCACGTCCATGAGCACCGCGTGGTAGTTGCCGGCGGCTACGGCCTCCACGGCCTGTTGGCCGTCGCCCACGATGCTGACCAAGAGCCCCGCGCCTTCCAGTATCTCCTGGGCCACCTGCTGGTTTATCTCGTTGTCCTCCACCAACAGCACCCGGGCGCCCTGGATACCCGCCAAGGCCCGGGACTCCTGGCCCCGCTGGCGGGAGGCGGCCTTGCCCTCACCGGGGGCTTCCTTGCCAAAGGCGGCCATGATGGCGTCCAGCAGCATGGAGGGGCTCACCGGCTTGAGCAAAAAGCCCTCCAGGCCGATCTTCTCGGCCCGCTGCAAGACCTCCTCGCGGCCGTAGGCGGTGACCATGATGATGGCCGGCTGCCTGGCCAGGGTGGCGTCGGCCTTGATCCTCTGTGAGGCGGTGAGCCCGTCCATGCCGGGCATCTTCCAGTCCATGAGCACCAAATCGAAGGGCTGCCCGCCACTGGCGGCCTTGATCTGTTCCAGGGCATCCTGGCCGCCCGAGGCCGTGCGCACCTCGAAGGACATGGCGGTCAGCATGCCCTCCAGTATCTCCAAGCTGGTCTGGTTGTCGTCCACGGCCAGCACCTTGAGGCCCCGCAGGTCGGGGTGGGGTTGCAGGGGGCGCCGGGCCTCGACCTGGCCCAGGCCAAAGACCGCCGTGAAGATGAACTCGCTGCCTTGGCCGGGCTGGCTCTCAACCCAAATGTCGCCATGCATCATCTCCACCAGGCGCTTGCTGATGGTCAGGCCCAGGCCGGTGCCGCCGTACTTGCGGGTGGTGGAGGTGTCGGCCTGGCTGAAGGCCTGGAAGAGCCGCCCGCGCTGCTCCTCGGTCATGCCGATGCCGGTGTCGCGCACCGAGAAACGGGCGCGCGCCTGGTCCTGGGCCTGCTCCTCCAGGGCCACCGTGATGACTATCTCGCCCTTGTCTGTGAACTTGACCGCGTTGTTGGCCAGGTTGACCAACACCTGGCCCAGGCGCAGGGGGTCGCCCTTGAGCTGGCTGGGCAGGCGGCGGTCTATCTTGAACAGAAGTTCCAGGCCCTTTTCCTGGGACTTGATGCCCACCAGGTTGGCCACGTTGTCCAGCACCTGGTCCAGGTCGAAGTCTATGGTCTCCATGGCCAGCTTGCCGGCCTCGATCTTGGAGAAGTCCAGGATGTCGTTGATGATGCCCAGGAGGGCCTGGGCGCTGCTCTGGATCTTCTCCAGGTAGTCGCGCTGCTTGGGGCTGAGGTCGGTCTTCAAGGCCAGATGGCTCATGCCGATGATGGCGTTCATGGGGGTGCGGATCTCGTGGCTCATGTTGGCCAGGAAATCGCTCTTGGCCCGGGTGGCCGCTTCGGCCTGTTCCCTGGCCTTTTTCAAGGCGCGCTCGTAATTCTTCTGCTCGGTGAGATCCACCCACACCACCAGGGCCAAGTCCCCCACCTGTATGGAATGCACCTGGACCCTTTTCACCTCGCCGTTTTTGGCCATGACCTTGGAATCTAGGGGATGGGCGGGCCTGTCCGTGCCGGCCGATTCCCGCAGCTCCATGGTCCACCCCTCCTTGGCCAAGGCCCGCACCTGGGGGTCGGGGTAGAACAACGGCCAATGGGCATCCACGTTGGGGATGTCCTCGGTGGTGTAGCCCAGGAGGTCCTTGAAGGCCCGGTTGAAGTGCAGGACCGCGCCCTCGGAGGAGAACTGGGCCGCCGGCAGGGGCAGCCTCTCTATCAACTGGGTCAATTGCTGGTGCTTACGCTCCAGGCCCAGAGTGCGCTCCTCCAAAAGCCCCTGGGACTTCTCTTTCTCTACTATCTCGGCGGCCAGGACCTCGTTGGCCCTCTCGGCCTTCTTCTTCTCCTGGTCCAGGTCCTCCATGATGTTGAGCATGGCCCGCCGGGCCTTGGCCAGGTCGGCCACCCTGGCCTCCATGGCCTTGGCGGCCTCCTCGCGCTCGTTGAAGCTCTTCTCCAACTGCCTGGCCATGCTGTTGAAGGCCAGGGAGAACTCCCCCATGAACCCCACCTGGTGGCTGAAGTCACCCCTGGCGATCTGCTGGGTGGTCCAGGTCAGGTGGCGCAGGTTGCCTTGCAAGTTCTTCAGAGAGGCCAGCATGAGGCTGCCGCCCCGGGGGGCCTGGTGTTCAATGTCACCCTTGGCCAGGGCCTGCACCAGGTCGGTGATGGCATTGTATTCGGTGATGAACTGGTTGATGTAGCCCAACGCCTGCCTGATCTCGTTGTCGGGAAAGCCCTCGGGCATGGCGATGGCCCGGGGCGACCTGCCCTTGATGATCAGATAGAAGACCTCGCTGATCTTGTCTATGATCTCTTCGTTTACCTCAAGCATCTTGATCTACGCCCTTGGCTTGACCTCGAAGCGGCACACGCGGTCGCCGGTGCACCAGCAGTCTATCTCCTTGACCTCGAAGTCCTGGCCGGTGAATTCCAGGAACAGGCCGTTGATGAACCCCTCGTCATAGGTACAGATGCTCTCGTTGGTCATGGGCAGGCCCGAGCAGTCCAGGTCCTCGGCCACGGTAAGGATGAAGTGCATCTTGTCCAGGTCGGCCCTCTCCACGCGCAGGATGCCGATGTTCAGGTCGGCCAAGAGCTTTTGCACCTCCACCACGAATTGGTTGAAGTCGGTCCTTTGGGTCACCAGGTTCTTGTAGAACTGGCGGCCGGCCGATTGACCGGCCTGGTAGTAAATGCGGTCGGCGGCCTGCGGCCCCAGATCCCTGATGAGCACGTCGCGCAGGGTGAACTGCATCAGCCGGTAGACCGCCACGTTCATGGTGTTGCCCAGGTTGGGCCGGCCCTCCGCGATGTTACCCAGCATCTCCCAGGTGAATTGCAGGTCGTCCCTCTCCTCCTTGAACATGGCGCGTTTCCTCCCAGGTTATTGCATTTCCGTCTGGCCCACGATCCTGTATTTCTGCCCCTGGCCCGTCTTCTCCAACAGGCCGTTGATCTCTTCCTTGAGCTCGATCATGCGCTCCTCGCGCCTCAGGGTCAGGCGGTTGAAGCGCTCCAGGTCCTCGACGTGTTGACGCACCTCCTCCTGCACCCGCTTGCGCTCGCTGATGTCCATCAGCCAACCCAAGATGCCCGGCCTGCCCTCGTACTCGGTTTTCATGAAGGTGGCCAAAATGTCGCGCTCCTCGCCCCGGGGCCCGTGCATGCGCACCTCCATCTCCGGCGCTACCTCCGCTTGCTCCAGGGCGCGCACCAGACGCTCCCGGTCCTGGGGGTCAACGTAGATTTGCCGGGCAGGGTCGCCAATGCGCGCGTTGACCAGCTCGGTGTAGCGAGGGTTGGCGAAGACGATCAGGCCCTCGCAGGAGATGGCCACCCCCAGGGGGCTGTTGTCCAGGATCCTTTGGAGCATCTCCTGGTTCTTGGCCAGGTCTTGCTCGGCCCGCTTGCGCTCGCCGATGTCTCGCACGGTGCCCACCGCGAACCATTCATGATCCATCTGAAAGGAAGACAGGGTCACCTCCACCGGGAAGACGCGGCCCTGGCGGTCCTGGGCCTCGATTTCAGTGGTGCTGTTCAACACCGGCCCCTCGCCGGTCTGCGCGAAGCGTCGCAGGCCCTCCCTGACCTTTTCCCGCAAATGGGGCGGCGCGGCCATCTCGTGGAAGTCCATGCCCATGGCCTCGCTGGCCGTGTAGCCGAAGAGCCTCTCGGCCGCCGAGTTCCAGAACCTCACCTTGCCGTGGCTGTCCAGCATCACCAGGGCGTCGGCCACCGCCTGGCTCATGGCCTTGATCTTGCGCTCGCTGGCCAGGTACTCCATCTCGGCCAGCTTGCGCTGCGTGATGTCCAGGATGAAGCCATCGTAGAACAACTGGCCGTCGGGCTGCATGCTGGGCGCGGCCGACAGGTTCACCCATTTTTCCTGGCCATCGGGCAGAACGATGCGCCCCACCAGGTTTTGACTGGCGCGGTTGGCGAAGCTGTCGGCTATCTGCTGGTTGATCCGCGCCCGGTCCTCGGGGTGCCAGTTGAGCAGGCGCTTTTCCCTTATCACCACCTCGGGTTCCGCCCCGAAGAACTCTTGGCAGCGGGGGCTCAGGTAGGTGTACTGGCGGCTGCCGTCATCCATCACGCGCAGTTGGATGATGACCCCGGGCACGTTGGCCGCCATGGTGGCGAAGCGCCGCTCGGCGCGCGCGCGATCTTCCACTTCCTTGCGCAGCCGCAGATTGAACCTGGCCAGGAATACGGCCAGCGAGCCCACCACCAGCAGGACACCCAGGGCCACGCCCCCAGCCCAAAGGAAGGGCGTGAGGTCCACCTCGGCCTCCGGGTCGTAGGTAAGGCCCTCCAGCTTGAAGCCCTTGGCCACCAGCCCCAGGTCGGCGAAGGTTTCGGCCATGTGCCGCCAGCGCCCGGGGTTCATGTGCCCCATCTGGATCATATCCGGCTGCAACAGCTCACGCATGGCCGCCGCCTCGAAGCGCAGGTGTTCCCGGGTCTTCTTGTTGGGGTACTTGGTCAATATGAGCTCGATGACCTCCTCGGGGTGGTCCATGGCGTATTGCCAGCCGCGCAAGGTGGCCCGGCGGAAGGCCCTGACCCGCTCCGGGTGGTCCTTGACCTCCTGGTCCGAGGTAAACAGACAGTCGCCGTAAAAGTTGATGCCATAGGTGGAAGGCCTGATGACAACCGCGGCCATGCCCCTCTGTTCCAGGTAATAGGGTTCGTTGGTCAGGTAGGCGTTGATGGCGTCGGTCTTGCCGGTTATCAGGTCGTCAATGTTGAAGCTGGTGGACAGGCGGTGTATCTTCTCCAGCCTAACGCCTTCCTTCATGAACATGGCCAATAGCTCGGCGTCGCCCATGCCGGGCATCATCATCACCCGCTGGCCCAGCATGTCCTGGGGCGAGCTGATGCCCGAGGCCTTGCGCGCCAGCAGGATGGAAGGCGATTGCTGGAAAATAACCGCCAGAACCTTGACCGGCTTGCCCCGCAGCCTGGCCAAGAGCACCTCGTTGCTGGCCGCCCCGTACTGGGCACGGCCGGAGAGCACCTCCTCGATGGGATCGCGCTCCGGCCCGCCCTCCACCAGGGTTACGTCCAGGCCCGCCTCGTGGTAATAGCCGTTTTCCAGGGCGGCGTAGTAGCCGGCGAATTGAAACTGGTGCAGCCAACGCAGTTGCACCACCACCTTTTCGCCGCCCCCGGACTCGGCCAGGGCCCAGTTGGAGCAAAGAAGCAGCAATAAGGCACCCAGCAGGCTTGGCAGCCATACATACTGACCGTTCGGCTTGCTGGTCATTTGCTCTCCCGCCCGCGTAAAGATTGACTGAAATGCGACCCGTCCGACCAGGGCCACCACAAGGCCGGGCCAGGGCCACCGCGGTCGCCCTCCCGCCGGTTCACATACCTTGAGAAGAACGGTCCCCACCGACCTCCCCGCCTCCCCGCGCCTGGCGCCAGCGCTTTTCGCCCTCCACCACCAGGAAGGCCAGCACCGCCACTCCCAGGGCGCGCAGCCAGGAGGAAGGGCCCACGGGCGCGCTGTGGAACATGCCGTTCATCGCGGGCCAGTAGGTGAAGAGTAACTGCAAGCCTAGCATGAGTCCTACCCCGGCGAACAGGGGCGGATTGGACACAAGGCCCAGGGCCAACACGGAGCGGGTGAGCGAGCGGCAGTTGAACAGGTAGAACAGCTCCACCAGCACGAAGACGTTGACGGCCACGGTGCGCGCCTGGGCCTGGCTGGCCCCCAGGGCCAGCTCCCACTCATGGAGCCCGAAGGCCCCGGCCAGCAGCAGGGCGCCCACCAACAACAGGCGCTCCAGCACCTGGCGCGTCAGGATGGGCCTGGCCGGCGGGCGGGGCGGCCTATCCATTATGCCGGGCTCCTTGGGCTCGAAGGCCAACATCAGGCCCAGGGCCACGGCGGTGGTCATGTTGATCCACAGTATCTGCACCGGCAGTATGGGCAAGGCCACCCCGGCCAGGATGGCGGCCAGAATGACCAGCCCCTCTCCCAGGTTGGTGGGTAGGGTCCAGACGATGAACTTGACCAGGTTGTCGAAGACCCCCCGTCCCTCCTCCACCGCCGCGGCGATGGAGGCGAAGTTGTCGTCGGCCAACACCATGTCGGCGGCTTGCTTGGCCACCTCGGTGCCGGCCAAACCCATGGCCACCCCGATGTCGGCCTGCCTGAGGGCGGGCGCGTCGTTGACTCCGTCGCCAGTCATGGCCACGATCTCGCCCCGGGCTTGCAGGGCCCGCACCAGCCTGAGCTTCTGCTCGGGGCTCACCCTGGCGAAGACGCTGGTGGCCTGGGCGGCCCGAGCCAGTTCCTCGTCGCCCAGGGCGCTGATCCGCTGGCCGCCCAGCACGGTGGGCGGCTGGGCGCCGTCCTCGCCCAGGCCGATCCTCTGGGCAATGGCCTGGGCGGTCAGGGCGTGGTCGCCGGTTATCATCTTGACCCTTATCCCCGCCCGCCGGCAGGCGGCCACCGCCGCCACGGCCTCGGGGCGGGGTGGGTCCAGCATGCCCACCAGGCCCAGGAAGTCATGGTCGGCGGCCACCTCCTCGTGCTCCAGGCTGGCGTCGTCGGGTGCCAGGTGGCCCTGGGCCAGGGCCAGCACCCGAAGCCCCCGGCCGGCCATCTCCTCGGCCCGGGCCAGGACCTCCCCGGCCCGCAGGGGACCCGGCTGGCACTGGTCGCCCAGACTCCGGGAGCACCTGGCCAGCACCGTCTCCACCGCGCCCTTGAGGTAGACCAGCCGGGGCTGGCCCGGCCCGGCGTCGTGCATGGTGGCCATGAACTGGCTCTCGGAGGCAAAAGGGATGGCGTCCAGCCGGGGCAGCCGGTTCTGGCCCCGGGACAGCACGAAGCCGGCCTTGGCCGCCGCCGCCAGGAGGGCGCCCTCGGTGGGGTCGCCCTGCACCCGCCAGCCCTGCTCGTACTCGCTCAGCTCGCTGTCGTTGCACAGGGCGCCGGCCAAGAGGGCGCCCCACAGGGCCGGACGCTGGCGGGGCTCCACCCTGACCCCATCCTCCAGGAACTCGCCGCTGGGTTCATAACCAGTGCCGGTGACGGCATAGAAGCTTCCGCCGGCCCAGACCTCCTGCACGGTCATGCGGTTCTCGGTGAGGGTGCCGGTCTTGTCGGTGCAGATGACCGTGGTGCTGCCCAGGGTTTCCACGGCCGGCAGCCGGCGGACCACGGCGCGGCGGCGGGCCATGCGGGAGACGCCGATGGCCAGGGTTATGGTCACCGCCGCCGGCAGGCCCTCGGGTATGGCCCCCACGGCCAGGGCCACGGCGGCCATGAAGGTCTCCACCAAGGGCTGGCCCCGCCCCAGCCCCACCGCGAAGGCGGTGGCGGCCAGGGCCAGGATGGCCCACAGCACCAGATGGCTGAAGCGGGCGATCTTGCGCGTGAGGGGGGTTTGCAGGGTCTCAACCTCGGTCATCAGCCGGCTGATGCGCCCCACCTCGCTGCGGGCGCCCGTGGCCACCACCAGGCCCCGCCCCTGGCCGTGGGTGACCAGGGTGGAGGCGTAGGCCATGTTGCGGCGCTCGGCCAGCGCGGTGGCCGGGGGCAGGGGGTTAAGGTCCTTTTCCACGGGCAGCGATTCGCCGGTGAGCGCCGACTCGTCCACGCGCAGCTCGCGGCCGCCGAGCAGGCGCAGGTCGGCCGGGACCTTGTCGCCGGCCTGCAACAGAACCATGTCTCCCGGCACCAACTCTCGGGCGTCCAGGCGCGCCTGCTGGCCTCCCCGCAGGACCAGGGCCTCGGCCACCATGGTGCGCGACAGGGCGGCCAGGGCCTGTAGAGCCTTGGCCTCTTGGACATAGCCCACCACGGCGTTGACCAGCACCACCCCCAGGATCACGCCGGCGTCCACCCATTCCCGCAGGAAGGCGGTCACCGCGCCAGAGGCCAGCAGGATGTAGACCAGGGGCTGGTTGAACTGCCCGAGCAGGCGGCGCAAGGCGCCAGGGCCGGTGGGGGTCTCCAACTGGTTGGGGCCGTGCTGGTCCAGACGCCGGCGGGCCTCCTGGGGCTCCAGCCCACGGCGAGGCTCGCCTCCCAGGCTGTCCAGGGCCTCCGGGCCGCTCAGGGCGTGCCAAACGGGCTCTTGCGGGTCCGTGCCGGGCATAGATAAAACCATCAGTCAGGGGCAGGCGGGATGACGAATTAGATATTGTAATGATGCGGTGTCTAGGTGCCCTTTGTCTTGTGAAAAGCGGCCAGGGCCGCGAGATTACACAGGGCCAGGAGCCCCAGGCAGGCCCCGAAGCCCAGGCTGGGGACCAGAAGCAGAGGCCAGCAAGCCCCCAGTACTCCGCCGGCCAGGTCCAGGCCGTAGAGCCCTCCTCCCAGGCGGGCCAGGCGGCCCTGGCTAGCCTCGGTATGCGGGTCATGGATGGCCCGCCGGGCGCGCCAGCGCCCGGGAGACCGGGCAAAACCGCGCTTTTGCCCGGCCGATAAGCAATCAAAGCCATGGACGGCTTTGATTGCATCTAGTGATAGCCACCGGCCGGCCAGGGCGAAGTAGGCCCCGGTGAGGGCGCCGTCCAGGGCGGCCAGGGCCAGCACCAGCACCTGGTAGCCCCTGCCCGGCGCACCCAAGAGCGACAGCCAGTGGGCCACCCCCAGGGTGGCCAGACAGCCCAGGGCCATGGTCCAGTGCATCAGCGCCAGCCAGGGCGTGGGACTGGCCAGGCACTCCAGACGGGGGCCGGCCAAGAGCGCCGCCCCGCCCATGCCCAGCATGAAAGAGCCCAGGAGCAGGGCCAGGCCCAGGTACAACGAGCCGAAGGCGGACTGCCAGACCATGGTCAACAGCAGGGACCAGGCCGTGGAGGTGCAGCCGGCCACCAGCAACCCCCAGCCCAGGCTTAGGCGGGCCTGACCCGCGGTGGCCTCCCCACGGCGGGCACGCCAGGCCAGGAGCGCCCCCAGGACCGCCAGCGGCAGGGCCAGGTGCCACATGCGCAGGCCGGTCAGGGCCTCGGCCAGGGCGCTGCGCCCGCCCAATTGCACCCCCCAGAGATGGGGGTCGTACAACAGGGCCAGGGGGTGCAGGTCGCGGTTGGGCCGATGGGGGCCGGTCAGCTCCAGGGTCTCCAGGAACTGGCGCCGGCGCCAGGAGTCCAGGCCCTGGTCCAGGAGGTCGTCGCGCACGGCGTCGACCTGGGGCCAGTGCCGCAGGGCCAGGCGCTCCCGCCAAAGGGCCGGGTCCTCGCTCAGGGTGCCCTCCTGCTTGGCGCAGAACAACAAAAGCTCCGGCCCCCAGAAGGGCAGCACCTGGGCAACGGAGGCGCGGGCCGCCGCCAGCAGGCTGCCCATTTGGCGGGCCTGCAAGCGCCCCAGGCCTTCGCCCGGGCCGGCCAGCGCCAGCACCGCCACGCCCTGGGGGGTGAGGGCGCGATGCAGGGCGGCCAGCCCCTCCTGGGAGTAAAAACGGTTGAGCTGCACGGTGGAGGGCGGGGGAAGGTCCAGCACCACCAAGTCAAAGCGCCCCTTGGCCCGCTGCAAAAACAGCCGGCCGTCGCCGTGCACGACGTGCAGATTGTCGGGCGCCGCGCCCGGCGTGGCGTGGGCGCTCACGAAGTCCAGCAGCCAGGGGTCGGGCTCCACGGCCGTGACCCGCACCCGGCTGGACATCGCCATCTGCACCGCCGCGCCCTGGGCCGCGCCGCCGATGAACAAGGCCTGCCGGGCCTGGGGCAGGGCCAACAGCGGCAGCAGCCCCAGGCGCTCCCGGCGCTGGCTCTCGGGCCAGGAAAGGAACCACAGGCCGCTGGCGTAAAAGTCGGTCTGGCCGGCCTGGCGGGTGGCCATGAGCTGGGCGTAGGGCGTCTCGGCCAGGGCCACCATGGCCCGCCCCGGCCACTGGGCCTGGCGCAGGGCGCGGTCCCAGGGGCCGGCCTGGCCAAGGCTAAAAGCCAGGAGCATTGCCCAGGCCAGGGCCAGCCAGCGCCCCGGCGGCGGAGAGGCGGCCACGGCCACCCCGGCGGCCAGCAGGGCGGCCAGGAGCAGGATCATTAGGGGAGAGCACGCGGGCACCAGGAGGGTGGCAAACAGCGCCCCGGCCAGGGCGGCGCCCAGGGCCTCCAGGCCGTAGACCCGGGCCAGGGTGCGGCTCTGGTCCGGCTGGTCCGCCGGCGCCACGGCCAGGAGCAGGGGAAAGGCGGCCAAGAGCAGGCCCAGCAGCCCGCCCCCCCCCGCCACTAGCAAGGCCGGCAGCGGTGAGACGGGCGCCAGGGGCAGGCGCGAGGCCAGGAGGCGGCCCAGGGCGCTGAAGCACAGCCAGCCGGCCAGGGCCAGGGCCAGGCCAAGCTCGTTGCCGCCGGCCAGCACCAGCAGCTCGCGCAGAAGCACCACCTGGTTCAGGCCGGCGGCCAGCCCCAGGGCGCCGGCCGCCCAGGCCAGGCGGGGCTGGACGGCGGCGGGCCGGGGCATTTAGCTATTGCTCCCTAGGCTTGGGCGGGATCGGCCGGTGGGGCGGCCTGGGGCTGGTCCGAGCTAGGCTGATCCGCCTTGGGCCGCCGAGGCCGGCGGTGACGGCGCTTTTTGGCCGCCGGGGCACCCTCGCCGGCTGGCGGCGCCTGCTCGGCCGGCGTGTGGGGCGCCTGGTCCGGGGGCGCGGCCTGGGGCTCCGCGCTCGGGGCGGCCGGCTGGCTCTCCTGGCGCGGGCGCCGGGAGCGCGAGGACTGGCGTTCACCGCCCTGGCGTTCACCGCCCTGGCGCTCACCCCGGCGTTCGCCACGGCGCTCTCCGTAACGCTCCGGCCCGGGCTCGCGGCGGCGGGGACGGTAGACCGGGGCCTGGTCGGGCAAGAAGAAGGAGTCGTCGGCCCAGGCCACGGGAATCTTGCACCCCAGGTACTGCTCCACGAAGGGCAGGTGGGTGGCGTACTCGTCGCAGCACAGGGTGATGGCCTTGCCCACGGCCCCGGCCCGGGCCGTGCGCCCCACCCGGTGCACGTAGTCCTCGGGGTCGGCGGGCACGTCGAAGTTGATGACGTGGCTGACGTCCTCCACGTGCAGGCCCCGGGCGGCCACGTTGGTGGCCACCAGAATCTTGAGCTCGTTGGCCTTGAAGCGCTCCATCAGGCTCAGGCGCTTGCGCTGATCCAGGGAACCGGAGATGCCATCGGCGGGCAGGCCGTTGGCCTGAAGCTTGAAGGTGAGCCAGTCCACGGCGTAGCGGGTGTTGGTGAAGATCATCACCCGCGTCCAGGTTTCGCGTTGCAGGATGCCCAACAGGAGATTGAGCTTCTCCTTCTTGGAGCAGTGGTACATCTCCTGGGTGACCTGCTCCACGGTGCGCTGATCCCGGGCCATGGTGATCTCGACGGGCAGGTTCATGTACTCGTAGGTCAGTTCCATGACCTTGTAGTTGAGGGTGGCCGAAAACAGCATGGACTGGCGCTGGTCATAGTTGGGCAGCCGGCGCAGAATCCAGCGCAGGTCGGCCACGAAGCCCATGTCGAACAGGCGGTCGGCCTCGTCTATGACCAGGAAGCGCAGGCCCTTGGGGTCCAGCACCCGCTGCTTCATGTAGTCAATCAGCCGGCCGGGGGTGCCCACGATGATGTCCACGCCCTCGCGCAGGGCCTTGGCCTGCTTGCCGTAGTCCACGCCGCCGAAGATGGCCACGATGTTCAGCCCCGTGTGGCGGCCGATGGCCTGGGCGTCGTCGTGGATCTGCACGGCCAGCTCGCGGGTGGGGGCGATTATCAGGCAGGAGGCCACGCCGGGGCGGCGGCCGGTGTCGCGCAGGATGTGGCTCATGATGGGCACCAGGAAGGCGGCGGTCTTGCCGGTGCCGGTCTGGGCCTGGCCGGCGATGTCGCGGCCAGCCATCCCCAGGGGGATGGCCATCTCCTGGATGGGCGTGCATTGAAAATAGCCGGATTCGTGCAGGCCCCGCAGCAGGGGCTCGGGCAAATCGAATTCGGCGAAGGATTTTCCGCTGGCCAGGGGCCTTGGCGTGGGTCCAGGCGATCTCGGCCAGGCCCAGGGTGGCCACGCCGGTTATCACGCGGGGGATGGCCTCGCTGGGGCAGGTGGGCGTGTCGGGCACCATCTGGTACTGCCAGACCTCGTAGTCGGCGTCGTGCCCCTTGAAGCGCACGTAGTCCACCCGCTCGGGCTGGCCGATGGTGCGGCTCACCTGGGGCTTGCTCATGCCCACCTGCAGCTTGGCGAACTGGTCCTTGGAGGAGGCCACGCAGCCGGTGGCCAAAAGCAATCCCGAGATCAAGACGGCGGCAAGCAATTTCCTAGACATGTCCCAAGCTCCTTGACAATGGTTCCACACAGCCGGCGGCTATCCTGCGCTGCCCCGACAGCGCCGCCCGCACCTTGATTAGTTCAGCCACGATGCTTATGGCTATTTCCTCCGGCGTCTCGGCGCCGATGTCCAGCCCGATGGGCGAGTGCACGGCGGCCAAGCGCTCCGGGCCGAAGCCTTCCTCCTCCAGGGCCTGGTAGATCAACTGGCGCTTGCGGCGCGAGCCGATCATGCCCACGTAGGCCGCGGGCAGGCCCAGGGCCTGGGCCAGGACCTCCTTGTCGTGCAGGTGCCCCCGGGTGACTATCACCATATAGGACTGGGGGCCGATGTCCAGCCCTTGAAAGACCCCGGCGAAGCCGCGCACCAGCACGTGATCGGCCATGGCGAAGCGCCGGGCGTCGGCGAATTCCGGGCGATCGTCAATCACCACCAGATCGAAGCCGGCCAGCTTCACCAAGGGAGCCAGGCACAACGAGATGTGCCCGCCTCCACATATATATACCACCGGTTGCACGGTTATGGGCTCAAGAAAAAAATTTTCCCGCCCGCCGGCCACGCCGCCCGCCCAGAGCCAGGGCCGGCCCTTGGGGAACATGACCTCGATATTGCTGAGCAATTCACCTGGGAGCCTCGGATGGCCGTCCTCGGGGGGCCACAAGAGCCCGCCGCCTTGCCACAGAAAGCGGCGTCCGGCCAGGCCGGAGAGCGGCCCCGGGCTGAGCCGGGTGGCCATGAGCGCGCCGCCACCGCCGGCCGTGGCCTGGCGGGCCGCCGCGGCGGCCAGGCCCCAGAACTCCAGGGCGCCGTGGTCGGCGGGGGTCTGGGGCTCCAGGTACACCTGTACCTGGCCGCCGCAGATCATCTGGCTCTGGGCGGCGTCCTGGCCGCTCAGGTGGAACTCCAGAAACTGGGCGCGCCCGTGACCCAGGGCCTGGCCGGCGGCCTCCATGACCTGGGCCTCCAAAAGCCCGCCACCGATGGTGCCCCAGATGCCGCCGTCCTCCAGCACCAAAAAGCTGGTGCCCACCGAGCGCGGGGCCGAGCCCATCTGCCCCACGATGGTGGCCAGGCACAGGCCCCGGCCCGCAGCCAACTCCTGTTGTATCTTGCTGAATAAATCCTGCATGCTGGCAGTTATACCCCCAGCGCGGCCCCGGCGCCAGGGCGGTAAGAAGGCCTAGGCCTGGGTCGGGGCGGGGCGGGGGCGCACCACCATCACCGAGCAGGGGCAGCGGCGCACGGCCTTGGCGGCCACGGAGCCAAAAAAGACCTCGGCCAGGCCCGAGAGCCCGGTGGCCCCCACCACCAGCAGGTCCACCCCGCGCTGGCTGACCAGGGCGATCAGCTCCCGGCTGGGGTCGCCCTCCAGGATGACGGCCTCGGCCTTGAGGCCCTGGGCCTTGTCCAGGTAGCGGGTCTGTATCTCGCGCTGGGCCGAGTCGCTGAGGTCCTGGCGCAATTGCATGGTCATCTGGCTGACCGTCAGGTCGTCCAAGAGGGGGCTGGGGGTTATCAGGGGCGGTATGACGTGCACCACCAGGAGCCCCGCGCCGGTCTGACGGGCCAGGCCCAGGGCGGTGTCAAAGGCGGTCATGGCCCCGGGCGAGAAATCGGTGGCCACGGCGATGAGCTTGTAGTCCATGGGCCTCTCCCCCTGGGGGCCGCGCCCGCGCCCCCTAGGGCTTGGGCGCGTTGGTCAGCAGGAACTTGAGGTCGTCGTCGTAGAAGGTCAGGCCCGCGCCGGCGAAGAAGGTGGCGTGGTCGTCCTCGCTGATGAAGTCGTCCACGCCGGCGGTGACGTAGAAGTACTTCCAGAACTTGTAGTCCGCCGCCGCCTTGAGGTGGGGCCGGGTGTCCACGCGGAAGTCGTTGGCCTCGAAGGTCAGGGTGAGCTGGTCCTTGAACAGGTGGTAGTCCAGGCCCAGGCCGCCCTTGCTGGCCAACAGACCGCCGCGCAGGGTCAGGTCGTACCAGCGCTTGCCGATCTGGGCGTTGAACTTCAGATCGTCCTTGTCAATGGTGGTGGTCTTGACCTTGGTCTGGCTGCTGGTGCCATTGGCGTAGGTGGTGGTGGTGTATTCCTTGTCGGTGCGCTTGCCCACCGGGTCGTCCACGATGCCCAGCAGGTAGAACTTGTCGGCCTTGGGTTGCAGGCGCAGGTTCAGGGTACTCTTCAGGGCCGATTCGCGGAACAGGTACTCGCCCCGGTAGTCCACGTACACCCGCCAGGCGTCGGCGCGCGAGAGGTAGTCATTGATGCCGGTGAGCGCATCGTCAATCTTGGTCACCGTGCTGTCGTCGTTGACCAGGCGGCCGATGGTGCCCTTGCCGTCCTCGATGCGCTTGGAAATCTGCTTGAGCGAGGCCAGGGTGGAGTTCAGGTCGTCCACGGTGTTGCGCTCGTTGACCAGGGCGCCGATGGAGCCCTCGCCGCGGTCTATCTTCTCCACCACCGAGGT
>JACQYR010000095.1:0-24683 GCA_016208115.1 Desulfarculus sp.
CGCCGGGCGCTTGCGCACCGCGTCCAGGCCTTCGAGAACCTTGATCTTATCGGCGGTATAGCTGCTCTGGTCGGGGGTCATGGTATATCCTTGGCCGAGGGATGGTCCTAAACTGCTAAATTATGACTTAAATCTCGAGATTTGCAAGTTAATTAGCTAATTCGAACATGGTTAAAGAAATGCACCGTAGAGCATAGTAGCACCTGGTGAAAACCTGATTTGGGATAACCTAGATTGGGGTTTATATTTCCACCATGACTAAGTCAGCCTTTACCCTTAAATATGACAGATTTCGGCAAACACTCATCCTGCTGAGGAAGCAGAGAGGCGTTACGCAGGCCGACGTCGCATATAAACTGGGTCGCCCTCAATCTTTTGTGTCCAAGTATGAGCGCGGAGAAAGGCGGTTGGACTTAGTGGAATTTTTGAGCATCGCCAAAGCCTTAGATGTTGATCCCGTAGATGTAATTAGGGAATTAGAAGAGGAAACAGAATGAACCGAAGAAATATATTGGATAGGTGGGGGATTACGGCTGAAGAGTTAAGTGTTTTAGTGGATAATAACCCTAGCTTGCGTGGAGTTATGCTGGGGTATGTTGCTGAAAAGAAATTTCAAGATTGGCTAGAAGTTAACAATATACAAGACTTAAGCAAATCAGATGATCATGATAGAAAAAGCAAGGGTGACCGCATTATTTTGTATAATGGCCAACGGATTATTGTTGAAGTGAAGTCATTGCAGACAGCAACAGTGAAATACCTAGGAGAAGATAGGTGGACAGGGAAAACACAAGTTGATGCTAGCGATAAAAGACCAGTAGGGCTTCCCAACGGAGAAAAACTTAATACTACGTGCTTGTTGGTGGGAGAATTCGACCTGTTGGCGGTTAATCTTTACGCGTTTGGGGAAAAATGGCGGTTTGCGTTTGCAAAGAACCAAGAGTTGCCGCATAGTAGATTTAGTAAGTATACTGAATACCAAAGAGATCATCTCTTGGCTACTTTGATAGAAGTATCTTGGCCACCCGAACCTCCATTTTATGCTGACCCAACGCACTTATTAGAAGAGTTAGCCACGGAGAAGGTATGAGTTTAAGCGGAAGAACGCCTTTTGGGTTTTTTTATAAATACCAAAAAGTAGCTATGATTTTTTCTTGCGTGGACCTGCTTTATCAGTCTGGTAATCACTGGACGGTTACATCTCACAACAACAAAAAGGTCTTTGGGATAGAAACCTAATAGCTCATAATCAATAATAATTTCAACATGTGTCAAGAACTGGTGGTTGGCTGAAACCTCATCTTGGCACTTGACAATTAGGACGCCATTCTCGCGTAAGACACGCATCGCTTCTACGCCGGCGCGACGGTATAAATCTCTAACTGCCGCATGCCATTTGGGTCCGCTGGACTCTTCGTCGCCGTTCGAATAATAATTCTTGAAAGCGCTGTGGGTACCTTGGCCGGCTTTGTGCTCAGGTGATTTACGAAAGAAACCTTCCATGTATGGCGGATCTAAGACTACACAGTCAATGGTTCCGCTTTCATAGGGCAAATCACGGCAATCAATTCCGATTGCAATGTCGGTAGCCTTTAAAATATAGCGCGCGATGTCAACCTTTTTCCAGAATACTCCGCTACCATAGGTGACATCTGCGACGATAGATCCGTCTGGTACGTGTAACGCTAGGATTTTCGCAAAAATATCGGAGTTGCCCCCTACATGGGCAGACAACAGTACATCAGAGCTAACTTCGCCACCTTGTGTTCTCTTTCGAGAATCCTTAGTGTCGGGATCAGGGGCTTGGCGAAGTTCTTTATTAAAGAGTGGAAGTGGTCTCATGACGCCAATATAACCCAAAACAGGTTATTGTCAACCTTAAACAGCAGTTCGCTAATTATAAAATGAATCGTTCAACCCACTCACACGCCCTCCTGGGCCTGGCCCTGTGGCTCTTGGCCGCCTGGAACTCCCTGGCCGGGGTGGGCTGGGCGCGGCTGTGGTTCTACCAGATGGCCTGGTGGGGCTACATCATCTTCGCCGACGGCCTGGTAAAGAGCCGCACCGGCAACTCCCTGCTCTGGGACCGGCAAAAGGCCTTCGCCTTCATGGCCTTCGCTTCTACCTCTTTTTGGTTTTTCTTCGAGCTGGTCAACCTGGCGGCGCTAAACAACTGGCACTACGAGGGCGTGGCGCGCATAACCTGGCTGCGCTGGCTGGGGGCGCATGTGGCCTTTGCCACGGTGCTGCCCGGGGTGTTGGTGACCTATGAATTGCTCACGTCTTGGGGGGTGCTGGGGCAGGTGCGGGCGCGGCCCTTGGCGGCGGGCACGGGATGGTATCCCTGGTTTTACGCCACGGGTGGACTAATGCTGCTGCTGCCGCTGCTCTGGCCGGGGCTGTTTTTCCCCCTGGTGTGGGGCGCGCTGGTCTTTCTGCTGGAGCCCCTGAATCATCGCCTGGGGGCGCCCAGCCTGATGCGCGACTGGCAGGCCGGCGACCTGGCGGTCTTCTGCCGGCTGCTGCTGGCGGGGGCCATCTGCGGGCTTTTGTGGGAGTCGCAGAACTTCCTCAGCAGCGCGCGCTGGGTCTACACCCTGCCTTGGCTCAACGAGCCCAAGCTCTTCGCCATGCCGCTGGCCGGCTACCTGGGCTTTCCCGCCTTTGCCGTGGAGTGCCACGTGGCCATGAGCGCCTTGAGCCTGTTGCGCGGGGGGCGGGGCTGGCAGGCCGGCGACCACCGCCGGGCCACCAGGCCAGCGCCGCCGGCCTGGGCCTTGGCGGTCCTGGCCTGCGCGGCCCTGGCCTTCAACCTGGGCGTGCTGTACCTTATGGACCAGCGGGTGATAATGAGCTTCGCGGATTGAGGGCCGAGGGTCGTTCATGGCTAACTATTATTTATTGAACCTGGGCTGCGCCAAGAACCAGGTGGAGGGCGAGCACCTGGCCGGGATGCTCATGGCCGCCGGCTGGCAGGGCGTGGCCCAGCCCGAAGAGGCCGAGCTTCTGCTGGTCAACACCTGCGGGTTCATCAAGCCGGCGGTGCAGGAGAACATCGCGGCCATCCTGGAGTTGGCCGAGGGCAAGCGACCCGGCCAGCGCCTGGCCGTGGTGGGCTGCCTGGTGGGGCGCTACGGTAAGAAGCTGGGCAAAAATCTGCCCGAGGTGGACCTGCTGGTGGGTCCGGGCGAGGCCACGCGCCTCTTGGAGCACTTGGCCAGCCCGCCCAGGGAGCGCCTGGCCATCTCGACACCCCGGGAGGTCTTCGGCTTTGGCCAGCCACGGGCGCTCTCCACCGGGCCTGGCTGGGCCTATCTGCGCCTGGGCGATGGGTGTGAACACAACTGCGCATTTTGCACCATCCCCCGCATCCGGGGGAGGTTTCGCTCGCGCCCCCTGGACGACGTCTTGGCCGAGGCCCGGCGCCTGGCCGAGGCCGGCGCGCGCGAGCTTAACCTGGTGGCCCAGGACCTCTGCTCCTACGGCAAGGACCTGGGCGCGGGCGCCAGCTTGGCAGCGCTCCTGCCCGAGCTGGCCAACATAGGTGCACTCTCGTGGATAAGATTACTCTATCTTAGTCCGGATAGCCTGGAAAATCAGCTTATCCAGGTCATGGCCCGCACCCCCAAGGTGCTCCCGTATTTTGATTTGCCCTTGCAGCACATCAGCGACCCGGTGCTCAGGGCTATGGGCCGCAGGCGCTCGGGGGTCGAGCTGCGGGCGCTGTTGTCCGACATACGGCAGGCCGTTCCAGGGGCGGTTTTGCGCACCACGCTCTTGGTGGGGCACCCCGGCGAAGGTGAAGCTGAGTTCACAGAGCTGCTGGAGTTCGTGACCGAGGCCGGCTTCGACCACCTGGGCTGTTTTGCCTATCAGCCCGAGGCCGGCACCAAGAGCGCCCGGCTACCGGCCCCACCAGCCAAGCTGGGGGCCGCCCGCCGCCGCCAGATCATGGCCGCCCAGAAGGCCGTGAGCCGGGCCAAGCAAAAGGCCCTCAAGGGCCGGGAGTTTGAAATCCTGGTGCTGGGGCCTCACCCGGAGAGCGAGTTGCTGGGTCTGGGCCGCCTGGCCCGCCAGGCCCCGGAGGTGGACGGCGAGGTCATCATCACCGACGGCCAGGCCGCGCCCGGCAGCCTGGCGCGCTGCCGGGTCACCAAGGCCCACGCCTACGACCTGGAGGCGGCGCTCCTATAGGCCGCGAGCCGCGGCGGGCGTAAACGGGTCGGGTGAGGTGGGGTGCCCCCCACGGGGCTTATACGGGTCGGGTGATGCCGCTGCCATGGCCAGGGCTATCGGCTCCCGCTGATAGGCCGTACCATAACGCAAGAGTAGGGCGGGTTAGCAAAGCGTAACCCGCCGTCGCCATGGCCCCACCGGTAGCCGTCCGGCTCGGTTTTGACGGTAGCCTTACCCGACACGTTGCGGCAGCCCGGGCACCGGGGCGCGCTGGGTTATTCCACTGGCTCCACCGGGAGCCGTCAGGCTAGGCCAGGATGGCAACCCCACCCGACCCGATTTGCCAACCCGGGCACCGGGGCGCGCTGGGTTATCCCGCTGGCTCCATCGGGAGCCGGGCCGGACCAGCCTGGCCCGCCCCGCCAAAACCGTCAACCCCTACCAATTTAAGCCATTGGACCGCCGCCAAGGCGGCACCGGCCAGAACCCCGCGCCTCCGGGCTACCCTCATGGGCGCGGCCCTGGGCGGCCTTTACGGGTCGCCAAAGGGCAAGACATGGAAAACAAAGCCAAAATAAATCGGTATTCACCGGGGGAACCGCTGGCGCCCGGCTGGCCTACGGGTTACGCTTCTTAATATTTTTGTATGGAAAACCCCCATAACCGGAACCATTACTAGTACGCCTGGGGCGCTTAGCCTACTGGCGGCCAAGCGGAGGCTAGTGGGCCTGGCGGCTAGAGGCTGGGCGGCTGCATGGCCGGTGTCAGGCCGGATTGCTCCATCCAGGCCAGCAGGTCCGCCAGGGCGCGGCGGGCCAGTTCCACCCCGCGCTGCTTCTTGGAGAGGCGCTGGGGCGAGGGGGGTAGGGGGGGCAAAAGGCCCATATTGACGTTGCTGGGCTGGAAGTCCTTGGTTACGGTGTTCCCCAGGTGACCGAGGAGACCGCCCAGGGCGGTGGTGGGGGGGGGCAACAGGGGTTCCAGGCCTCGGGCGCGGCGTCCGGCGTTGAGGCCGCACAGGAGACCGCTGGCGGCGCTTTCCACGTAGCCTTCCACCCCCGAGAGCTGGCCGGCCACGTAGACCTGGGGGGCCGAAACCAGGCGCAGGTCCGGGGTGAGTACCCGGGGGGCGTCAATGAAGGTGTTGCGGTGGATGGAGCCCAGGCGGGCGAACTCGCAAGAAGCCAGGGCGGGGATGAGGCGGAACACCCGCTCCTGGGCTGGGTGGGTAAGCTTGGTCTGGAAGCCGACCAGGTTGAGCAGCCTACCCTCGTGGTCCTCCTTGCGCAACTGCACCACGGCGTGGGGCCGGCGGCCCGTGGCCGGGTCCACCAGGCCCACCGGCTTCATGGGTCCGAAGAGCAGGGTCTTCTCGCCCCGGCCGGCCATGACCTCGATGGGCAGGCAGCCCTCGAAGAAGCGGGGGTTCTCGAAGTCCTTGAGGGGCACCTGATCCGCCGTGGTCAGGGCCTGGTAAAAGGCCTGCCACTCTTCCTTGCTCAAGGGGCAGTTGAGGTAGTCCCCCTCGCCGTCGGCGTAGCGGTCGGCCCAGAAGGCGTGGGCCATGTCCACCGAGTCGGCGCTGACGATGGGGGCGATGGCGTCGTAGAAGTGCAGGCCCTCCTGGCCGGTGAGGCGGGCAAGGTCGGCGGCCAGCTCCGGGGTGGTGAGGGGTCCGCTGGCCAGCACGCACAGGCCCTCCCGGGGTAGCTCGGCCACGGCCACGCTCTCCAGGGTTATGAGAGGGTGGCCACGCAGGGCTTGGTCCAGCAGAGCGGCGAAGGCCTGGCGGTCCACGGCCAGGGCCTTGCCCGCGCCCACCGCCGTGGCCCGGGCCGCCCGCATCACCGCCGAGCCCAGGAGGCTCATCTCCAGCTTCAATAGCCCCACGGCGCTGGTGGGGTCGTCGGAGCGCAGGGAATTGGAGCAGACCAGCTCGCCCATCAGCGGCGAGTGGTGGGCGGGCGTATAGGCCAGAGGCTTCATCTCCCTGACCAAAACCGGCACGCCCTGAGCGGCGGCGGCCAGGGCCGCCTCGCAGCCGGCCAAGCCGGCGCCTATTACCAATAGAGGATCTGGCATGGCGGCATGCTACCATAGGGGGCGAAGCCCCGCCAGGCGGCCCGCCTCCGGGCCGGCCCCCCCAAACCCCGGCGGCCCTTGTCTTGGAGGCCCATGAACCAACGCCTCTTGGCCGACCTGGTGATGCTGGTCCATTTCGCCTGGATAGTCTTCATCCTGGCGGGCCTGCCGTTGGCCCGGCGCCGGCCCTGGCTGGCCTGGCCCCACCTGGGCTCCCTGCTGGTGGTGCTGGTGCTCAACCTGGGGGGATGGTACTGCCCGCTGACCCTGCTGGAGTATTGGCTGCGCTCCCAGGACCCGGCGGCCCCGGCCTATTCCGGCTCCTTCCTCTTTGTATACGTGGACCGCCTGGTCTACCTTCGCCTACCCGAGATTTGGCTGCGCCTGGCCGGCGGGGCCTGGGCCGCCTTGAACCTGCTGGGCTACGCCTGGCTGTGGCGCCGCCGCCAGGCTCGGCGCTCCGGGCCTGCATAGCAGCCGGCGGGATTGACGGGGGAGGTGGCCAAAATCTGTGATATCATGGCTGAGTCGAACAGCCATTGGCCTACAGCACGCCGGCCGCGAGGTTTCAGGGGACATGGACAAGACCAGCCGCGTCAAGAAAATCGTGCAGGACCTGGACCGCCTGCCGGCCCTGCCGGGGGTGGTCAACCAGGTGCTGGAGATCACCGCCAACCCCGATTTCGCCACCAACGAGCTGGTGGCCGTGGTGAGCCTGGACCCCGGGGTGACGGCCAACGTGCTGCGCCGGGCCAACTCGGCCTACTTCGGCCTGGGGCGCAAGATCTCCACCCTGGACCAGGCCCTGACCCGCATCGGCGTGCAGAACCTCGTGGACATCACCCTGAACTCAGGGGTGGTGCCCATGTTCAATTCCTACCTGGCCGGCTACAACGCCGAACCCAGCCAACTTTGGCGGCACAGCCTGGCCTCGGCCCTGGTGGCCCGGCGCCTGGCCCAGCTCAGGGCCGTGCCCGCCCCGGCCGAAGTCTACACCGCGGCCCTCTTGCACGACGTGGGCAAGCTGATCCTGAGCACCTTTCTGGCCCAGGATCTGGCGGCCATAGGCAATCTGATCGTCAACAATAACTGGCCGCCAGCCGACGCCGAGCGCGAGGTGCTGGGCGTGGATCACGCCATCATGGGCGGCCTGGCCGCCCGCAAGTGGCACCTGAGCGAGACTATCCAGGGCGGCATCTTCTTTCACCACGAGCCCCAGAAGGCCAGCCCCAACCGCCTCTACGCCAACCTCATCGCCCTGGCCAACCACCTGGTCATCCGCTGCGGCATGGGCTGTGGCTTTGACGAGCGCAAGGCCCAGTTGCCCACCACGGTGTTGTTTGATCTAGCCATCACCCCGGCCAAGATGGATCAGCTTTTGGAGGAGACCCAGAAGATTTTGACCAAGGCCGAGCCTCTGTTCAGCCTGGTGGAGGGGTAACAACAAGTTCACCCCAGGCCTGTGGTTTTCCTGAAAAGACAAAACGCGGGCGGGGATAAACCCCGCCCCTACGAAGAAAAGGCCGTATTTTCAACGGATTTCGTAGGGGCGGGGTTTATCCCCGCCCGTCTTGCAATGGCAAGGCGCTATGTTTGGCGATAAGCCAAACCCCTTGACAGGGCTGGTGCTCTGACGGATATTGACGCTAATCAAGGGTCAAGAAGATCCTCCCCGGCCGCGAGGCCAGGCGGCCCCTAGCCGCCGGCGAAGCCATGCATAACTGAAGGACGGTCAGGAAGACCGCTCAGGCGCCCCTAAACCGGCGTCCGGCGGTCGTGGCTTTTTTGCGGGCCACGGCCAATCTTCAAATGCAATGCCAGGAGGATTATATGAAACGTCTGGTCTTGACCATGCTCATCGTCACCGGCCTGCTGGCCGCCAGCCCGGCGGCGGCCCACTTCGGAATGATAATTCCACAACGTAGCGTGCTGGAAAAGGACGACCCCAAGACCCTGGCCTTGCAGTACCGCTTCTGGCACCCCATGGAGAACCAGGGCCTGGAGTTGGGACGGCCCCAGGAGGCCGGCTATGTGCTGGACGGCAAGAAGCACGACCTGCTGCCGGCCTTGCAGGCCCAGAAGACCCAGGAGAAAAGCACCTGGGCCGCCAGCCTGGATATCAAGAGGCCCGGCGACTACCTGTTCTACCTCACGCCGCCGCCCTACTTCGAGCCGGCCGAGGACAAGTACATCATCCACTACACCAAGACCGTGGTGGGGGTGCTCAACCGGCAAGAGGGCTGGGACAAGCCCGTGGGTCAGCCCCTGGAGATATTGCCCCTGACTCGGCCCTACGGGCTCTACGCCGGCAACAGTTTCACCGGACAGGTGCTCAAGAAGGGCAAGCCCCTGGCCGAGGCCGAGGTGGAGGTGGAGTTTTTCAACCACGACGGCCATCGCCAGGCGCCTGGGGACGCCTACGTGGCCCAGGTGGTCAAGACCGACAAGCAGGGGCTCTTCACCTGGACCATGCCCTGGCCGGGCTGGTGGGGCTTCGCGGCCCTGAGCGAGGGCGAGCAGAAGATCAAGAAGGACGGCAAGGACAAGAAGGTGGAGATCGGCGGGGTGCTGTGGCTCTACGCCCATCCCGTGAAGTAGGGTCCTGAACCGCGCGGCGGGGGCGCCTCTAGCCCTCGCCGGAGAGAAGATAGAGACATGCATATCTCCGAGGGCGTACTTAGCGGGGCCGTGCTGGCGGCCGGCACGGGCCTTAGCCTGGCCGGGGTGGCCGTGGGGCTCAAGAAGCTGGACTACAACCAACTGCCCAAGGTGGCCATCCTGGCGGCGGCCTTTTTTGTGGCCTCGCTGGTGAGCGTGCCCATCGGGCCGGCCAAGGCCCACCTGGTGCTCAACGGTCTTTTGGGTCTGCTCCTGGGCTGGGGGGCCTTCCCGGCCCTCTTGGTGGCCCTGGCCCTGCAAGCGGTGCTCTTCCAGTTCGGGGGCCTCACCACCCTGGGGCGCCGCTAGTCTCCAAACCGCCGGAGAGGAGTTCCTGCCCATGGCCCGCCTGGTGGTGGTGGCCCACCTACCGGTGATGGTGCTGGAGGGTGTCATCACCGCCGCCACGGTGGGTTTTTTGCGGCGAGTGCGGCCAGCCATGCTGGGCATGGCCTAAGGCAGAGGTGCGCGCTCGATATCCGGCACCGGGCGGCACCGGGAGGGCAGGGGAACAACATGTATGAATCACGAATAAAAACAACACTGACCCCGGGGTGGACCCTGCTGCTGCTGCTGGCCCTGGTCACGCTGGCCCTGGCCCCCGGTCTGGCCCAGGCCCACAAGGTGAACGTCTTTGCCTACGTTGAGGAGGGGCGCATCAAGGGCGAGGGCTACTTCCCCGGGGGGGACAAGACCCAGGACGCGGCCGTGGAGATCGTGGACAGCCAGGGCCGGGTGCTGGGTTCCACCCAGACCAGCACCGAGGGACTCTTCAGTCTGGACAAGCCGGCCAATGCCACCGGTCCCCTGCGGGTGGTGCTCAAGGCAGGGCAGGGTCATCAGGGGGAGTACACCCTGGGGGCGGGGGAACTGGGTGGGGCCGCGGCCCCGGCGCCAGCCGCCCAGACCCCTGGTACACCGGCGCAAGCGGGGGCCAGCGATGCCGCCAAGTTGCCGGCGGACCTGGAGGAGCGCCTGGGTCGCCTGCTGGACCAGCGCCTGCAACCCCTGACCGCCCAGGTGGCCAAAGTGGGGGCGGAACGAGGCGTAAGCCTGTCCGACGTGGTGGGCGGGCTGGGGTACATACTGGGCCTGATGGGCTTGGCCGCCTACCTCAAGGCCCGTGGGCAGAAGTGACACCCATGGTACACGGCGGAAAGAATTGGCGTGGCCAATGATTAGACTCGTAGACCTTCCCCTGGTGTCCTGGTGCACCTAGAAACCTTCGCCCACGGTCATTCCCCCCTGCACCGGTTGGACCCCCGGGGCAAGCTGGCGGCGGCTTTGGCCTTCAGCCTGCTCCTGGCCCTGGGACAGGCCTGGGCCATGCTCTGGACCGGCCTGGGGGTGTCACTGGCGGCGGTGCTTACGGCCCGGCTGCGCCCCTGGGAGGTGCTCAAGCGTCTGCTGGCGGTCAACGCCTTCATGGCCATGCTCTGGGTGCTGCTTCCCTGGCAGGTGGTGGAGTCACCGGGTTGGCTGGGCCTGGGCCTGGCGGTCAATCCCCATGGGCTGGACTTGGCCCTGGTCATCACCCTCAAGGGCAACGCCCTGGCCCTGGCCCTCATGGCCCTGGTGGCCACCAGTCCCATCAACCAGGTGTTCCACGCCTTGGCCCACTGGCGCGCCCCCCAGAAACTCCTGCAAATCTTCTTTTTCTTCTATAGATACCTGCACGTGCTGCACCGGGAGTATCACCGCCTGGACTGGGGCCTAAAGGTGCGCGGCTTCGTGCCGGGCAGCAACTGGCACACCTACCGTACCTACGCCCACCTCTTGGGTATGCTCTTGGTGCGCTCCTACGACCGGGCCGAGCGGGTCTATCAGGCCATGCTCTGCCGGGGCTTCGACGGTACTTACTGGGTGCTGGACCACTTCGCCTGGCAGCGGCGGGACACCATTTTTTGCGCCGGCTGGTTGGGGATGCTGCTGGGGCTCTTGCTCCTGGGAAAGGCCGGCCTTTGATGGAAATGCTGCGGCTAACGGGCATACACTACGGCTATCACGGAAGGCCGCCCATCTTCCAGGGCCTGGACTTCACCCTGTCCCAGGGCCAGCGGGTGGGCATCCTGGGTCCCAACGGGGCCGGCAAGTCCACCCTGTTCCTCCTGGCCATGGGCCTTCTTACCCCCCAGGCCGGGCAGGTCTGGGCCTTGGGTTCGCAACGCGGCAGCGAGAAGGAATTCCGCCAGGTGCGCACCCGCATGGGGTTCTGCTTCCAGGACCCCGATGACCAACTCTTCTCGCCCACGGTGCTGGAGGACGTGGCCTTTGGTCCCCTGAACCAGGGGCGGGACAAGCACCAGGTGCGCCACCTGGTGGCCGACACCCTGGAAATGCTGGGCCTCAGGGGGTTTGAGGAGCGGGTCACCTACCACCTCAGTGGCGGCGAGAAACGCCTGGTCTCCCTGGCCACGGTGCTGGCCATGCAGCCCGACCTGCTCCTGCTGGACGAGCCCACCAACGGCCTGGACCCCGAGACCGAGGCCCGCCTGGAAGGGGTGTTGCAAGGCACCGCCCAGACCTGGGCCATCATCTCCCATGACCGCGCCTTCCTGCGCCGCAACTGCCAGGAACTCTACCGCCTGCAAGGGGGCCTGCTGCAACCCGTGGAGTGACGGCTCCGAGAGCAGCTTCCGCCAAAAAGTCAAAGCGTGGGCGAGGATAAACCACGCCCCTACATCAAGAAAAGACAATCTTCACGCTGTCTTAATGTAGGGGCGGGGTTTATCCCCGCCCGCCGTGCATATCCCCCGTAAAACGGCTTGAGTGCCTGTTCGTGCCGTTGTAACATGGACCAGGGGTGGTCAAATGCCAGAAAAGCAACAAAAACAACACAATAGCCACGAAGTCGCCCTGGTGGGCGGCCTGCTGGCGGCTTTGGCGCCGGTGCTGGCCCGCCGGGGAGGCCCCCACACCAAGCAACTGCGCAACCCGCTGGCCAAGGCCCTGCCCGCCCTGGCGGCCAGGGGCGGGGGCCTGTGCCTCTGGGAGGGCGATGGCCGTCTCATCGCCAGCCCCAGCCGGGGACTGAGCCACGAGGCCGGCAGCCACCTGCGCCGCCTGGCCCAGTCGGCGCCGCACCATCTGGAACCCTGGCTGGCCCGCCTGGGGCACCATGTGCTCAGGCCGGCCCAGGCCTTGGACTCCCCCTGGCCGGAACTCAACCGCCTGCTGGAGCTGGCGGGGACACAGAACTGGCGGGCCTTGTGGCCCCTGTCCTGGGAGGAGGGCCACGGCCTGGTGCTGTGGGTTCTGGGGCAGGGACCGGGCTGGTCCGCCGGCCTGACCAACGCCCTGGCCGGCTGCCTCTCCCTGGCCTTGGACAATATCCTCTTGCAGCGCCAGGCCGCCAGCCGCTCGGTGGACTACGAGAGAATCTTCATAAATTCCCAGGACATGATCTACCTGTCCACCCGCGAGGGCCGCTGGGAGCGGGTCAACCCGGCGGGGGTGCGCATGCTGGGCTACGACAGCGAGGCCCAACTGCTGGCGGTGCCCGACTCGGCGCGGGCGGCCTACATCAACCCCGAGGACCGCCAGGCCTTCACCACGGCCATCGAGAAGGATGGCTTTGTCAAGGACTACGAGGTCACCTTCAAGCACCGCGACGGCACCCCCATGGAGGTGAGCATCACCAGCCAGGTGCGGCGGGGGCAAAACGGCGAGGTGGTGGGCTACGAGGGCATCATCAAGGACATCACCCACCGCAAATGGGGCGAGGCCCAGGCCGCCCGCCAGCGCTGGCTGGTGGAGGCCATCCTGGAGGCCATGCCCGTGGCCGTCTTCGTGGTGGACCAGGACCACCGGGTGCTGCACTGGAACCGGGCCTGCACCGAGCTCACCGGGGTGCCCAAGTCCCAGATATTGGGCACCACCAATACCTGGAAGGTCTTCAACCGACCTCCCGGCATATCCCTGGCCGACCTGGTGGTGGAGGACGACTGGCAGAGGCTCTTGCGCTACTACAGCCAGGAGCGGCTGCGGCGCTCCACCCTCTCGGCCGACGCCTGGGAGGCCCAGGCCCGGTTGGAGGTGGGCGGCCGCCTGCGCGACCTGTTCATCATGGCCGGGGCCTTGCGCGACCCCCAGGGGCAGATGGTCGGCGCCGTGGAGGCCATCCTGGACATGACCAACCAGAAGGCCCTGGAAAGCCAGTTGGCCGAGAGCGAGTCCCTGTACCGCAGCCTGGTGGAGGCCTACCGCGAGGGCATCGCCCTGCACGATGGCCGGCGCTTCGTCTTCGCCAACCGGCCCTTCCTGGAGATGTTCGGCTTGGCCGACCTGTTGGAGGCCCCTGGCGACCTGTTGGAGCTGATGGCCCCGGCCAGCCGGCGGGCCTATCTGCAATGGAGCCGCGACCTGGCGGGGCAGGGGGTATCGCCCCTGTTCGAGGGCCAGGGCACTCGGGGCGAGACGGCCTTTGACCTGGAGATGAACACCGCCCCGGCCTACTACCAGGGCCGGCGGGCCATGCTGTTTACCGTGCGCGACGTCACCTACCGCAAGCAGATGGAGGAGCAACTCATCCGTTCCGAGCGCCTGGCCGCCACCGGCAAGCTGGCCTTTGACATCGCCCACGAGGTGAACAACCCCTTGGGCGGCATACTTACCTACGCCCACCTGCTGGCCGAGGACCTGGGAAGGCAAAGCCCCTTGCAGGCCACGGCCCAAAAGATCATCGCGCTCACCGACCGCTGCAAGGTCATCGTGCGCGGGCTCTTGGACTTCGCCCGCCAGGACACGCCAGAGCGCCAAGCCATGGACCTGAACCAGGTGTTGCGCGAGATGCTGAGCCTCATGGAGGGGCACGTCATCATGCATGGCGTGCGGGTGGTCCAGGACCTGGAGCCGGAGCTGCCCTATTTCTACGGCCAGCGGGCCAAACTGGAGCAGGTCTTTTTGAACCTGCTCATCAACGCCGCCGAGGCCATGGAGGGCCAGGGCGTGCTGACCCTGACCACCCGCCTGGACCGCCAGGCCGGGCAGATTCGGGTCAGCTTCCAGGACAACGGACCGGGCATGACCGAGGACGTGGCCCGGCGCATCTTCGATCCCTTCTTCACCACCAAGGCCCAGGGCCGGGGCACCGGCCTGGGTCTGGCCATCAGCTTCGGCATCGTCAAGCAGCACGACGGCGACATCGAGGTGGGCACGGCCCTGGGCCAGGGCTCCTGCTTCACGGTGCGGCTGCCGGCTGGCGGGGCCATGCTGGGCGAGAAGCCCCCGGTCAACGCCGGGCGGCGGGGAAACAGCCAGCTCCCAGAGAGTGCGGCGGGGCCCGGCCGGCCCGCCGCCCTTGCTTTAGCTTTGCGGGCTAGGGGACACTAGCCCTGGCAGGGGGGGTACACGGGCGGCTGTTTCACGTGAAACTGGGCGGCTTGCGCTGGCGAGGCGGGCGGTTAGGCCGCGCGGGGTTCACCCGGCCAGCACCACCACCCGCCGCCCGCCAGGGGGCGGAAGCTCGTAGAAGACCGCCGTGAGCCCCAGGGCCGAGGCCTCCTGGCCCGCCGCCCAGCCCCGGGGCAGGACCACCCGCCCGCCGGGGGCCAGGTAGGGCCGGGCCAGGGCCAGGGACTGACCCAGGGAACCCACGGCCTTGACGGTCACGGTATCGAAGGCCTGGCCGGGCAAGGCCCCCTCGCCGGCCCGGCCTTGCACGCAGCCCACGTTGCTCAAGCCCAACAGCCGCGCCGCCTGCTTCTGGAAGCTCACGCGCTTGGCGCGGCCATCCAAGAGGGTCACGGCCATGTCGGGCCGGGCCAGGGCGATGACCAGCCCCGGGAAGCCGGCCCCGGAGCCGATGTCCAGCAGGCTTGCGCCATGCAGGTGGGGCAAGAGGGCCAGGGAGTCCAGAAAGAGCCCCACCCAGACGCCCCGCTGGTCGCCGTAGCCGGTGGGCGGGTGAGGGGCGGGATAAGCCCCGCCGCCTGGCCGGGGGCATAAGCCTCCAAGGCGGCGGCCAGGTCGGGGGGTAGCGGGTTGGAGGTCATGGCAGGGGAACGGGCACTGGTATAAGTGCCGGCCAATTACGCGGCGAGGCTGGGAAGAACAGTTGCGCCACTATGAACCCGGCCAGCACCAGGTAAGGCAGGCAAAGCAGGAGCGGAACCAGGCGCTCGACGACAGTTAGCCCTTTATAGCGCGGCTTGAGCTTTTGGGAATCGGAGTCATGAGTGATGGTGCCGGGATTCTGCAGGTGATGCCACTCGCGGTAGTAGAGAGGAACCGGCAAGGAGTCTTCCAGGTCATGGATCACCTGGAATCGGGCCGCTGATAGCCGGCGGTACATGGCCAGTTTGGTCCACCAGATGCCACAGAGCCCCAACCCCACGAAGCAAAGAATTAGACCCACCCACAGGGCCTGGGCGCGCCAGGTGGCAAACCCCTCCTTGAAGACCCAGGCAAGGATGGCCAACAGGCCGGCGATGACCGTGATAAAGAACTGATTGACCTGCTCGCGCCGGGGCAAAAGCTCTTGGGTGGCTTGGCAGAAGTGCAGGTACTGCTGCATCTGATGATCGTAGAACTTGTCCTTGTCCTCGTACTGGTCCGGGGTTAACATGCCCCTACCCCCTTCATTTCCCCACGCAGAACCTACTGAATATCTCCTCGATCACCTCTTCGGGCGCTCCCAGGCCGTCAACCTCTCCCAGGGCGGCGAGCGCCGCGCCCAACTCCAGGGAGACCAGCTCCACCGCCGGGCCGGTCCGGCCCAGCAGGCCCGCGGCCTGCCGGGCGGCGGCCAGGCTGCGCTCCAGGGCCAGGGCCTGGCGCTGGTTGGCCAGGGCCTGGCCCGGCGGGGGCTCGGGCTGGCCGCCGGTGAGCGCCGCCTTGAGGGCCGCCACCAGTTCCTCCAGGCCGGCGCCGCTGCGGGCGCTGACCCGCAAGGCCGCCGCCCCGGAGGGCAGGCTAGCTTCCTCCAAGCCCCAGGCCGCGTCCAGGTCGCTCTTGTTCACCGCCAGCAGCCGGGGCCGGCCAGCGGCCTGGGCCAGCACCTCCTGGTCCTCGGTGGTCAGGGGCTCCGAGCCGTCCAGCACCACCAGGGAGAGATCGGCCTGACTCAAACGCTGGCGGGCGGCCTGGCGGCCCAGCTCGTCCAGGCCGGCGCAGGCGCCCCGGGCCGCGCCCACCCCCAGGCACGCCGTGTCCACCAGGCGGCAGGCCAGGCCCTCCAGGAGCAGGGGCTCCTCCAGGGCGTCGCGGGTGGTGCCGGCCAGGTGGTGGACAATGGCCCGCTGGCGGCCCAGCAGGGCGTTGAACAGGCTGGACTTGCCCACGTTGGGACGGCCGGCCAGCACCACGCACGCGCCCTCGGCAAAGACCCGCCCCCGCCGCCGCTCCTCCAGCAACCGGACCAAGGGGGAGATCACCTCGGCATCTAGGGCCTGGGCCAGACCAGGGCCGTCCAGCTCTGCCAAGTCCTCGGGAAAGTCTATGGCCGCCTCCGCGGCGGCGGCCACGGCCAACAGTCCCTGGCGCGGCGGCCCCAGGCGCTCCCCCAGGCCGCCAGCCAGGCTGGCCAGGGCCAGGCGGGCCTCGGTCCGCCCCTGGGCGGCGATGAGCCCGGCCACGGCCTCGGCCTGGTCCAAGCTGATACGCCCGCCCAGATAGGCCCGCAGGGTGAACTCTCCCGGCCGGGCTAGGCGGCAGCCCTGGCCCAGGGCCAACTCCAGCACCCGGCCCAGGGCCGCCGGGCCGCCGTGGCCCTGGAACTCCACGCTGTCCTCTGTGGTGTAGCTATGGGGGGCCTGGAAGAAGGCGCAGAGCACCTCGTCCACGGGCTCGCCGCCTGAGGGGTCAATCACATGGCCATGGAGCAGGCGCCGCAGGGGAGGGCAAGTGGAGTCGGCCAGGGGGCGCGAAGGCCGGAACAGAGCCAGGCCCACCGCCCAGGCTTGGGCGCCGGAAAGGCGCACGATGCCGATGCCGCCCTGGCCGCCAGGGGTGGAGATGGCGGCGATGGTTTCCGCCGCCGCCAGGGCAGGCGCTGTGGGGTGGTGGGGCATGGTTATCCCTGCGTGGCGGTCGGGCCTAAATGGCAGACGTCCGACAAAGTGATGATAACACGGTTGCCTCTGATATTAAGCCGGCAGGGTGAATGACCAGGTTGCCATGAGGCAGTGGGGTGAGCCTGCGGATAGGTAAATCAAGACGGGCGGGGATAAACCCCGCCCCCCCGAAAACCATAAAGGCCAAAACCGTCGCAACGGGAGCCCGCAAGGCCCGCCAGCGCCAGGGCGCCACCCGACCCGTTTATGCCAGCCGCGGCTCGCGGCCCGTTATGCCCCGCCGGGGGCACCCGGCCGGCTGGGCGTGATGACCACCTTCTTGAGTTCGCCGCGGCCCCGGCTGCTGGTGCTGAGCCCCGCCTGGCCCTTGAGGGTCAGGTGCACCACCCGCCGCTCCTGGGCCGAGAGGGGGCCCACGGCCACCGGCTTGCCGGTCTGGCGGGCCTTGTGGGCCATGCGCTGGGCCAGGTCCTCCAGGGACTCGCGGCGGCGGCGGCGGTACTCGCCGGCATCCACCACGATGCGCACCGGGCGGCCACAGCGGTGACTAACTATACGGGTGACTAGGTATTGCAAGGCCTCCAGGTTCTGCCCCCGGCGGCCGATGAGCACGCCAGCGTCCTGGCCCTGCACCGCCAGCTCGATGCCCTGGGAGCCGCTGACCGCCGTCACCTGGGCCGTGCCGTCCAGGGGGGCCACCAGGCGCTCCAGCACCTCGCGGGCGTGGGCGATCACCAAGGGGTCCTGCTCCAGGCGCTGGTCGGGCGGGGCCTCGTCCTCAGCGCCGGGGACGGCCTCCTCCTCGGGCTCCTCGGCTTCCGCCGCCTCGGCCGAGGCCAGGTCCCGGGGAAGCGCTGGGCTCTCCGGGGGGGCCGGGCTGGCGGGCGGCGGCGCCGTGGCCACCGATGCCTCGGGAGCGGGGCGCGCCTGGCGAACCTCGGTCATATCCGATGGGTCCTGGCCGGCGGACGGCCCCGGGGCGGGAGGGCGCATGGGCGGCATCACGGTCAGGTCCGGCTGCCCGCCGTTGCCCGCCGGGGCTGGCGGTGGGGCGGGTCTGGCCGGGGCCGGTTGATTTTGCATGGCCGCGGAGGGCCGGGGAGCGCGGGGCCGGTGGTTTTCGCTGACCACCGCCGCCAGCTCGGCCATCTCGGCCTCCAGGCCCGAGCCGGCCAGGGGGCGCACCCGCACCTTGGCCTTCTTGGCCCCCAGGAAGCCAAACAGCCCCGAGGAGCCGGCGCTGACCACCTCCACCTCCAGGCGGTTAAGCGGCAGGGCAAAGTGGGCCGTGGCCTTCTGCAGGGCCTCCTCGGTGGTCTTGCCCACGAATTCCGTGAAGTCGCTCATGGGGTCCTACTTGGCCCGCTGCTGGTTGGTCCAGTACTGCTGACCGATGCTCAGGATGTTGTTGATGAACCAGTACAGCACCAGGCCCGAGGGGAAGTTGATGAACATGAAGGTGAAGACCACCGGCAAAAAGAGCATCATCTTGGCCTGGGTGGGGTCGCCGGTGGTGGGGGTCATCTTCTGCTGGATGAACATGCTGGCGCCCATGAGCAGGGTCAGCACCGGCAGGCCGGCGCCCACGTAGGGGATGTCGAAGCCGATGGGCAGGCGGTCCGGGGCGGACAGGTCGTTGATCCACAGGAAGAAGGGCGCGTGCCGCAGTTCGATGCAGGCGCCCAGCACCTTGTAGAAGGCGATAAACACGGGAATCTGCAAGACCATGGGCAGGCAGCCGCCCATGGGGTTGACCTTGTAGGTCTTGTAGAGCTGCATCAGCTCCTGCTGCTGCTTGGCCTTGTCGTCCTTGTAGCGCTCGCGCAGCTTGGCCATCATGGGCTGGAGTTCCTGCATCTTCTTCATGGACTTGTAGCTCTTCTGCGACAGGGGCCAGAAGAGTATCTTGATGAGGATGGTGATGATGATGATGGCGATGCCGTAGTTGCCCAGGTTGCGCTCGAAGAAGTTCAGGGCCGCCAGCATGGGCTTGGCCATGATGTCGAACCAGCCGAAGTCCACGGCGCGGTCCAGGTCGTGGCCCAGGGGCTCCAGCAGTTCCAGGTCCCGGGGGCCGTAATAGACCAGGTAGGCCTGGCTTATCTCCTGGCCCGGGGCCAGGCTGCTCACCGGCTCCACCAGGGTGGCGGTCATGACCGACTTGTCGGTGGCCCCGCGCACCGAGCGCTTGAGGGTCTGGCCCTCGTTGCCCAAGGGGGCCACCACGCCCATGAAGTAGGGGATGCTCATGGCCATCCACTGGATGTTGCCGCTGGCCACGGGCTTTTTCTCCAGGTCGCTGTAGCTCTCTTCCACCAGGCGGCGGTCGCGCCAGGCCAGCATGCCCGTGAAGGCGTAGTCGTTGACTTTGTACTTTTCCGAGTGCTCGCTAAGCGAGAGCTCGGGGGTCAGTTCCAGGTTCTGGCCGCTCTGGTTGGTCAGGCTGACCTTGAGCTCAAAGGCGTAGGTGTCAGGCTTGAAGGTGTAGGTCTTGAGCACGGTCACCCCGGCGCTCTGGGTCTTGAAGACCAGGGACTGGGGGGCGTTGCCCGGGGCCAGGCTCAGTTCCTTGAGGTTGGGTTCGTAGAGGCGCTTGTCCAGGGCCGGGTCCACGCCGGGCAGGCCCAAGGACAGGGAGTAGGGGTCATTGCCGGTCAGGTCCAGGAGCACGTACTCGCCGCCCTGGCCCTTGGGCTGCTGGGTGAACTTCTTGAGGATCACCCGGCGCAGGGAGCCGCCCTTCTGGCTGAACACGGCCCGGTACAGGGGGGTGTTCACCACCACGTCGGGGGCCTGGCCCACCACCGGGGCGGCGGGGGCCGGGCTGGCGGTCTGGGCCGTGGCCGAGGGGGCGCCGGGCGCCGCCGGCTGGGCGGCGCTCTGGGCCTGTTTCTGGGAGGCCACCTGGGTGGGCGACTTCTCGGGCGGCGGGGCGACGAAGGTGGTGTAGGCCAACAGGATGGCCATGGAGAGCACCACGGCCAGCATCATGTTTTTGTTATCCATGGTTCAATCTTCCTCGCGCGCTAAGGCGGCCCTAAAGCTTCAGGCCGGATCGTAACCCCCCGGGTGCCAGGGATGGCACCTGGCCACTCGGCCCAGGGACTTGCCCAGGCCTCGCCAAAAGCCGTGGATGGCCAGGGCGTCCAGGGCGTACTGGGAGCATGTGGGATAAAAGCGGCACTGGCCGCCCAGGTAGGGGGCCAGGGTGAGCTGGTACAGGCGCACCAATAGGCGGGCGGCCCTGACCGGCAGGCTCAGGCCGGGGACGGGTTGCGCGCCGCCGCTGGCAGCCGCTGTAGGGCCTGCCTGAACTCGGCCACCACCTGGGCCTGGGTCAACAGCGGCGAGCCCCGCTGGGCCACGGCCACCAGGTCCAGGCCCTTGGGCAAGGCCTCTCCCGCCCGGCGGAAGGCCTCCCGCAGGAGGCGCTTGATCCGGTTGCGCCCCACGGCCGGGGCGATCTTGCGGGTGACGGTGATGCCCAGACGCGAAACGGTTAGCCCGTTGGGCTGCCACAGGAACAGGAAGTGCTGGGTGCGTAGGCGCGGCGCCCGGCTCAGGCTCAGAAACTGCGGCCGCTTGCGTAGCCGCATCCGTTTTTCGAAGCGCTGGTCCCCCGCTGGCATCCCCGGCGCTGGCGGTCACACGGCCAGCCGCTTGCGTCCCCGGGCCCGGCGGCGGGCCAGCACGGCGCGGCCGCCGGTACTGCGGCTGCGCACCAGGAAGCCATGGGTGCGAAAGCGCTTGGTCAGACTGGGCTGGAAGGTACGCTTGGACATCGGTTCACCTCTGAGCGCAAAAAAAGGCCTTAAGGGGGCGCGTGCCAATCAGCAAGTAATACCGGCCGCTTAACCAATAAACGGCCCCGGGGCGCCCCTTGACGCACACCCTGGTGTCGGCGTTTACAGCCTCTACGCCAGCAGCGGGTGGCTTCGGTAAGGATGGAATTTAACCACAGGGGCCAGATTCTGTCAAACCCTTCCGCGAGTTAAAGCCGTGGCCCCGGCCAGGCCCCGGCCAAGAAGGCCTTGCCGCCGGGGCGAGGCTCTGGTACGCTGTGCCACGGGAATTATTGCCGATCATCACATAGTCAACCACCGCTAGTCCTGGCTGGCGCCCCCACGGCGAAGCACCTGGTCTGGCCGGCCCAAACTGATCGGTTAGGGGGCTGGCCGGGGCCATCTCGCCAAGAGGCGCCCTTTCGGGCTGGCCTGACCGCAAAAAAGGAGCCGGCATGCTGCTGGACCCTATCCTCGGCCTGTTCAGCAATGACATGGCCATTGACCTGGGCACCGCCAACACCCTGGTCTATGTCAAGGGCAAGGGCATCGTCCTGAGCGAGCCTAGTGTGGTGGCGGTGCGCAAGGACGCCCGCTACGGCAACCGGGTCTTAGCCGTGGGCAAGGAGGCCAAGATGATGCTGGGGCGCACCCCCGGCAACATCGTGGCCATCCGCCCCATGAAGGACGGCGTCATCGCCGACTTCGAGGTGACCGAGGCCATGCTCAGGCACTTCATTCGCAAGGTGCACCACCGCCGCAACCTCATCCGGCCGCGCATCATCATCAGCGTGCCCAGCGGCATCACCCAGGTGGAGAAGCGGGCGGTGCGCGAGAGCGCCGAGAGCGCCGGGGCCCGCGAGGTCTACCTTATAGAAGAGCCCATGGCCGCGGCCATCGGCGCGGGCCTGCCCATCACCGAGCCCACCAGCAACATGGTGGTGGACATCGGCGGCGGCACCACCGAGGTGGCGGTCATCAGCCTGGCCGGCATCGTCTACTCTAAAAGCGTGCGCGTGGGCGGCGACAAGATGGACGAGTCCATCCTGCAGCACATCAAGCGCCAGCACAACCTGCTCATCGGCGAGCGCACGGCGGAGATGATAAAGACCACCATCGGCAACGCCTGCCCGGGCGAGAACCTGGAGACCCTGGAGGTCAAGGGGCGCGACCTGGTCACGGGCATCCCCAAGACCCTGGTCATAGACTCCGACGAGGTGCGCCAGTCCATCAGCGAGCAGATAGACACCATCGTGGAGACGGTGAAGATCGCGCTGGAGCAGACCCCGCCCGAGCTGGCCGCCGACATCGTGGACCGGGGCATCGTGCTCACCGGCGGCGGCGCGCTCTTGAAGGGCCTGAACATCCTGCTCTCCGAGCAGACGGGCCTGCCCATCACCATCACCGAGGACCCGCTGAGCACCGTGGTTTTAGGTTCCGGCAAATGCCTGGACAACCTGGACCTGTTGCGCGAAGTCATGATTAAGTAAGGGGCGGGGCAGGCCCGGCGTCACCCGGGCCAGGATGGCCCGGCCGGCCGCGCCAGCGGCCGGGGAGCCGGCCGGGACTTGCTACCGGCCGGCGATGGGCCGCCGAGGCAGGAGGCCGAGGCGGCGGAGTAATAGCCCCTGGACAACCTGGACCTGTTGCGCGAAGTCATGATTAAGTAGCCGCGAGCCGCGGCGGGCATAAACGGGTCGGGAGCGGCCATCGCCAGGCCGGAGCGGTCGGCTCCCGTTGGCGGCTTGTCGAGGAAGATTCCAGGGGCGGGGTTGATCCCCGCCCCTTTTTGTGCCTTGGCGGGGACAAAAACCGCACTCCGGCCGGCCCTGCCCAGCGCCGGGTTCGACAAGGCCGCCCCGGCGGCCTATAATGCCGGCGTGGGGATAGTCACTCGCGGTTGGGCAGAGCGCCCCCCGCGGCCCCGGCGGTGGCCGGTCTTTCCCCATGCCCTAATACCTGGTTGCCAGGCAAGGCTCTCGGCCCTGGGGGACTGACTTTTGCTGGGCTTAGTACGCCGTTACCGCTTCGCCATCATCACCGCCGCCTTTCTGCTGGGCGGGTTGACCCTCTTTTCGGTCAACGCCGGCCGCGACCTGGAGTCCTCCTGGCTGGGGCGTCTGATCCTGGAGGTGATTGGGCCCGCCCAGCGGGCGGTGACCGCGGTGGGCGATCAAATCGGCGATGTCTGGGACCGCTACTTCGCCCTGGTGCACGCCGCCCGCCAGAACGAGGAGCTCAAGCGCCAGGTGGCCTTCTACCGCCAGCAGCAGACCGATGTGGAGGAGCTGAAGCTCTCCAACCTGCGGCTGAAGAAGCTGTTGGCCCTCAAGGATACCAGCAGCCTGCCCCAGGTGGCGGCCCAGGTGGTGGGCACCGACCCCACCAAGCAGTTCCGCACGGTGATAATTGACAAGGGCCAGAGCGAGGGGGTGCGCTCGCAGATGCCCGTCATAAATTCCCAGGGCGTGGTGGGGCGGGTGATCTGGGCCAGCCGCAACTACGCCAAGGTGCTACTGTTGGTGGACCCCAACGCGGCCATGGACGTGCTGGTGCAGCGCAGCCGGGCCCGGGGCGTGGTGGAGGGGGCGGGCGCCGACTCCCTGCGTCTGAAGTACGTGCTGCACAACGACGACGTGGCCGCCGGCGACCGCCTGGTGGCCACCGGCGCCGACGGAGTCTTCCCCAAGGGGGTGCTGGTGGGCTTCGTGCGGACCATCAAGCAGGAGGGCAAGGGCGTGTTTCAGCACATCGAGGTGGAGCCGGCCGTGGACTTCGACCGCCTGGAGGAGGTGTTGGTGATCCTCCAGCGCCGCGAATTCGACGAGTAGCCCCCGGCCAAAGGGGTTGCCCCTTGCCGCTCACACATCCCAGCCAGCCGGACGGCCCCTGGTTATGATCCAAAAAGCCCCACCGGGAGCCGCCAAGGCCGGCCAGAATGACAACCCGGCCCGACCCGATATGGCGGCCGGGGTACCCGGCCCCGGCCCCCGGGCCTATCGGGCGGCCTATCTGTTGGCCCTGGGCCTCTTGGCCCTTTTGGTCCTGGCCGGCCAGATGCTGGCCAGCCGCTCCCTGAGCGACCTGGAGCAGGACAGCCGGGCCATCAACCTGGCCGGCCGCCAGCGCATGCTCTACCTGACCCTGGGCCGCGCGGCCCTGGTCCTGGGCCACCACGAGGCGGGGCCGGAGGCGTGGGCGGCGGCCGGTCGGCAGTTGAGCCAGGCCCTGGATCAGTGGGAGAGGGTGCACCAGGGCCTCTTGGCGGGCGACGGCCAGTTGGGGCTGGACAGGCCCAACAGCCCCCGGGCCTTGGAGCTGCTGGAGAGCATGGAGCCGGCCCGGCGGGCGGTGCTGGCGGCGGCCCGGGAGGTGCTGGCCCAGGTGGGGGACGGCGGGGGGCCTGGCCAGCGGCTGCCCGGCCTGGCGGCGGTCATCCAGGCCCGGGGTGACGAGTACCTGGTGCGCATGGACCAGTTGGTGCTGCTCTACGACCAGGAGGCCAAGCAGCGGGTGCGTGACCACCTGCTGCGGGAGTGGCTGCTGACCGGGGCGCTGCTCCTGGGTCTGGTGCTGGTGGGGGTTTTCATCTTAAGGCCCATGGCCCGGCGCCTGGCCCAGGATATGGACGAGCTACAGGCGGCGGCCCGCTCCTTTGAGCAGCTTTCGCTCACCGATGGGCTCACCGGCCTGGCCAACCGCCGCGCCCTGGACAAGCGCCTGGCC
The DNA here is from genome assembly GCA_016208115.1 of Desulfarculus sp. Classification (GTDB taxonomy): domain Bacteria; phylum Desulfobacterota; class Desulfarculia; order Desulfarculales; family Desulfarculaceae; genus JACRDC01. Next base: position 24,437 of record JACQYR010000095.1, read on the forward strand.
GAGGAGTGGCGCCGGGCCTGGCGGGAGGGGCAAGCCCTGGCCCTGCTGATGCTGGACCTGGATCATTTCAAGGGCTATAACGACAGCCACGGCCATCAGGAGGGCGACCGGGTGCTGGGGGCCGTGGCGGGCGTGCTCAAGGCGGCGGTGCGCCGCCCCGGCGACCTGGCCGCCCGCTACGGCGGTGAGGAGATGGTGGCCTTGTTGGTGGGTACCGACCTGGAGGGGGCCATGGCCGTGGCCCAGG
>JACQYR010000095.1:24696-27749 GCA_016208115.1 Desulfarculus sp.
CCCACGGGGCCTCGCGTGTGGCCCCGGTGGTGACCGTGAGCCTGGGGGTGGCGGCGGCGCGGCCCAGGCCGGGCAGCCGGCCCCAGGAGCTTTTGCGGGCCGCCGACCAGGCCCTGTACCAGGCCAAGGCCGGTGGGCGCAACCAGGTGGTGGGCCAGGCCCTGGACCTGGGCGGCCCTGGCGGCCCGCCTGGCCTGTAGGCCCCCCCGGGGGGCGGGCGGCAGGGGGGCCTGACCGCGCCCGGCGGGATGGGTATAATGAGGAAGCCGTCCCCTGGCCCCGGCCCATAGAGAGGACCCCTGTGAGCAAGCGCGAAGACACCCCCTGGCCCCGCCTGCTGGCCACCAGCCTGCTGGGGTTCGTGCTCACGGTCTTCTCCACCACCCTGTTCGCCTGGTGGTCGGTGGGGGCGCTCAAGCTGCAACCGGTGGTAGTGATGGTGGTCTCGGCGGGCTTTCGCCTGCCCCTGGTGGGGGCCTGCGCGGTGGCGGTGCTCCTGGGCTACATGAACGACCTGGTGGGCGGTGGCGTGCTGGGCCTGCAGGTGCTGGCCTATCTGATGGTGGCCATCGGCTGCGCCGTGGCCCAGCGCAAGCTGGAGATCAACGCCTGGCCTTTCCAGATGATGTTGGTGGGGGTCATGACCCTGGTGGCCCAGTTGGCCACGATCGGCGGGGTCATGCTGGTCAACCGCGGCCAGGTGGTGCCGCTGAGCCTGCCCCTGGTGCTGGCGTCCCAGGCCTTTCTGTCGGCCCTGACCGCGCCGGTCTTCTTCGGCCTGCTGGAGGCCCTGGTGGGGCTCATTACCCGCCTGTGGCCCCGCCGCGGCCAGGCGGGGGGCTAGGGGCCATGTTCGCCAGGCTGGCCAAGAAGGCCAAGAGAAAGGAACCCCCCCGCCCCCTGGCCCGCTCGCGGGTCTTCGACCCCGCCGAGGCCCCCGAGGCCCGGCGCACCATCTTCATCTCCTCTATCGTGGTGGCGGTGGCCTTCGCCATCCTGCTGGGCCGCTTGTGGTATCTGCCACTGTTGCAGGGCGACCACTTCCGCTCCTTGAGCGAGAACAACCGCATCCGCCTGGTGGACGTGCCCCCCAGCCGGGGCCTGATCTTCGACGCCAAGGGCCGGCTGTTGGCCGAGAACCGCCCGGCCTTTGCCCTGGCGGTGGTGCCCGAGGACGTGAACGACTGGGAGGAGCTGGGCACGCGGCTGGGCAAGCTGGTGGGCATCACCCCCGAGGAGCTGAAGAAGGCCCGCGAGGTGGGCTCCCAACAGCCACCCTTCAAGCCGGTGCGCCTGCGCTCCCACCTGGACCGCGAACAACTGGCGGTGCTGGAGACCTTCCGCTACGAACTGCCGGGCATCAAGGTGATGGTGGAGTACCGGCGGGCCTACTTGAACGCCAAGGAAACCTCCCACGCCATCGGCTACCTGGGCGAGATAAACCAGCAGGAGCTGGCCGAGGCGCCCAAGGCCCTGTACCGCATCGGCGACTACGTGGGGCGCTACGGCCTGGAAAAGAGCCGCGAGCGGGTGCTGCATGGCCGCCGGGGCGCCCGCCAGGTGGAGGTGGACGCCATGGGCCGGGAGCTGAAGCTCCTGAGCGAGGTGGACCCGGTGCCCGGGCACAATCTCACCCTGACCCTGGACCTCAAGCTGCAACGGGCCGCGGCGGCTGGCCTGGGCGACGAGGTGGGGGCGGTGGTGGCCCTGGACCCCCGTAACGGCCAGGTCTACTGCCTGTACTCCTCGCCCAGCTTCGATCAGAACAACTTCATCACCGGCATGAGCGCCCGCCTGTGGGAGGCCCTGGCGGGCGACCCCTACCACCCGCTCAAGAACCGGGCCATCAGCGGCCTGTACCCGCCCGGCTCCACCTACAAGATCATCACCGCCTCCGCCGGCCTGGCCGAAGGGGTGATTACTCCCCAGACCAACATCCACTGCCCCGGCGAGATACCCTTTGGCCGGCGCACCTACAAGTGCTGGGCCCTGAAGAAGGGCGGCCACGGCAACGTGGCCCTGCATAGGGCCATCCGCGAGTCCTGCGACGTGTACTTCTACCGCGTGGGCCTGCGCCTGGGGGTGGACCGCCTGGCCAAGTACGCCCGGGCCTTTGGCCTGGGCTCGCTCACCGGGGTGCCCCTGCCCAGCGAGTCGGCCGGGCTGGTGCCCGACTCGGAGTGGAAGAAAAAGCGCTTCGGCGAGCCCTGGCAGGACGGCGAGACGCTCTCCCTGGCCATCGGCCAGGGCTTCAACCTCACCACGCCCATCCAGTTGGCCCGCATGACCGCCGTGGTGGCCAACAAGGGCCGCCTGGTCACCCCCACCCTGGTCAAGGCCGTCAGCCCGGCCGACGGCTCCGACCCGGTGCCCGAGCCGCCGGCGGTGAGCACCCGGGTGCCGGTGAACCCCAAGGACCTGGAGCTGGTGCACCAGGGCCTGGTGGCCGTGGTCATGGAGCCAGGCGGCACGGCCTCGGCCACCCGCCTGCCGAACATCTCCGTGGCCGGCAAGACCGGCACCGCCCAGGTGGTGGCCCTGAAGCACGAGAAGCTCTACGGCCACGAGGACAACCTTCCCTGGAAGTACCGCAACCACGCCTTGTTCGTGGCCTACGCCCCGGCCGAGGACCCCACCATCGCCGTGGCCGTGGTGGTGGAGCACGGCGGCCACGGCGGCAGCGACGCGGCGCCGGTGGCCCGCCGGGTGCTGGAGGCCTTTTTTGATCTGCCGGTCAAGGAGCGGCACAAGGCCCGCCCCGGCCCCTTGGCCGGCCACCTGGACCCCGTGGAGGCGGCGGCCGCCGCCGCCCTGGCCGCGGCCCAGAAAAAGGCCGCCCCGGCCGCCGAGCAGGCGGCAACCAAGCCGGAATCCAAAAAGCCCGAGCCCAAGAAGCCGGAACAGAAGAAGCCCGAGCCCAAGAAGCCTGAAGCCAAGAAGCCGGAACCGAAGAAGGCCGAGCCCAAGAAGCCCGCTCCCGGGGAGGGCGGGCGTTTCGCGCCCAAGCCCTTCGTGCCCGACGCCAGCGACCCGGCCACCAACCCCTCCACCTA
>JACQYR010000095.1:27806-42916 GCA_016208115.1 Desulfarculus sp.
TCCACCTACCGGGGGCAGGGCCGGTGAAGGGAGCAAGGCCATGATAGACCGCCGCCTGGTGACCAACTTCGATTGGCTGTTGGTGGCCCTGCTCCTGGCCCTGGCCTGCTGCGGAGCGATCAACCTCTACAGCGCCGCCTCCAGCATGGAGGACGTGGGCACCCCCATCTACCTCAAGCAGATATACTGGTTCGGCCTGGGGCTCTTGGCCATGGTGGCCACGGCCACCGTGGGCTACCAGCGGCTGGCCACCCTGGCCTATCCCTTTTACCTGGCCGTGGTGGCCTCGCTGCTGGCGGTGCACCTCTTCGGCCGGGTGGTGGCCGGGGCCCAGCGCTGGCTGGCCCTGGGGCCCATCGTGGTGCAGCCCTCGGAGCTGGCCCGCCTGGCGGTGATCCTGGTGCTGGCCCACTACTTCCACCGCCGGGACCAGAACGAGCCCTACAAGCTGCGCCAACTGCTGGCGCCGGTGGCCCTGGTGGCCCTGCCGGCGCTGTTGATCCTCAAGCAGCCCGACCTGGGCACCGCCGTGATGGTGCTGATCGTGGGGGCATCCGTCATCCTGGTCAACGGCGTGCGCTGGACCTCCCTGGTCATCGCCAGCGTGGGCCTGATCGGGGTGCTGCCGGTGTTGTGGCGCTTCATGAAGGACTATCAGAAGCGGCGCATCTTCAGCTTCCTGGACCCCGAGTCCGACCCCCTGGGCGCGGCCTACCATCTTATACAATCCAAGATCGCCGTGGGCTCGGGCCAGTTCTGGGGCAAGGGCTGGATGGCCGGCACCCAGAGCCAACTGCACTTCCTGCCCGAGCAGCACACCGACTTCGCCTTCTCGGTGCTGGCCGAGGAGTGGGGCTTCATCGGGGCGGTGGTGGTGCTGTCGCTTCTTGCCGCCGTGGTCTACCGGGGGCTGATGCACGCCTTGCGCGCCAAGGACCGCATGGGCATGCTCATCGTGGTGGGGGCCACGGCCAGCATCTTCTGGCCCACCTTCATCAACTCGGGCATGGTGGCCGGCGTCTTCCCGGTGGTGGGCATACCGCTGCCCTTCATCAGCTACGGCGGCTCCTCGCTGGTGAGCACCATGGCCGCCCTGGGCCTGATCCAGGGGGTCTCCATGCGCCGCTTCATCTTCCACCGGCAATAGGCCGGGGAGCGGCCTCAAGGCGGCGCCGGCACGCCCCCTGCTACCCCAATGCCCGCGCGAGGCGGTTCTTTGCTGGCCAACCCCCTTTTAGGTTGCCAGGGGCTGGCGTCCATGCTAGTGAAAAGGTGATCTAGGCCGTCAGTTCCGGCGGCGAAAGCGAAAAAACCTGGGGCGGCGCCCGCCGGGAGGGCAGGCCGGGGCCATGGTGGTCCGGGCCGGCAGGGGTGTTTGCCCACACCACAAGGGAGGCCACGTGGCTAAGCACCGCGAGGGCGAGATTACCGTTTTCCTGGGCGCCGACAGCGCCCTGGAGGGCCTGTTGAACTTCAAGGGCCAGGCTCGCCTGGACGGCCGCTTCCAGGGACGCATCGAGGGCCAGGGCACCCTGTTCATCGGCCCCCAGGCCCAGGTGGAGGCCGAGGTCAACTCCACCCGGGTGGTCATCAGCGGCAATTTGGTGGGCAACGTGCAGGCCAGCGAGCGCATCGAGCTCAAGGCCCCGGGCAAGCTCAAGGGCAACATCAGCTCGCCCCTGGTGGTCATGGACGAGGGCGTGCTCTTCGAGGGGCACTGCTCCATGACCGGCGAGGCCGGCCCGGCCTCCACGGGCAACAAGATCACCCTGCTGGCTTCTAAACTGTAGACGGCAGGCAACGCCATCCATGGCTTGCCTGCCTATCGGCCTGGCAAAAGCGCTGTTCAACCCCACAAAGCTGTGCTTTGTGGGGACCCCAAGTTGCCAGGCCTCCCGGGCGCTGGCGCGCCCGGCGGGCCATCCACCGGGGTCCCCAAGCAACCATAGTTTGCTTGGGGTGGTTTTTGGCCCGCAGATCAAATCTTAAGGTAGTCGGCCCGTGGGCCAGGCCCCCGGTTGGGGTGCGCGGGCGGGCAATTCCCCTCCCTGGGGGGAAAAAAAGTTTTGACACTGGTTTTGAAATATTGTAGAAGTGCGCAGCTTGTCTGTGGCGTCACAAGTGGGATTGTGCGCGCCGATTGCCCCCGGGCAAGCAACATACCTTAGTACGAGAACAAAAGCAGGGCGTTACAAACTGGCGAGCGTGCCGCGCTTGCGATGGAGTGCAAGGTCACATGGTCAGTATTGATATCACCTCGTCCCTGATCTTTCAGATCATCAACTTCGTGGTGCTTATCTTCCTGCTCAACGTGGTGCTGTACAAGCCCATACGGGGCATCCTGGCCGAGCGCAAGGCCAAGATCGCCCAGATGAACAGCGAGATTACCGCCAGCACCGAGGGCGCCGCCGCCAAGGCCCAGAAGCTGGAGGCCGACCGCGCCGAGGGCCGCAAGGCCGGGGCCAGCGCCCGCGAGGAGATCAAGACCCAGGCCCGGGGCAAGGAGCGCGAGATCATCAACGCGGCCACCGCCGAGATGGAGCAGACCGTGAGCAAGCTGCGGGCCCAGATCGCCGAGGAGATCGGCCAGGCCCGCGCTCAGTTGAAGGGGGAGGTGCAGACCTTCGGCGTGGAGCTGGCTTCTAAGATCCTGGGAAGGAGCATCCAGTAATGCGTGCTGGCGACAAAAAGCGGATTCTGGCGGTGGCGGCGGCCTCGGCCCTGGGCATCTTGGGCGCGGGGCTGGCCTTTGCCGCCGAGGGCGGGCACCACGTCACGCCGCCCAACATGGACCTGGTCTACCGCCTGATGAACTTCGGCGTGATGGCCGTGGTCCTGGTCATCTTGCTGCGCAAGCCGCTGAAGTCGGCCTTGGGCGGGCGCATAGAGCAGATCAAGAGCGAGCTGGCCGAGCTGGAGGCCAAGAAGGCCGCCGCCCAGGCCGAACTGGGCGAGGTGGAAAAGCGCCTCAAGGACGCCCAGGGCGAGCGCGAGGCCATCGTGGCCGAGTTCAAGGCCCAGGGCGAGTTCGAGGCGGCCAAGATAGTGGAGTCGGCCCAGGCCCTGGCCGCGCGCATCAAGGCCCAGGCCCAGTTCACCATCGAGCAGGAAACGGCCATGGCCAAGGCCGACCTCAGGCGCGAGGTGGCCGAGCTGTCGGCGGCCCTGGCCGAGGACCTGCTCAAGCAGAAGATCACGGCCGATGACCAGACCCGCCTGGTGGAAGAATACCTGGCCAAAGTGCAACGGGAGGTACAGTGACCAGCCTGGTAGTCGCCAAACGCTACGCCAAGGCCCTGCTGGAGATCGGCAGGGAGGACGGCAATTACGAGCAGTATGGCCGTGAGCTGGCCGAGATGGCCTCCTTGTTCCAAGAGGCCCCGGACCTGCCCACCGCCCTGGCCAACCCCGGTTTCCCCTCGGCCAGTGCCCTGGATCAGGCCCAGATCGCGCAGTTGGCCGCCACCCTTAAGCAGGTGGCCGGGCGCGAGGTCAAGCTAGAGGTGAAAGAGGACTCCAGCCTGATAGGCGGCGTCGTTGCCCGGATCGGCGATCTGGTGCTGGACGGCAGCGTCAAGACTCAGCTGGCTAACTTAAAGAATTCTTTAAGAAGGGGTGAATACGCCTAATGCAGATCAGAGCTGAAGAGATCAGTCAGGTCATCCGGGAGCAGATCAAGGACTACGACAAAAAGGTCGAGGTCTCTGAGACCGGTACCGTGCTCTCGGTAGGTGACGGCATCGCCCGCATCCACGGTGTGGAAAAGGCCATGGCCGGCGAGCTGCTGGAGTTCCCCCACGGCATCCTGGGCATGGTGCTCAACCTTGAAGAGGACAACGTGGGTGTGGCCATCATGGGCGAGTGCGAGCACATCAAGGAGGGCGACACGGTCAAGCGTACCGGCCGCATCGCCGAGGTGCCCGTGGGTGACGCCGTCATCGGCCGCGTGGTGGATGGCGTGGGCAACCCGCTCGATGGCAAGGGACCCATCAACACCAAGGACTTCCGCCGCATCGAGATGGTGGCCCCCGGCGTCGTCATGCGCAAGTCGGTGCACGAGCCCATGTACACGGGCCTCAAAGCCATTGACGCCATGACCCCCGTGGGCCGCGGCCAGCGCGAGCTGGTGATCGGCGACCGCCAGATCGGCAAGACCGCCGTCCTGGTGGATGCCATCATCAACCAGAAGGGCCAGGACGTCTACTGCATCTACGTCGCCGTGGGCCAGAAGAAGTCCACGGTGGCCCAGGTGATTGACATCCTCACCCGCCACGGCGCCATGGAGTACACCTGCGTGGTGGCGGCCTGCGCCTCCGACCCCGCGACGCTCCAGTTCATCGCGCCCTACTCCGGCACGGCCATCGGCGAGTACTACCGCGACACCAAGCGGCACGCGCTGATCTGCTACGACGACCTGAGCAAGCAGGCCGTGGCCTACCGCCAGATTTCGCTCTTGCTGCGCCGTCCCCCGGGCCGCGAGGCCTTCCCTGGCGACATCTTCTATAACCACTCCCGCCTGCTGGAGCGCTCGGCCAAGCTCAGCGACGACCTGGGCGCCGGCTCCCTGACCGCCCTGCCGGTGATCGAGACCCAGGCCGGCGACGTCTCGGCCTACATCCCCACCAACGTGATCTCCATCACCGACGGCCAGATCTACCTGGAGCCCAGCCTGTTCTTCTCGGGCGTGCGTCCGGCCATCAACGTCGGTCTGTCGGTCAGCCGCGTGGGCGGCGCCGCCCAGGTCAAGGCCATGAAGCAGGTGGCCGGCACGCTGCGGCTGGACCTGGCCCAGTATCGCGAACTGGAAGCCTTCGCCGCCTTCGGCAGCGATCTGGACAAGGCCCTGGACAAGTACCCGGTCTCCGCCGTGCCCGCCTACGAGAAGCAGCTCTACGAGTTCGTGGAGTCCAAGCACCCTGATATCTTCGCCGACCTGGAGTCCAAGAAGGTCATTGACGATGACCTGGAGGCCAAGCTGAAGAAGGCCCTGGGCGATTTCGACGGCGTGTTCCAGGCCTAGCCTGAGAGAAGGTTGCCATGGCTTCACTGCGCGATATCCAGACCAAGATCGCCGGCGTAAAAAAGACCCGGCAGATCACCCGGGCCATGAACATGGTCTCGGCGGCCAAGCTGCGCGGGGTGCAGGAAAAGACCGAACGCTTCCGGCCCTACGCCGCCAAGTTCGCCGAGGTCCTGGGCTCCCTTAGCCAGGGCGTGGATCCCGGCATCCATCCCCTGTTGGCCCAGCCCGACAAGGTGGAGAAGGTGGCACTCATCCTCTTCACCGCCGACCGCGGGCTGTGCGGTTCCTTCAACATGAACCTGATCAACGCCGGCCTGCGCTTCGCCAAGGAGCAAACGGCCGCCGGCAAGCAGGTGCAGTTCTATCTGGTGGGTCGCAAGGCGCGCGACTTCTTCAAGCGCCGGCCAGACCTTGACGTCAAGGAGGCCCTCACCGGCGTGATGAACGTGGTGGACTTCGACCTGGCCGTGCAGGTGGCCCGCATGGGGCTCAACGCCTTCCTGGGCGGAGAGGTGCAGGAGGTCTACTACCTGTACTCCAACTTCCGCTCCATGGCGCGTCTGGTCCCCACGGTGGTCAAGCTGCTGCCCATCGCCCCCGAGGCGGTGGCCGGCGAGGCGGCCAAGACCGGCGGCCAGGAGTACATGACCGAGCCCTCGGCGGAGCAGATCCTGGTGGACCTGCTGCCCCGCTACGTCAACGTGCGCATCTACTCCGGTCTGTTGGAGACCGCCACCAGCGAGCAGGCGGCGCGCATGTCGGCCATGGACAACGCCACCCGCAATTGCAAGGACATGATCGAGAACCTGACCCTGCTCTACAACAAGGCTCGCCAGGCCGCCATCACCACCGAGCTGATGGATATCGTCGGCGGCGCCGAGGCCCTCAAGGGTTAGTTACCGTTAAAACCGCTTCTAATTAGGAGGCTTGTTCTAATGAACGTCGGCAAAATAACCCAGGTCATCGGGCCCGTGGTGGACGTCGAATTCGCCGAAGGCAACCTGCCGCCCATCCTCACGGCCCTGTTCGTCACCAACGCGGGCATCAACGACCAGGAGGACAACCTGGTGCTCGAGGTGGCCCAGCACCTCGGCGACAACGTGGTGCGCACCATCGCCATGGACGTCACCGACGGCCTGCAGCGGGGCCTGCCCGCCAAGGACTCCGGCAAGCCCATCCAGATGCCCGTGGGCGACGACATCCTGGGCCGCGTCATCAACGTGGTGGGCCGCCCCGTGGACGGCCTGGGCCCGGTCAACGCCAAGCAGTACTTCCCCATCCACCGCGCCGCCCCGGCGCTGACCGAGCAGGACACCTCGGTCAAGGTGCTGGAGACCGGCGTCAAGGTTATTGACCTCCTGGTGCCCTTCCCCCGCGGCGGCAAGATGGGCATGTTCGGCGGCGCCGGCGTGGGCAAGACCGTCGTCATGATGGAGATGATCCATAACATCGCCATGCAGCACGGCGGTATCTCGGTCTTCGCCGGCGTGGGCGAGCGTACCCGCGAGGGCAACGACCTCTACCGCGAGATGCGCGAGTCCGGCGTTATCAGCAAGGCCGCCCTGGTCTACGGCCAGATGACCGAGCCCCCGGGGGCCCGCGCCCGCGTGGCCCTGTCGGCGCTCGCCGCCGCCGAGTACTTCCGCGACGAGCAGGGCCAGGACGTGCTCCTCTTCGTTGACAACATCTTCCGCTTCACCCAGGCCGGCTCCGAGGTCTCGGCCCTCCTGGGCCGCATGCCTTCCGCCGTGGGTTATCAGCCCACCCTGGGTACCGACCTGGGCGAGCTCCAGGAGCGCATCACCTCCACCACCAAGGGTTCCATCACCTCGGTGCAGTGCGTGTACGTGCCCGCCGACGACCTTACCGACCCGGCGCCGGCCACCACTTTCGCCCACTTGGACGGCACCGTGGTGCTCAGCCGCCCCATCGCCGAGCTGGGCATCTACCCCGCCGTGGACCCCCTGGACTCCACCAGCCGCATCCTCGACCCCAACTACCTGGGCGAGGAGCACTACCTGACCAGCCGGCGCGTGCAGATGATCCTGCAAAAGTACAAGGACCTGCAAGACATCATCGCCATCCTGGGCATGGACGAGCTCTCCGACGAGGACAAGCTCACCGTGGGCCGCGCCCGGCGCGTGCAGCGCTTCCTGTCCCAGCCCTTCCACGTGGCCGAGACCTTCACCGGCATCAAGGGCGCCTACGTCAAGGTCGAGGAGACCGTGCGCGCCTTCCGGGAGATCGTGGAAGGCAAGCACGACGACATGCCCGAGCAGGCCTTCTACATGGTGGGTAGCATCGAGGAGGTCCGCGAGAAGGCCGCCAAGATGGCCGCCGCCTAGCGAGCGCAACCTGGGGGGGCCGGTGTCCCGGCCTCCCCAGCCTTCAAAGGCCGACCGCCGCCCACATAGGCGGAGCAACCCTAGGGGGTTCATAGCCCATGGCCAATAAAATCCTGTTGGAAGTCGTCACCCCGGACAAGCTGCTCTTGAGCAAGGAGGTTGACGTGGTGGTGGCCACCAGCGTGGAGGGCGAGTTCGCCGTCCTGGCGGGCCACGTGCCTTTCCTGACCTCCCTGGCCGTCGGCGAGCTGAAGCTCAAGGACGGCAACGCCACCGACTACGCCGCGATCAACGGGGGATTCGCCGAAATCACCGGCCAGAAGTTCACCGTGCTGGCCGAGTCGGCCGAGCTGGCCCGCGAGATAGACGTGGACCGCGCCCGCAAGGCCCGCGAGCGCGCCGAGCAGCGCCTGGCCAAGAGCACCTCCGAGCAGATCAACTACGCCCGCGCCGAGGCCGCGCTCAAGCGCGCCATGCTGCGCATGAAGGTGGCCGAGAGAACCAGGGCCGCCTAGCCGACGCGACAAGACCAAGACGCGATACGGGCGCTCCCGCCAGGGGGCGCCCGTTTTGTTTTCGTGGAGAATTGGCGCATCGCCTGACGATTGTGAAATTTGATGTTCGGGCACGTTTTTCATTAGGTGAGGAAAAAATATGCTTGACAAGGGAAACGGAACGTCGGTACATTGACGCTAGTATAGGGTGCCGTGTGAAAATTGCCTAGGAGGGGGGCGGTTCCCTACTAATTTTAGGGATGAATGTCATAGCTCTCTTTTCTTAATTGGTGAGCATATCACCTAACTACACCCAAATAATTTAATAAAACTATTTCGCAACCTTATACGGTTGTGTTGCACGCTTCTCCACAAATCTGATTTTTCACTTTATAATTGATTTAATGCTTTATAGATAGTTAGAAAGATTGTGGGCTTTAGAGTTTTAATTGTCGGTTGCTAGGCATCGTTATGGAGGCAACCATGGAACTAAAAAACCGTGTAACTAGACCTAAGATGACAAGAACAAAAAGTTCGATTGCGCCTTCTGCGTCTACTAAAGGTAATAGGGGAAGCCCAAAACTACCAGTAAAGATAGCGCAGAAGCATGACCATAGTCTGAAATTAATAGCTCTGTGGGGATGCTTAGGGATATACTTATTTGCCATAGCTGGGGCTGTATATGCAATGCATCTCGGCACTTACCTATGGACAGGTCTACCTTTAACCGCTACGGGCATGGTGTCTGTAATACTATGGCCTGTGTTTAAATATCGTAATAAGAAAAAATGATAACTAATAAAATATAGACTTGCCTTTTGGCTGGCTTAAACTGGTAAGGTACGTGTTAAAAAAGATGAATCGGTGGTGAATTGTAATAAATGACCGTATTGTTATTAATTATAGGTTAAAATAGTAATAAATTTCTAAATTACAACAAAAAAATAAGGAGTCTTGTTAATCAAAATTAATTAATTGCTAGCTTTGGTGTGTTCAAGCAAAAATATGCTTGAAGGGGTGGTTTTGCGCCAAAATATTGACTATTTGGTTTGTTGTGAGGAAACAGCATGCTAGCCATCGTCATCCTTGCCGCGGGCAAGGGCACCCGCATGAAGTCCGACCTGCCCAAGGTCCTGCACACCCTGGCCGGCCAGCCGCTTCTGGCCTACACCCTGGACCTGGCCCAAGGCCTCGAAGCGGGCCGGGTGGTGGTGGTGGTGGGGCACCAGGCCCAAAGGGTCAAGGAGGCCTTTGCCGATAGGCCCAGCCTGCGCTTTGTCATCCAGGAGCCCCAACTGGGCACCGGGCATGCGGTCATGGCCGCCGCGCCCGAGCTGGGCGACTGGCAGGGGCCGGTGCTCATCCTCTGCGGCGACGTGCCGGGGCTCAAGCGGGAGACCATCGCCTGCCTGCTATCCACCCACGCCGAGCAGGGCAACGCCCTGACCGTGCTGGGCATGGACCTGGCCGACCCCGGGCACTATGGCCGCCTGGTGACCAACCCAGATGGGCAACTACGCCGCATCACCGAGTTCCGCGACGCCAGCGAGGCCGAGCGGGCCATCACCCAGGTCAACGCCGGCATCTACGTGGTCAACGCCCCAGACCTGCTGACCTACCTGCCCCGGCTCTCCACCAACAACGACCAGAAGGAGTACTACCTCACCGACCTGGTGGAGCTGATGGCCTTGGCCGGCCTCAAGGTGGGTTTTTCGCTGTGCCCCGACCCCCTGGAGGTGGCGGGAGTCAACTCCAAGGAGGAGCTGGAGGCCCTGGAGGCCCAGTTGGCCTAGGGCCAGGGCCTCGGCCCTACCACCCGGTGGGGGGTGTGCGCAAATTTCGGCGGGTGTGCGCAAAAGGCAACAGCCGAGCGTCTAGAGGGCCGTTGTAAGTAACTATAAGAAATTAGTGTCATTGCGAGGAGCGTAAGCGACGGAGCAATCCACTATACTTCATCTTAATTGGCTTCGCCGTGGCAGGCCTGCGTCCAGGTTGGCAGCCCTCTACAAAATACAAATAGGGTGGATTGCCGCGCTTCGCTCGCAATGACAGCATTTTCAGTTAGTTAATCACGGAACCCTTTCCTAGCCCGCCCTGCCAGGCCCTTTTGGCCCGCCCCTTGCTACTCCCTTCGCAAACCCAGGGCATAACCCCGGGGAATTTGTTAAAATAGCCAGGCAAGGCCGCCAGGGGCATCTCCCCGGCTGCCGCGCCCCGGCCCCCTAAAGGCATTGCAATAAGAGGAGCAAAGAGCCCATGTGCGGCATTATCGGCTATATCGGCCCCAAGAACGCGGTGGATGTCATCATGGAGGGGCTTAGCCGCCTGGAATACCGTGGCTATGACTCGGCCGGCCTGGCCCTGGTGAAACAGGACGATTTCGTGGTGCGGCGCGCCCAGGGCAAGCTCTCGGGGCTGCGCGGCAAACTGGAGGCCGACCCCCAGAGCGGCCACCTGGGCATGGGCCACACCCGCTGGGCCACCCATGGCCGGCCCTCCGAGACCAACGCCCACCCCCATCTGGCCGGCCAGGTGGCGGTGGTGCACAACGGCATCATTGAGAACTACCTGGAACTCAAGGCCAAACTCATGGCCAAGGGTTGCGTGTTCAGCAGCGAGACCGACACCGAGATCGTGGCCCACCTGCTGACCACCGTCATGGACGAGCAAGGCCTGGACCTGCCCACGGCCCTGTACCAGGCCCTGGGGCGGATACGCGGTTCCTACGCCCTGGTAATTTTGGACCGCCGCCGGCCCGACCTGCTGGTGGGGGCGCGCAAGGACTCGCCCCTGATCCTGGGCCTGGGCCGCGAGCCTGGCGAATACTTCCTGGCCTCGGACGTGCCGGCCTTCCTCAGCCACAGCAACCGCGTGGTCTTTCTGAGCGACGGCGACGTGGTGGTGGTGCAGAACGGGGCGCACGTCATCACCGACGTGCACGGCAACCCCCAACAGCGCCGCGAGGACCTGGTCTCCTGGTCGCCGGCCATGGCCGAGAAGGCTGGTTACACCCATTTCATGCAAAAGGAAATCTTCGAGCAGCCCCGGGCCCTGGTGGACACCCTGGCCGGCCGGGTCAAGTCCGGCTCGCCGGACGTGTTCCTGCCCGACCTGGCCACCGCCGACGAGGAGCTTATCAGCGCCAAGCGCCTGATCTTCCTGGCCTGCGGCACCAGCTACCACGCCGGTCTGGTGGGCAAGTTCCTGGTGGAGAACCTGGCCCGGGTGCCCACCGACGTGGACCTGGGCTCCGAGTTCCGCTACCGCGACCCCCTGGTGGGGCCGGGCGATCTGGTGGTGGCCATCAGCCAGTCGGGCGAGACGGCCGACACCCTGGCCGCCGTGCGGGAGGCCAAGGCCAAGGGCGCCAAGGCGCTCACCATCTGCAACGTGGTCGGCTCCTCGCTGACCCGCGAGTCGGCCGGGGTGCTCTACACCCACGCCGGTCCCGAGATCGGCGTGGCCTCCACCAAGGCCTTCACCACCCAGCTCATCGCCCTGTTCATGCTGGCCCTGCACCTGGGCCGCCTGCGCGGCGCCATCACCCCCGAACGCGGCCTGCAACTGGTGGAGGACCTGGTGCAACTGCCCGGCCTGCTCACCTTGGCCCTGGAGCGCGAGAACCAGGTGCGCGCCGTGGCCGAGCGCTTCTGCCAGGCCCAGGACTTTTTGTTCCTGGGCCGGGGCATCTGCTACCCCATAGCCCTGGAGGGTGCGCTCAAGCTCAAGGAGATCAGCTACATCCACGCCGAGGGCTACCCGGCCGGCGAGATGAAGCACGGCCCCATCGCGCTCATAGACGAAAAAATGCCCGTGGTGGTGCTGGCCAACCAGAATGACGTCTTGGAGAAGGTCATCTCCAACATGCAGGAGGTGCGCGCCCGGGGCGGCAAGGTCATCGCCGTCACCGAGGCCGACAACGCCTTGGCCTGCGGCCTGGCCGACGCCGTCATCAGCGTGCCGGACTGCCCGCCCCTGTTGGCGCCCATTTTGCTCACAGTGCCTCTGCAACTCTTGGCCTACCACGTGGCGGTGCTGCGGGGCACCGACGTGGATCAGCCCAGGAACCTTGCCAAAAGTGTCACGGTGGAGTAAAAGATAACCAGGGGTTAAAAATCACAGGCGTCCCAGGGCGGCGGCCCCGGGACGCCGCGCGCGGCCAGGCCCCCGGCGGGGCTGGGCCTGAAAATGGTACTTGCCCCAGGCGGTTGGCTGGCACAAGCGTTACAAAACCCTTGACCATAAACCCTGCCATCACCTATGGTGTAACAGCGGGAGACAAGGTGGACAAGTGATGGAAGTGGCCGCGTTCGCCCGCCTCGAGGCCAAGATAGAGGACCTGCTTGGCCGGTTGACCCAAATGAAGAGCGAGAACGCCGCGCTGAAAAGCCGGCTGGACGAGAGAGAGAAGGAAGTGGCGGAGTTGGGCGAGCTGATGGCCGCCCAGGACGCCGAACGGGACGAGGTGCGCAAGCGCATCGAGAACCTGGTGCAAAAGCTGGAGAATTATTGAGGTGACGGGAGGTGGAGGCAGTCAAGATTCAAATACTCGGTAACGAGTATGTGCTGCGCTCCCAGAGCAGCGAGGGGCAGGTGCGGCGGGTGGCCGCCCACCTCAATGCCCGTTTGAACGAGGTCTTGACCAACACCAACACCTCCTCCACCCTGGCCGCCACCGTGCTGGCCGCCCTGAACATAACCAATGAACTGCTGCAACTACAGGACCAGCAGCAGCACATGCTACAGGAGATCGAGGCCCAAGCCGAGAGATTGCTCAAAAAGATCGAGCTTGCCCAGACTTGAGGACCCCTGCGCTGCGCGTGGCTTTGGCGAAGAGTTCTTTTGAGCCAACGCCCATAAAAAAGGGCCGCACGCCACTGTACCCCTTGGGGTGGACCTCCCACGCGGGGGACCCGAACAGGGGTCACGCCCGGCCCACCTGGTCAGCCAGGTTCAAAACGACGGCGCCACACGGCAGAGGCGGGGGCAACCTCATTAAATCGGTCGCGTCTCTCGAATGCGAAAAGGGGGGTAGCCCCGAGACGATGGTTGCGCAGAGTCTGCTATTGGCCCTGGCCACTGCCCTGAGCCTGTTGCGGCCCACGCCGCCCCGGCCCCTGGCCAGGCCTTTGTTGAGTATCCCAGGCAAGGACGGCGTCCGGCCCTGGCGGTGGATTACCGCCCGCGGCCTGCCCCCAGCTTGTCCGCCGTGGTCCACCCATGGCCCAGGCCTGCCCCCCTGGGGCCTGTGCTGGGCTGGCGGACCCGACCCCGGCCGGCGCCGTCTCTTCCGCTCGGACTCGCGCGACCTCGCCCCCCCGTTCTAGGGCCCCGGCCTCCTTGTTGAAGACAAGGAGGATCCATGTCCACACCCCTGGCCGTCATCCTGGCCATCGCCGCCCTCCTAGCGGGCATGGCGGTGGGCTACCTCGTGCGCCTCAAGCAGGCCAAATCGCGCTTGCAGTCGGTGGAGACCCTCACCCAACGGCTGATGGACGACGCCCGCCGCGAGGCCGACACCCTCAAAAAAGAAGCCCTGCTCCAGGCCAAAGACCAGATCTACCAGATGAAGCTGGATTTCGAGTCCGAGACCAAGGAGCGCCGCTCCGAGCTCAACCAATTCGAGAAGCGCCTGGCCCAGAAGGAAGAGCTTCTGGACAAGAAGACCCAGAGCGTGGAGTCGCGCGAGCAGGACCACACCCGCCGCGAGCTGTCCTTGATCGAACGCGAGCGCGGGGTGGAGGAGCAGCGCGGCAAGTACGACCACCTGGTGGCCCAGGAAAAAGAGACCCTGGAGCGCATCGCCAACCTCACCGAGGACCAGGCCCGGGCCCAGCTCATCCAGTCCATCGAGGACCAGGCCCGCCACGAGGCGGCCAAGACCATCAAGCGCGTGGAGCAGGAGACCAAGGAGGCCAGCGCCAAAAAGGCCCAGGAGATACTGGCGCTGGCCTGCAAGCGCTACGCCGGCGACTACGCCGTGGAGAAGACGGTCAGCGTGGTTACCCTGCACTCCGATGAGATGAAGGGACGCATCATCGGCCGCGAGGGACGCAACATCCGGGCCATCGAGGCGGCCACCGGCGTGGACCTCATCATAGACGACACGCCCGAGGCGGTGATCCTCTCGGGCTTCAACCCCATGCGCCGCGAGATCGCCCGCATCTCCCTGGAGCGCCTCATCGCCGACGGACGCATCCACCCCGCGCGCATCGAGGAGGTGGTCAAGAAGGTGACCACCGAGGTCGAGGCCTCCATCAAGGAGGCCGGCGAGCAGGCCACCTTCGACGTGGGCGTGCACGGCATCCACCCCGAGATCGTCAAGCTCATCGGGCGGCTACGCTACCGCTCCTCCTACGCCCAGAACGTCTTGCAACACTCCCTGGAGGTGGCCTTCCTCTGCGGCATCATGGCCAGTGAGTTGGGCATCAACCCCAAGCACGCCAAGCGCGCCGGCCTCTTGCACGACATCGGCAAGGCCGTGGACCACGAGATCGAAGGCCCGCACGCGGTCATCGGCGCCGACCTGGCCAAGCGCCACGGCGAGAAGCCCCACATCATCCACGCCATCCAGGCCCACCACGAGGATATCCCCCCCGAGTCGGTGCTGGCCGTGCTCGTGCAGGCGGCGGACGCCCTCTCCGGCGCCCGCCCCGGCGCCCGCCGCGAGATGCTGGAGTCCTACGTCAAGCGCCTGGAGGACCTGGAGCGCATCGCCAACTCCTTCACGGGCGTGTCCAACTCCTTCGCCATCCAGGCCGGCCGCGAGGTGCGCATCGTGCTGGAGGCCGAGAAGACCACCGACGACCAGGCCCTCTTGCTCAGCCACGACATCGCCCGCAAGATCGAGGAAGAAATGATGTACCCCGGCCAGATCAAGGTCACGGTCATCCGCGAAACCCGGGCGGTGGATTTCGCGAAGTAGGGCCGGTGCCCGGCCAGGCGTAGGCGGGTCGGGCGGGGTTGAGGCAAGGGCAGAGGCCGGCGGCTCCCGGTGAAAGGTAGTGGCGGGGCTCCGGCAGGCCGGGGGACATCCGCGGGCAGGAGCCCGCGCGGCCGAGGGCATCGCCCGAGGCCGGAGCGAGGCCGGATTCACTCCGGCCGAGCGGGCAGTCAAAAGGCTAGGAGGCCTTTTGACTGGGGGATGCCACCCGGCCAGATCAAGGTCACGGTCATCAGGGAGACCCGGGCGGTAGATTTCGCGAAGTAGGGCCGGTGCCCGGCCAGGCGTAGGCGGGTCGGGGCAGG
>JACQYR010000199.1 GCA_016208115.1 Desulfarculus sp.
GTCCGCCGGGGGAGTGGTCGTGGGCGCTCATGAGAGCCCTCCCTTCTGGCTGCTGGCCGGGGCCGCCAGGGGCGCGGCGCTGGCGGCCAGCTTACGGGTCTTGCTGAAAAAGCGTCCCAGTCCCGCCGCCAGGCCGGCCAGCGGGGCCACGGCCAGGGCCAGGGTGAGGTTCTTGGCGTCGGCCATGCTGTCCTTTACCGGCCCCATGTGCGGCCGCCCCAGGTTGCCGGCCTCGGGCTGGCGGCCGGCCTGGTGCTCGGCGGCGCGGTCCTTTTGTGCCCGCTCCTGGTGGTCCTGGAGCAGGGCCGCGTTTATTTCCTGGAACGGCAGCGGGGCCACGTAGATGGTGTTGGTGCCGCCGTTCTCGTCCAGGCCATAGACATAGTCGCGCCACTTCTCGGGGCTGACGCCGTCCTTTTGGGCCAGGTCCCGGGCCAGGGCCTCGGCCTTGGCCACCTGCTCCTGGCGGGGGCCGATGCCCTGCACCTGCTGGGGGCAGGCCTCGATGCAGCGGGGGGCCTGGCCCTGGGCCAGGAGCGGCAGGCAGCGGTGGCACTTGAACATCACGCCGTTGCCCATGTACTGGGGCATGAGGCTTAAGTACAGACCCACGCCGGACTGGCGCTGGGGGATGTGCCAGGGGCAGACGTTCTTGCACTTGGCGCCACCCAGGCAGATGTCCTGCTCAATGTGCACCGCGCCGTTCTGCTCGGTCTGGCAGGCCCCGAAGGGGCACAGGTTGGAGCAGGGCGGGTTGGAGCAGTGCATGCAGCGCCGGGGCAGGTGCAGCTCCACCTGGCGGCCCTGGTGGGGCACCTCCAGGTGCTCCAGGTACAGGAAGTTGTAGGGGGTCAGCCGGTCCTGCACCTGCTTGCGCGTTGACCAGTCCTCCACCGGCACCCGGGGCGGCAGGGAGCGGGGGATGGGCTGCGCGGGGTCGGGCAGGCCGGCCTGCCACTGCTCGCGGCAGGCCTCCACGCAGGCCTCGCAGCCGATGCACTTGCTCAGGTCCAGCAGCGTGCACAGCTCGCCGCCCTGGCTGGCCTGCACGGCCTGGGGCAGAGCCAGGCCAGAGGCGGCCAGGCCGGCGGCGGCGGTCAGGCCGGTCTTGAGGAAGGCGCGCCGGGAAATATCCTGGGCCATGTTCAATTCTCCCGCGAACGAAAGGCGGCAAGTTTCATCACCTGCCTCTAAAATAAGCAAGGGGCGTGCCCAGGGGCACCGCTGCAAAATATCCTGAATTACAAATTAGATAGCCTACGATAACCTGGGCGGCGGCGGTTAATTAACGATTAACATGCTAATCGCGTTAACCTAGTCCTCCATCCCCAAACGCTTGAGCCGCTTCCAGAAGGTCACCCGGCTGACCCCCATGAGCTCGGCGGCCTTGGCCTTGTGCCCCCCGCTGGCCCGCAGGGCCTCCAGTATCTCCTGGCGCAGCTCCTCGTCGCTGGCCTGGGGCCGGCTCAAGGGAGCGCTGGGCCGAACCGGGGCCCCGCCCGGCCCCAGCACCGAGGCCGGCAGGTGCTGGGGCTGTATCTCGCCCTGGCGGCAGGTGACAAAGGCGTACTCCATGGCGTTGATGAGCTCGCGCACGTTGCCCGGCCAGGCGTATTGCATCAGGCGGTCCAGGGCACTGGCGCTGACCCCGCTGATGGGCTGGCCCGAGCGCAGGCTCAGGCGCTCGATGAAGGCCTGCACCAAGAGGGGGATGTCCTCGGGGCGCTCATGCAAGGCCGGTAGGCGTATGGGGATGACGTTGATGCGGTAATAGAGGTCCTGGCGGAACTTGCCCTGGGCCATGAGCGCGGCCAGGTCCTGGTTGGTGGCCGAGATGATGCGTACGTCCACCCTGATAGGCTCCTGGGAACCTACGCGCTCGATCTCGCCCTCCTGCAAGACCCTGAGGAGTTTGACCTGCACGGCTGGCGGCAGGTCGCCGATCTCGTCCAGGAACAGGCTGCCGCCGTGGGCGGCTTCGAAGCGGCCCTTGCGGGTGCGCTCGGCGCCGGTGAAGGCACCCTTTTCGTGGCCGAAAAGCTCACTCTCCAAAAGGGCGGGGTTCAAGGCCGCGCAGTTGACCTTGATGAAGGGGCCGTCCTTGCGGGGCGAGCGGCGGTGGATGGCCGCCGCGGCCAGCTCCTTGCCGGTGCCGCTCTGGCCCAGGATCACCACCGGGGCCTGGCTCTGGGCCGCCGACTCCAAGAGATCGAAGACCTCGGCCATGGCCTTGGATTCGCCCAGGAGGCCCTCGAAGCCGTAGGCGCGGTTCAGTTCCCGCCGCAGACCGTTGATCTGGCGGTCCTTGTCCACCACCTCGCTGATGTCGGTGAGCGTCTCCACCCCGCCGATGACCTGGCCGTGGGCGTCGTGCAGCACGGTGGCGTTTTTCAGCAGATGCACGGCCTGCCCGTCCTTGCGCTTGACCGTGCAGCGCCGGTTGGTCACCCGGCCGTCCTCGAACAGGCGGCAGGCCAAACGCCCATCCTGGTTGGTGCAGACCAGGCAGGTCTCGGACTCGAAGATGGAGCAGGGCCGGCCCAGCACCTCCTGGCGGCGGTAGCCGGTGATGCGCTCGGCGGCCTGGTTGATGAAGACCACCACCCCGCTGGTGTCCACGATGAACAGGCCCTCGGCCATGGTGTCCACCACCGACTGCCAGTAGAGGTGACACTGCTCGCTGGTTATATCCTGGCTCACCGCCCACTCCCTGCTAATGTCCTACGTTAATTAAACGTTAACACGCGCGGGGTCCTTGCACAACCATGGAGGCAACCAACCAATATCACAGCGCCTTTTTTTAATGGACCCCGGGGGTATGCTTTTTGCGTGAGGCAGGATAGAGGACTAGCCCATGACCACTGTGACCCCGCCCCTGTTGGACCTGCGCGGCGGCGACTCGCCGGTGCTGGCCCTGTTGGTGCGCCAGGCCCTGGCCAGGCTGGCCCCCGGCCAGCACCTGGAGGTCTGGCTGACCAGCCCCCGCTGGGCCCGTGACCTGCCGGTGATCGTGCGCAGGGCCGGCGACCGCTGCCTGGGCTGCCAGGACAGGGACCAGGGGTATAGCCTGCTGCTGGAGCGGGGCAGGCCGCCCGCCCCTTGACCCGCCTGGGTGCCTGGCCCGAATTGTGGGCCAGGCCCTTGACCTGTCTATGGCTTGATAGTGCAACCTTGACCTTGAGCGATCTTACCGCAGCCAAGCATCAAGGAGGCATGACCATGAAAAACCATCTTTTGCTGGGCCTGGGCCGTTGCATGCTGCCCATCCCCGCCGCCCTCTGGCAGCGGGGGGTGGCCCGGGATGCGCGGCGCCTGGGAGCCAGCCTGGGCTTCATGTCCGCCGAACACCACCGGGTGCGCAACCTGGCGGTCAAGGAGATCATGGCCACCGGCCGACCCCTACCCTCCCAGGCCATTGCCCAGCGCCTGGGCCTGACGGTAGCGCGGACCGCTGCCATCCTGGATGACCTGGAAAGGCGCATGACCTTTTTGTTCCGGGACGCCCAAGGCGCGGTTTCCTGGGCCTATCCGGTGACCGCCGACAAGACCCCGCACCGGGTGGAGTTGGATAGCGGCCAGCAGGTCTTGGCCGCCTGAGCGGTGGACGCTCTCGCGGTGCCCTTCGTGAAAGGGCGACTGAGCGGCCAGCCGGCGGCGGGACTCATCACCACCCAATGCGCCCACAGCCAACGGGCCATGCACATTGCCATGGACAGCGCCCTGAACTTCCGGGTGGCCGAGCCAGGCGCCCGCCCCCTGATCTTCGCGCCCCTCAAGGTGGTCCAGCCCGGGGCGCCCAGCATCATCGAGGGCTTCTGACGCAAGTCGGTGTTCTTCTGGTCAGAAGAACAGGCCCGTCAGCACCGCCGTCAAGCGGGCGTGGTACCCGGAACCTACCTGACCCTGGCCCAGGGTGCCTGGGTAACCCCCTTGATTCAGGGGGCGCTCTTTCCCCGTCCCGGGCTAGAATAGGAGCACCCCCCGGTCCGCCCTGGGCCGGGGCCTCATGGAGGTGCTGGGCATGGCGCATGACGACACCTACACCGTGGGCAGACTGGCCAGGCGCTGCGGGCTCTCGCGCAGCACCCTGCTGTACTACGACTCCATCGGTCTCTTGCGCCCCTCCCGGCGCAGCCAGGGCGACTACCGCCGCTACAGCCAGGAGGACGCCCGCCGCCTGGAGCAGATATGCCTCTACCGCCAGACCGGCCTGAGCCTGGCCGATATCGCCAAGGTGCTGGAGGCCCCCGACAGCCGCCTGGCCGCCACCCTGGAGCGCCGCCTGGAGGAGCTTAACCAGGACATCGCCCGCCTGCGCGAGCAGCAGCGCTTCATCCTGGGCATCCTCAAGAACCCCGCCCTGGGCCGGAAGGTGGGAGTCATGAACCGCCAAACCTGGGTGTGGCTACTCACGGCTTCGGGTTTCAGCCCAGAGGACATGCGGCGCTGGCACCTGGAGTTCGAGCGTCTGGCCCCGGACAAGCACCAGCAGTTCATGGAGTTTTTGTGTATTCCCGCCGAGGAGATCGCGCAGATACGCCAAATGGCCCAGGATCAGGCAACCCCCGCCTCCCGGCCTGGGCCCAGAAGCCCGGTCAGCGCCCCACCCGCCTAGCTGGCCAGGGGAAGCTTGCCGTGTTTGGCCCGGAACCTGGACAACTCCGACAGGGTACGCACGAACTCCACCAAGGCCCCCGCCCAAAGCAGACAACATACCGTCGCGGCAATGATGGTAAGGGTGGTCATGGCATCCCCCTTCTTGGTTGATGGGACGCGGCCCGGGCTCTCCCGGTCCTCTGAAACCCTAGGCTAACAGAACGGCCCGCTGTAGGGGTTACGCGGGGGTTACCTTTTGCCAACATGAGGGTTACATCCCGGGGGTTCACGCCAGACCCCACGCGGCATCCGGGGAACCCTCCCCCTTGCCTCTCGCCCCGCCGGCCTTATCTTCAACCCATGGGCGGGCGGTTGTCCTATTTTATTGAAACTGAGTTGCAATTGCAAAAATCCTCTGGTAGGCTTGTCCCAAGCAAGGAGATACCGCCCGTGAGCCAGGTCCTGCACCAAGAAGAGCGCCGCCAGTTCGAGCGCCTGCTGCACCAGCAGCGCGTGGACCGCGTGGCCGACCGCCTGGCCGTGCTGGAGGTCTTCCTGGCCTCGGAGGAGCACATCAGCGCCGACGACTGGCAGCGGCTGTTGGCCCGGCGTGGGATGGAACTGGAGCCCCAGTTCGTGGTCCAGACGCTGGACCTGCTCACCCGCTTCGGCCTGGCCGTGCGGCGAGACTTCGAGGGCGGGCCGCCGCGCTACGAGCATCATCACCTGGGCGAGCACCACGACCACCTGATCTGCACCGGCTGCGGGGCCATCAGCGAGTTCTTTGATCCCGAGTTGGAGGCCCTGCAACAAAAGGTGACCAAGGCCCAGGGCTTCCACCCCCTGCGCCACATGCTGCACATCTACGGCCTGTGCCAGAACTGCCTAGGCAAGCGCCAGCCCACCCTGCCCCTGGCCCTGGCGGCCCCCGGGGAGCGCATCCGGGTGGAGCGCCTGGCCGGCGGGCAGGACCTAGCCGGCCAGATGCAGGACCTGGGCATCGGCCTGGGCTGCGAGCTGGAAGTGATAAGCGCCGGCGGCGGGGCCATGGTGGTGGCGGTCAAGGGCTGCCGGGTGGCCCTGGGCCGGGGCGCGGCCCAGAAGGTACTGGTAAGCCACGTAAACAACGGCAACGGCCAGGCACCGGCCTAGACTTGGGCTGGGCAGGGCTTTTTTATGTCCATATATTGCAATTGAGTTGCAATTACATTTAAGGCACGGGAGAACCCATGAGCGTCGTAACCCTTAGAGAACTCAAGCCCGGGCAAACCGCCGTGGTGGTCAAGGTGACCACTGGCGGTGAGCTGGGACGGCGCCTGCGCGACATGGGCCTGGTGCCCGGCACCCCGCTGAAGGTCATTGGCCGGGCGCCGCTCAAGGACCCCGTGGAGATCAAGCTTCGGGGCTACAACCTCACCCTGCGCAACAACGAGGCCGACCACATCATGGTGGAAGTGGAGCAAGGCGCATGAGCCAGAGCCAAGTCACGGTGGCCCTGGCCGGCAACCCCAACGCCGGCAAGACCAGCCTGTTCAACGCGCTCACCGGCGCCCGCCAGCACGTGGGCAACTACCCCGGCGTGACCGTGGACAAGAAGGAAGGCGAGGCCCGCCTGGATGGCGAGCCCATAAACATAGTGGACCTGCCCGGCACCTACAGCCTCACGGCCTACTCCCTGGAGGAGGTGGTGGCCCGCAACTACGTCATCGGCCAGCGCCCCGACGTGGTGGTGGACGTGGTGGACGCCTCCAACCTGGAGCGCAACCTCTACCTGGCCGTGCAGCTCATGGAGCTGGGGGTGCCCCTGGTCATCGGCCTGAACATGGTGGACGTGGCCGAGCAGCGGGGCATGAAGATTGATCCCGACAAGCTCTCGGAACTCTTGGGGGTGCCGGTGGTGCCCACGGTGGCCCGCACGGGCCAGGGGGTACAGGAGCTTCTGCGCGCCGCCGTGGACCTGGCCCGGCAAAAGCCCGACTGGCGCCCCCTGGACATCTCCTACGGCGCCGACCTGGACCAGGCCATCGCCGAGCTGGCCGGCATCCTGGAGGGCTCCACCCCCCGCCACGGGCTCATCTCGGCCCGCTGGCTGGCGCTCAAGTGCCTGGAGGGCGATCATGAGGTGCTGGAAAGCATGCGCCAGGACCAAAACCTGGCCAGCCGCCTGGAGCCGGTGCGCCAGCGGGTGGGCGAGCACCTGAAGAGCACCTTGGACGACGACCCCGAGAGCGTCATCGCCGACTACCGCTATGGCTTCCTCAGCGCCATCACCCGCCAAGCCCTGGTCTTGGAGCGCGAGGTGCGCATGGACTTCAGCGACAAGGTGGACCGGGTGCTGACCAACCGGCTCATCGGGCCGCTGTTCCTCTTGGGCGTGCTCTACGGGGTTTACCAGTTCGTCTTCTGGGCCAGCAAGGCGCCGGTGGCCTGGCTCGAGACCTTTTTCGGCTGGCTGGGCGGCGCCGTGGAGGCCACCCTGCCCGAGGGCCTGTTGCGCTCGCTTATTGTCAGCGGCGTGATAGACGGCGTGGGCGGGGTGCTGGGCTTCGTGCCGCTCATCATGTTCATGTTCCTGGCCATCGCCGTGATGGAGGACTCGGGCTACATGGCCCGCATGGCCTACCTCATGGACCGGGTGTTGCGCGTCTTCGGTCTGCACGGCAACTCGGTGATAAGCCTCATCGTGGGCGGCGGCATCAGCGGCGGCTGCGCGGTGCCGGCGGTCATGGCCACCCGTACCCTCAAGGACCCCCAGGCCCGCCTGGCCACCATCCTGGTGGTGCCCTTCATGAACTGCGGGGCCAAGCTGCCGGTGTACAGCCTGCTCATAAGCGCCTTCTTCGCCCACCGCCAGGCCGATGTCATGTTCGCCCTGACCATCATCTCCTGGACGCTGGCCCTCCTGGCCGCCCGCCTGCTGCGTTCTAGCCTGCTCAAGGGACGCCAGTCCCCCTTTGTCATGGAGCTGCCGCCTTACCGCACGCCCACTCTCAAGGGCCTTCTGATTCACACCTGGGAGCGCACTTGGGAGTACGTCAAGAGGGCCGGCACCATCCTCTTGGCCGTGAGCCTGGTGGTCTGGGCCTTGATGAGCTTCCCCGGCCTGTCCGAGCAGGACGAGGCCCGCTTCGCCAGCCTGGCCGCCCAAGCCCAAGGCGAAGAGGACCAGAAGGAGATCGCCAACCAGAAGGCCAGCGCCGAGTTGGGGGGCACCGTGGCCGGCCGCCTGGGCCGGGCCTTGACCGTGCTAACCGACCCCCTGGGCTTTGACTGGCGCACCAACGTGGCCCTGGTGGGCGGCCTGGCGGCCAAGGAGGTGATTGTCTCCACCATGGGCACCGCCTACAGCCTGGGCCAGGGCGCCAAGAAGGGCGCCGACGCCGAGCCCCTGGCCAAGCGGCTCCAGGACAGCCCGGGCTGGACGCCCTTGAGCGCCTTCGCCCTGCTGGTCTTCGTGATGATCTACTCGCCCTGCATCGCCACCCTGGTCACCATCCGGCGCGAAACCGGCACCTGGCGCTGGCCCTTGTTTTCCATGGTCCACAACACCCTGATTGCCTACTTGATGGCCCTTTTGGTCTACCAGGGCGGCCGGGCCCTGGGCCTGGGCTAGAGGGGAGAAACCGGCATGTGGGAGACGCTGTTAGTCGTGGTGATCGTGGGCGCCGCCGCCCTGTGGCTGGCCAGGCGCATGTGGAAGACCATGACCGGCCAGGCCCCGGCCTGCGGCTGCGGCGAGGGCGGGGAAAGCCAGGCCGGGGGAGGCTGCGCCTGCGGCGGCTGCCCCTCGGCCCCGGCGGGGACCCCGCCACAGGCCGGCTGCCCGGCCTGCGGCGCCGGCAAGTAGAACACCCCCACCAGTGAGGACAGGACCATGAGCAAGGCCATAGCGCTGGAGATCGGCACCGCCGCCCAAGGCCGGCCCCATCGGCAGAGACGCTGGGTGTTCCTGCGCCCAGTCCCGGAGGGCCTGTTGCCAGGCCGCCAGGCGGCCCAGGCGCGCTGAACCCCAACCCATCCAATAAAAATAGGAGCCAAACCAAATGAGCCAAGACACCCACGCCCCAGAGCAGGGGCACCAACACCACCAGGACGGCCCCTGCCGCTGCCAGGGCCAATGCCCCGGCTGCCCTCGGGCCAAGAGCGGTACGCTTGACAAGCCTGGTAAGACAAAGTAATACTAATAGGGACGGTCGTCAGGGGCTGGTTGGAGGCGGCAAACGAGGTGCTGGAGCCCTCTGGCAACGCCGCCGGGTATCAATCCAATAAAATATCCGCAAAGGCTGAAGCCTTTGCGCCAAACACGCGCCGCCCTGGGCGGGGGCCTGGGGTGCGCCTGAACGCCGGCGCCTGTTGCTAGCGCAGGCGAGGGAAGGGAATTGAGATGCTGGCCCGTAACAACTTGATGTTGGGGTTTTTATTGCTGATGCTCGCCTTGCCGGCGGCGGTCCTGGCCGCCGAGGATGAGGCCGCCAAGGAAAAAGAGGGCCAGGACAAGGCCTGGAGCGTGGACCTTACCGTGCCCTACTACAGCAAGTACCTCTCGCGGGGGGCCTTGACCGTGGACGACCCGGTGCTGCAACCGGGCCTGACCGTGGCCGCCCATGGCTTTAGCTTCAACGTGTGGGGCAACTACAACCTCACCGACAAGATCGAGCGCA
>JACQYR010000209.1 GCA_016208115.1 Desulfarculus sp.
CAGGGTGCGCAGGGCCTCCTCCTGGCGGCCCAGGCGGTATTGCAGCTTGCCCAGGTTGAAGCGCAGCCGCCCGGAGCCGGGGTCCAGGGCCAGGCCCTTCTGGTACTCGGCCTCGGCCTCGGCGAAGCGGCCCACGGCCACCAGCTCCAGCCCCCGGCGAGAGTGAATCTCCACCTGGCCGCGCCGCGCCACAGCCTGCTGGGCCAGGGCGCGCTCCATGACCTCCGGCCGGCCCAGGTCCCGGCAGAGCTGGGCGATGGCCTCCTGGTTGCCGGCATCTCCGGGGGCCAGGGCCAGGCTCTGGGCGAAGCGCTCCAGGGCCGCTTCCTGGTGGCCGGTGGCCAGGTAGATGCCGCCCAGCTCCCGCTGCCAGTGGGCCGGGCTGAAGGGCGGCGCCCCCCCGGGCCAGAAGCGGGGGTCTTCCAACTCGTCCCAGACCTTCAGGGCCTGCTCGCCATGGCCGGCGCGCAGATGGGCCGCGCCCAACAGCAGCATGGCGTCCAGGCGGTTTTGCAGGTTGTCCTCGGCCTGACCGGCCTTGGCCGCCTCCTGGATGGCCGGCAGGGCCTCGGCGATGCGCCCCTGGGCCAGACGGCTGCGGGCCAGGAGCAGATTTTTGTGCGAGGGGTGGTGCCGGGGTTTGAGGGCCAGGGACTTGGCCAGGGCGGCCTCGGCGCCGGCGTACTGGGACTGGTTGTAGCGCAGGCGGCCCAATATCTCCTGGCGCAGGGCGTTCTCGCCGCCCTGCTCGGCCATGGCCTCCTCCAGCACCTTGAGGGCCTCCTGGTCGCGCCCTTCGTTGGAGAGCGACAAGGCCAGGGCGTCGTAGGCCCTAAACAGGCGGGGGTTCTGGGCCAGGGCCTCTTGGTACAACCGGCGGCCCTCCTCCACCAAGCCCTGGTCCTCCTTGAGCCGCCCCAGCTCCACCAGGGCGCCCAGGGCCTCGGGGTCCAGCTCCAGCACCCGGCGGTAGCAGCGCTCGGCCTCCTCCCAGCGCCCCTGGCGGTGCAACAAGCCCCCCAGGCCGAAGAAGGGCCAGCGCAGGCGGGGGCGGTTGGCGGCGGCGGCCATGAACTCCTCCACCGCCCGGTCCACCTGCCCCAGGGCCTCCAGTCTGAGCGCCCGGGCCAGGGTCAGGCGGCGCTCCAGGATCACCTCCAGGCGGCGGATGAGCTTATCGGCGCTGACCGGCTTGGTCAGGTAGGCGTCCTGGCTCTCCTCGGCGGCCTGCATCACCTTGAGGTCCAGGTGCTCGGCGGTGACCAGGATGAAGACCAGGTCCTTGAGCCGGGCGTCGTAGCGCACCCGGTCCAAGAGGGCCAGGCCGTCCAGGCGGGGCATGTTCCAGTCCACCAGGGCCAGGTCGCAGTCCTGCTCCTGGAGCATCTTCCAGCCGCTCTCGCCGTCGCTGGCCCGCAAGATATCGTTGAAGCCGGCGGATTTGAGGGCCTGGGCCAACAACAGGCGCATGGTCTGCATGTCGTCCACCACCAACACCGTGCTCTGGCGCCGGGCCACCCGCTCCAGGCGGGCGATCTCGGCCTCCAGCTCGGCCACCAGCTCCGGGATGGGCTGGTCCAGGGGGGAAAACATGTCATGGCCGCGTATCACAGGCGGCAGTCCTCCTGGCACAGGGGCAGGGTCAGGCTGAAGCAACAGCCACCCTGCTCCAGGTTGATGAAGGCCACCTCGCCTCCCAACAGGCGGGCGGCCCGGCGGCAGAAATACAGGCCCAGGCCGGAACTGCCCCGGGTGGCGCGGCCCTGGGTGTAGCGCTCGAAGACCTCATCGCCCAACTGGGGGTCCACGCCGGGGCCACTGTCCAGCACCTCCACCCGGGCCTGGCCGCCGCCGGCGGTCACCCGCAGGCTGACCAGGCCGCCGCCGCCCTCCTCGGGGGAGGAGAACTTGAGCGCGTTGAAGACCAGGTTGACCAGGATGCGCTCCACCAGGTCCTCGTCGGCCATCACCTCGGGCTCGCTTTCCACCTTCAGTTCCAGGTCCACCTGGCGCACCCGGGCCACGGCCGCCAGGCGGGCCAGGGACTCGCGCACCAGGGCGGCCAGGTCAAGGGGCGTGGGGTTCTGGGGCAGTTGGTCGGCGTCCATGCGGTTCAGGTCCAAAAGGTTGGTGATGCGCCTCCACAGCAGCTCCAGGTCGCTCTCGGCCAGGGCCAGATACTGGGTGCGTTCCTCGGGGCTCAGGTCGTGGCCCGGACCCAGGAGCTTGAGCACCTCCTTGACCCCGGTGACCGGCGCCTTCATGTCATGGAAGATCATGTACATCAGGTCGTCCTTGGCCCGCTGGGCCCGGCTCAGGTCCTGATAGGCCTCGCCCAGGCGGCTGTGCAGGGCGCTGAAATTTATGAGGCGGCTGAGCTGGGAGGCGATGGATTGGGCCAGGGTCAGATCGTCCTGGCCGAAGGCCGCGGCCCCGGCCTTGTCCGAGAGGTTGAGCACCCCCACCGGCTGGCCCTCCTCCAAGAGAGGCAGGCTGATGAGGCTCTTGGTGCGGTAGGAAGAGCGGTCGCCCTCGCGGCGCACCTGGGCGAAGTCGCTTTTGCCCACGTCGGTGAGGTGTACCGGCTGGCCGGTGCTGACCACCTGGGTGGAGATGGTGCGGTCGCTCAAGGGCGTGGCCAGCCCGATGATGCGCTGGTTGGTGGCCGCGCGCACCACCAGCTCCTGTCCCTCCACCAGCATGATGGAGGCGCTCTCGGCGGCGGCCAGGCGGGCCAGTTCCCGGGTGCAGTGTTGCAGCTTGCGCTCCAAGTCCAGGACCGGGTCGGCCAGGAGGTTGCCCAGGTCCACCAGGGCCTGGAGCCGTTGGTTTTCCTTGCTCAGCCAGGCGGGGTCGCGCTGGATTTCTTGGTTCATGCTGGTCCTTTCACGGCCAAGGGGGCCAAGACGTCGTCAAAAAACCGGCGGCCAGTGGGGCAGTCAGGCCGCGCCCCCTATTGGCCAGGTGGCGCCGCGTCTGGGTCCGTCAGCAAGATAGTCAGTAGTAACCCATAATTACCCCCCACCCCTTTTAAGGGCCACGCTCACCCTCACCCCAGGCATGCAACGGGCGTTCCATCGCCTCCAGGGCAAACCTAGTGTATACGCTAACAAAGGCCAGAGGGGCGGTCAAGGCCGCCCAAGTGTCATCCGGCCAGCGATTTGACCGCCTGGGGGTTGATTTTCGGGCGCGGTTTTGCGTAAAGTGGGCTGGCCTGTAAGTTGCGCCGGTCTCTCGGCAGGGAGGACCGGACCACCTGGCCACGATCAGCCTGCCCTCCCCAACCCAGGGGAAGCCCCGGAGAGTGGATGTCGTCAATGGAAGCGCTCCATGGCCCCTTTGCCCAGGGAATGGTGAATCTCGTGGAAAACGCCAAATTCCTGGAGAGCCTGGTGTCCCTGTGCCCGGACGGCATCATCGGCGTGGACCGCCAGGGGGTCATCTCCCTGTTCAACCAGGCCGCCGAGGAGCTCACGGGCCTGGCCGCCGGGGAGGTGCTGGGCAAGAAGTACATCACCGAGGTCTACCAATCGCCCGAGCTGGCCCGCCTTATCAAGAAGCAACTGCACGGCCCCGAGCTGGGCGGCCCCAATCGCCTGGACGGCCTGGAGGTGGAGGTGCGGCACAAGGACGGCCGCCTGGTGCCCATCCGCTTGTCGGCGGTGCTC
This sequence comes from Desulfarculus sp., assembly GCA_016208115.1. Classification (GTDB taxonomy): domain Bacteria; phylum Desulfobacterota; class Desulfarculia; order Desulfarculales; family Desulfarculaceae; genus JACRDC01. Next base: position 3,669 of record JACQYR010000209.1, read on the forward strand.
ATCATGGAGGGCGGCCGGGAGGTGGGCAGCGTGGGCTTTTTCCACGACCTGACCCGCCAGCGCGCCCTGGAGGAGGAACTGCGGCGGCTGTCCATCACCGACAGCCTCACCGGCTTGGCCAACCGCCGGCACTTCCACGGCGTGCTGGCCGAGGAGGTGGCCCGCTCCGAGCGCTACGGACGGCCCCTGTCGCTCATCTGCTTTGATCTGGACAACTTCAAGCCCTTCAACGACAACTTCGGCCACCAGGAGGGCGACAACATCCTGCGCATGGTGGGTGACTGCGGGCGCACCCTGCTGCGCGGCCAGGACTTCGCCTTCCGCTACGGCGGCGACGAGTTCATGTTGCTGTTGGTGGAAACCAGCCTGACTGAGGGATTGGTGGCCGGCAACCGCTTCCGCCAGGCCTTCAACCTGCGCTGGCCCCAGGCCCTATCCCAGCCCAGCAAGGGCCTGCGCCCGGTGACCTTGAGCCTGGGAGTGGCCCAATACGTGGCCGGCGAGCGGGCCGAGGGACTCATCATGCGCGCCGATTTGGCCATGTACGAGGCCAAGCGGGCCGGCGGCGACCGCGTGGCCGCCGCCCAGGAATGTATCAGCGCCGAGTGCGCGGCCCTGGGCGCAAGGGGTTCGGGCGAGGCCGCCAGTTAAGCAAAACTGGCGGTCCCCGTGACGGCCTGCTACCATACCCTTAATACTGCTTCGGGGAGTGGCCATGCCTTCTCAGCACATCGTCCCGGCGCGCCTGGCCCATGGCCGCTGAACCCTTGGCCCGCCTGGACCTGCCGGCGGACATGGACCATCTGACGGCGCTGATCGATTTCGTCACCGCCCAGGCCCAGGCCGCCGGCCTGGGTCCCCAGGACCTCTACCGCGTGGACCTGGCCGCCGAGGAGATACTCACCAACATCATCAAGTACGCCTACCCCGGCGTCCCTGGCCGGGTGGAGGTGGCCTGCGGCATGCAAGGCCCCAGCTTCGTCATGGAGTTCAGCGACCAGGGCACCCCCTTCGACCCCCTGGGCGCCGGCGATCCGCTCCTGTCCGAGGACATTGAGGAGCGGCCGGTGGGCGGCCTGGGCATCCACTTGGTGCGCCAGGTCATGGACCAGGTGACCTACCAGCGCCAGGACCAGACCAACCTGCTCAAGGTGGCCAAGGCCGTCACCGGCGGCTGAGGCGCCCCATCAAAGGTTTTTTGGTTCTCGCAGGGGAGGGGTTTACCCCCTCCCGTCTTTTCTTCGGATAATTCAGGCCCGGTAGGGCAGCCAGCGCCCCTCTTGGTGCAGCAGGCGGGTGGCCTGGTGGGCCGGGCAGGGCCGCCCGGGGTGGCCGGGGTCGGCGGGGGCCTGGGCCGGGTAGTCAGGGTCTGGGGGCAAGAGGATGATGCGCTGGCCCTGGCTGGCCCACAAGACCGGCATCACCGGCTTAAGGTCGTGGCGGCCCCGCCAGAGTTCCTCCAGGCTGGCAAAGGCGGCCAGCTCCCCCAAGATGCGCACCTGGGGCGGGGCCAGCTCCACGCGCCCCTCCAGGTTCTCGGCCAGGGCCTGGCGGGGCCCCAGCCACAGGCCCTCGCTGGTCTCCTGCTGGTCGCTGTCCGCCTCCTGGCCGGCGGGCATCATGGCCAGGTAGAACATGGTGTCAAAGCGCTGAGGCCGGGCCAGGGGGGTGATCCAGCGGGCGTAAGCGCGCAGGCCCTCCAGATAGGGCGTCAGCCCCAGGCCGGCCAGGGCCTGCTCCAGACTGGCGCGCTGCTCTTGCAGGGCCTGGCGGGCGGCCTGGCGCGCCGGGGCGACGGGCGGCAGGGCGCCGGGGCGCTCCAGTTCCGGGGCCAAGATCACCCCGGCCTCCTCCCATAGCTCGCGCAGAGCGCAGCGGCCCAAGGCCCCTGGCGACCAGGGGTCAGGGCCGTCGCCGGGCTCCACCCGGCCGCCGGGGAACACGAAGCGGTTAGGCATGAACTTGCTCTCCGCCCGCCGGCGCAGCAAATAGAGCCCAAAAGGCTCGCCCTGGCCCCGCCTAGGGTCCAGGAGGATCACGGCCGCCGAGGGCTGGGGCTCGGGGATGGACATGGCTTCTCCGGCTGGGGGTGACGCCGAGCCGCCAGGCTGGGGATGCCGGGGCGGCCCTTCAGGGGATGGCCGGCCTTGACAGGCGGCTGACCCGGGGTAAAATAATAATGGCCTGAATCATCTAGTTTTTACATGGGTTATTTACTAGCGGTCCCAGCCCGCAGGCAACCACAAAAGGGAGTAGCGACACCATGAAACTCGCCGTACCCAGCCAGGCCCCCGGCGGTCTGGACGCCGATCTTTCCCCCCATTTCGGTCACTGCCCGGCCTTCACCCTGCTTGAGGTGAGCGAGCAGGGCATCCAGGAAGTGGGCGTGCTGGCCAACCAGGGGCACGCGGCCGGCGGCTGCCTGGCCCCGGTGATGATGCTAAAAGAGGCCGGCGTGGAGGCCCTGGTGGCCGGCGGCATGGGCATGCGCCCCCTGGCCGGCTTCCAGCAGGTGGGCATCCGGGTCTACTTCAACGAGGGCGCGCCCACGGTGCGCCAGGCCGCGGGCCTGGTGGCCGCCGGCCAGGCCCGGCTCTTCAGCCCGGCCCAGGTCTGCGGCGGCCACGGCGAGGGCACCTGCGGTCAGCATTAATACCGGGTTGACATCTAATTCCAATTCCATGTCCCCCGAATAGTTTTGAAAAATAATTAATACCCGGGCGGGGATAAACCCCGCCCCTTGTATGTCAGACAAAGCATGTACGGGAGCCGCAGAGGCCCGTCAGGAAGACAGCGCCACCCGACCCGTATTGGGAGTCGAGGCACTCGACCCCGCCCGCCGGAGGATGACCCCTCCGGCGGGTTTTTTTACCTAGCGCACGCTGAAGAAGGCCGTGCCGGCCAGGTGCTGGTCAATGAAGACGTCCACCCGGTAGCGCCCGGCGGGCCAGACCTGGCCGGGGCGCAGGGAGCAGGAGAACAGGCCCCAGCGGTCGCCGGGCTTGGCCCTGGCCCCGGCCTCCAGTATCTCCTGGGGCTGGCCCTCGATGTAGGTCCACAGCGCCCGCAGTTGCAGGACCTCGTTGACCTCGTGCAGCTCGAACCACAGATAGATGCTTTCGTCCTGGGGGCTGAAGACCGCGCGTGCCCCCTGGGGCTTGCCGCCCTTGACGCCCTTGGCCGTGGTGAGCTGGCTCAGCCAGGCCGTGGGCGGCGGCGGCGGGGGCTCGCTGATCTGTGTCTCCTGCACGGCCGGGACTTGCTGTTGATACTGGCCTTGATCGTAGCCAGGGGCCGCCTGCTGGTATTGGCCCTGGTCCTGGGCATAGCCCTGGGCCGGGGCCTGTTGGTACTGGCCCTGGTCCTGGCCATAGCCCTGGGCCGGCGCCTGCTGGTATTGGCCCTGGTCCTGGCCATAGCCGGTGGCCGGGGCCTGCTGGTATTGGCCCTGGCCCTGGTCATAGCCGGTGGCCGGGGCCTGCTGGTATTGGCCCTGGCCCTGGTCATAGCCGGTGGCCGGGGCCTGCTGGTATTGGCCCTGGTCCTGGCCGTAGCCCGGGGCCGGCGCCTGCTGGTACTGTCCCTGGGTCTGATCGTCTGGCGCCGGCTGGGCGTATGGCTGCTGGCCCTGGGGCGCCACCGGGGCCGGGCTCGGCGCCAGCGGGGCCGCGCTTCCCGGCTCGGACCCGTGCCACAGGGCCAGGGCCTCGGGCGACAGGGCCTGTGGGGCGGGCTGGAAGGTAGGGTCCAACTGGCGGGCCTCGGCCAGGGTCTGCACGGCGAAAGACTCATGC
>JACQYR010000096.1 GCA_016208115.1 Desulfarculus sp.
ACCGGCCTCATGCGTCGTCCTCGCTCAGCCCGGCGGCCAGGCGCACGGCGTCAATGATCTTGTGGTAGCCCGTGCAGCGGCACAGGTTGCCGGCTAGCGCCTGGGCGATCTCTTGCCGGCTGGGCCGGGGCTGGCGCTGGAGCAGGTCAAAACTGGTGAGCACCATGCCCGGCGTGCAGAAGCCGCACTGCACGGCCCCGGCCAGGGCAAAGGCCTCTTGCAGGGGATGGGGGGCCTCGTCGCCGGCCAGGCCCTCGATGGTCAGCACCTCATGCCCCGCCAGTTGGGCCGCCAGGAGCAGGCAGGACAGCCGGGGCTGGCCGTCCAAGAGGATGGTGCAGGCCCCGCACTCGCCGGCCCCGCAGGCCTCCTTGACCCCCGTGAGCCCCAGGTCCTGCCGCAGGAGGTCAACCACCCGGCGGTCGGGGTCGCACTCCAGGCGGGTGGTCTGACCGTTGAGGGTGAACTGGATAATCACGAACCCGCTCCCTTGCCGGCCTCTTGCAGGGCCATCAGCACTCGCTCGGGCGTGAAGGGCGCCTGGGGTAGATGGCGGCCCAGGGCCTGGGCCAGGGCGTTGCCCACCGCCGGCAAAGGCCCGTCAATGCCGATCTCACCGCAGCCCTTGAGCCCCAAGGGCCCACTCTCCTCCCAGGTGGGCACCGCCAGGCAGTGGATGGCCGGTAGGTCCAGGGCCGTGGGGATGAGGTAGGTGGCCAGGTCCTGGTGCTGGGGCAGGCCGCCGGGGGCTGGCAGGTCTTCCATGAGAGCGTAGCCCAGGCCCTGGGCCACGCCGCCCTGCATCTGCTGCTCCCAGACCTGGGGGTTGAGCACCTGGCCGCAGTCGGCGGCCACCAGGTAATCGCATACCCGCGCCAGGCCGGTCAGCTCGTCCACCTCCACCCGCGCCAAATGGGCGGCGTAGGAGAACACGCCGTGGGGCAGGCCGTGCAGTTGCAGGGCCTGATCGCTGCTGGGGCGCTCGGGGACCACGGGCGCGCGGTAGCGGTGGGTGGCGGTGCGTTCCTCGGGGCTGAGCATCTTGGCCAACTGGGCCAGGGGCAGATTGCGGCCCGAGGGCCGGTGGCGCGCCGCCCCGGGCACCAGGGCCATCTCGGCCGGCGTGGCGAAGAGGGCGTCGGCGGCCCGGGCCAGCAGGCGCTGTTTGAGGGCCTGGGCCGCGGGCAAGAGGGCATTGGCAAAGGTGTAGGTGGTGCGGCTGGCCGAGGAGGAGCCCGAGGGCAAGGTGCGGTCGGTGTCGGGCAGCACCAGCTCCAGCCCTTCGGCCTCCTGGCCCAGCACCAGTCCGGCCATTTGCAGGAAGGTGCCGGCGTTGCCCTGGCCCATGTCCACCACCCCGCAGTAGACACGGAAGGTGCCCTCGCCGGTCAGCTCGATCTTGGCGTTGGCCACGTCGGGGATGATGGGGCCGTAGCCCATGCCGTGCATCACCGCCGCCAGGCCTACTCCCCGGCGCTGGCCCGTTGGCGCCGCCGCCCGCCAGGCCGGGGCCTCTTTCCACAGCCGATGGCCGGCCACCGCCTCCAGGCACTGGAGCATGCCGGTGGAGCCGGTGAGCGTCACGCCCACGGGGTTGACGTCCCCGCGCTTGAGGGCGTTCAGGCGGCGCAGCTCCAGGGGGTCCAGGCCCAGGCGGCGGGCCAGGAGGTCCACGGTCTGCTCCATGGCCGCCGCCACCTGGGGCACCCCGAAGCCCCGGAAGGCCCCGCCGATGGGGTTGTTGGTGTACACGGCCTGGCCGCGCAGGTCCACGTTGGGTATGCGGTAGGGGCCGGCGGCGTGCTCCAGGCCGAGCGTCAGCACGGCCCCGCCCAGATGGTCGTAGGGGCCGGTATCGTAGAGCAGGCGCGCCTCGAGGGCCTGCAAGCGGCCCTGGGCATCGGCCCCCAGGCGGTAACGCAGGCGGGCCGGGTGGCGCTTGCTGCTGGCCAGGATGCTCTCCTCGCGGCTCTGCCACATCTTCACCGGCCGGCCGCCGGCGTGCAGGGCGGCCAGGCCCAGGAGGCTCTGCACGGTCAGGCCGTCCTGGTCGCCGAAGGCCCCGCCGCAATAGGGCGCGATGAGGCGCAGGCGCCCCGGCTCCAGGCCCAGCACCTCGGCCACCTCCAGGCGGTCACGAAAGGGGGTCTGGGTGGAGGCCACGATGGTCAGGCGGCCGTCCTGGCCCATCTGGGCCCAGCCGTTCTCGGTCTCCAGGTAGGCGTGCTCCTGGCGGGGCAGGTCATAGCTGGCCTCGACCACCACGGCGCAGTCCCCCAGGGCCGCCGCGCCCTGGCCGGTTTGCACCCGCCCCTCCAGGAGCAGGTTGCCCTGGGGGCGGTCCTGGTGCACCAGGGGCGCGCCGGGCAGGAGGGCCTCCTCGGGGTCCAGCACGGGGGCCAAGGGCTCCAGGTCGGCCTCAATCAAGGCCAAGGCCCGGGCCAGGGTGGCCTGGTCTGAAGCCACCACCAGGGCCAGGGCGTCGCCGGTGTAACGCACGTGATCGTCCACCAGCACGGGCTGGTCCTTCTGCACCACCCCCTGGCGGTTGACGCCCGGCACGTCGGCGGCGGTGAGCACCGCCGTCACGCCCGGCAGGGCGCGCGCCGCCGCCGCATCCAGGTCGCGCAGGCGGGCGTGGGGCACCCCCGCCCGCTTGACCCCGGCCCACAATAGCCCCGGCGGGTAGAAGTCGCAGGCGTACTTCTGGCGTCCGCTGGCTTTGTCCAGAGCGTCGGGCCGGGGGGGCAGGCCCAGTTGCAGGGGTGGCCGGGGCCAGGTCATAAACGCTATCCACCAAGAGGGGTTGCTTTGTTGCCGCTATTCTGGTGGCCGCTGGTCTGGTTTGTCAAAGCAAAAGCGCCGTCCGCACACCCCGGCCACGGGGGGCTTGGCAGGGCGGTCCGTCTGCGTTAGAACTAAGCAGTCGCTACCTCACGGCCACCCGGCCAGAAAGCCCGCGCCTTGCCGCAGCCCAACCCCAGCGCCACCCCCCCGCCCCCCTTGTGGAACAAAGGTTTCGTGGTCATGTCGGTGGCGGCCTTTTTCACCTTCTGCAACATGGCGGTGTTTTTCGCCTTTGCCGGCTATCTGCGCACCCTGCCCCTTGACCCCCACTGGCACGGGGCCATCATGGGCGTCTTCGCCCTGGTGCCGCTTATCCTGCGTCCCTTTGTCAGCCCCTTCTTCACGCCGGCCAACGCCGCCCGGGCCATGGCCTGGCTGGCCCCGCTGGTGGGGGCCAGTCTGCTGGCCTACAATCTGGCCCAGGACGTCGTGAGCCTAATGATCGTGCGCGTCCTGCACGGCACGGCCTATGTGCTACTCATGAGCGCCAACCTGGCCGGGTTTGTGGGCTATGTCCATCCCCAGCGCAGCGGCCAGGCCTTCGGCTACGTGGCGGTGATCGTGCTCCTGCCCTACGCGGTGATCCCGCCGCTCATGGGCTGGGCCGGCGAGGTGCTGGGCGACTACCTGTACCAGCTCAACCTCACGGCCCTTTTTATGCTTTTTATTCCGCCCCTGGTGCTTCTGGTCAAGGGCGGCGCCGGCCAGAGCGGGGCCATCCCGGCCCAGCGCCCCACCTGGCCCGAGATCAAGGGCAACCTGCGCGACCGCCGCATCATTTGCCTGCTGGGCCTGGCGCTGTTGCTCTACACCAGCTTCGCGGTGCTGTTCTTCTACGCCCAGGGCTTTGGTCAGGCCCTGGGCCTGGCCAATCCGGGCTGGTTCTTCACCTGCTCCACCATCGCCGAGATCCTGGTGCGCGCCGTGGCGGGTGGGCTTTTTGATCGCCTGCCCAAGCCCCCGCTGCTGGCCGGCGCCCTGGCCCTCTTGGTCCTGTGCTTCCTGGGCCTGGACCTGGTGGGCGCTGAGGCTTCCTTTTTAGGCCTGGGCCTCTTGTTCGGCCTGGGCCTGGGGGTGGCCATGCCCCTGATAAACGCCCTGGCCTTCGACCTGTCGGCCCCCCGTCTGCGCTCCTTCAACACCAATATGGGCATGCAGATGTTCCAGGGCGGCTACTTCCTGGGGCCGCTGCTGGGCGGCCCCCTGCTGGCCCTGTGGGGCTACGCCTGGCTCTTCCCGGCCTGCGCCGGCCTGTGCCTGCTGGCCCTCTTGCTGGTGCCGGGCCTGGGCTGCGGGGCCGGCAACCACTCGGAATAGGCTTGCCGCGCCGGCCCGTTGGCCGCAAACTTGATCTTGGCGCCGGCGGCCATGGCCCCGGGCGTCCGGTTAATGGTTTGGACGGGAGGACCGGCGGACATGGCGATCAACTCGGCATACGGCCTGGACCTGGCCGGCCTGGAGGGCCTTGAGCCCCAAGAGGCCGCCCGCCGCCTGGCCCAGCACGGCCCCAACGAGCTGCCCGCCGCGCGGCCCCGCCCCCTGTGGTCCCTGGCCCTGGGGGTACTCAGGGAGCCCATGTTCCTGCTCTTGGTGGGGGCCGGCGCCATCTACCTGGCCCTGGGCGACCTGCGCGAGGCGCTGATGCTGTTGGCCTTCGTGCTGGCGGTGATGGCCATCACCCTGTACCAGGAGCGCAAGACCGAGCGGGCGCTGACCGCCCTGCGCGACCTCTCCAGCCCGCGCGCCCTGGTGATCCGGGGCGGCCGGCAGATGCGCATCCCCGGCCGCGAGGTGGTCAAGGGCGATCTGCTCATCCTGAACGAGGGCGACCGGGTGCCCGCCGACGGCGTGGTGCTGGCCTGCCTCAATCTCTGCCTGGACGAATCCCTGCTCAGCGGCGAGTCGGAGCCGGTGCGCAAGCTGCCCGGCGAGGTGGTGCTGGCCATGGCCCCGCCCGGCGGCGACGGGCTGCCCTTCGTGTACTCGGGCAGCCTGGTGGTGGGCGGCCAGGGTATTTGCCAGGCGCTGGCCGTGGGCGCCGAGAGCCAGTTGGGCAAAATCGGCCGCGCCTTGGCCAGCCTGCCCCAGGAGCCCACCGGCCTGGAGCGCCAGACCCGCCACCTGGTGCGCCGTCTGGCCCTGGCCGGGGCGCTGTTGTGCGCCCTGGTGGTGGTGCTCTACGGGCTCAGCCGCCAGGACTGGCTGCACGGCTTCCTGGCCGGGCTCTCCCTGGCCATGGCCATGCTGCCCGAGGAATTCCCGGTGGTGCTGTCCATCTTTTTGGCCCTGGGGGCCTGGCGCATTTCCCAGAAAAACGTGCTGACCCGGCGCATGCCCGCCGTGGAGAACCTGGGCAAGGTCTGGGCCGGCGGCGGCTTCTTCGACCTGGGGCCCGGCCCGGCCCAGGCCCTGCCCGAGGCCTTCCACCAGGTGATCGAGTTCGGCATCCTGGCCAGCCAGCCAGAGGCCTTCGACCCCATGGACAAGGCTTTGCAACGCCTGGGGGCCGAGCAGCCGGGGCTGTTGGAACACCTGCACCACGACTGGGAGCTGGTGCGCGAGTATCCCCTGTCCCACGAGCTCTTGGCCCTGTCCCACGTGTGGCGGGCCGCCGGCGACGGCCAGTACGTCATCGCCGCCAAGGGCGCGCCCGAGGCCATCGGCGACCTGTGCCACCTGGACCCAGCCCAGGCCGGCGAGCTGGCGGCCTTGGTGCAGGCCATGGCCCGGGAGGGCCTGCGCACCATCGCCGTGGCCGCCGCCCGCTTCGGCCAGGAGCCTCTGCCTGGCGGCCAGCACGACTTCGCCTTCCAGTTGGTGGGCCTGGTGGGGCTCAAGGACCCTCTGCGTCCGGGAGTGCCGGCGGCCATCGAGGAGTGCCGCCGGGCCGGCATCAGGGTGGTGATGATAACCGGCGACCACCCCCGCACGGCCCTGGCCATCGCCGCCCAGGCCGGCCTGCCGGAAGGCGGCCAGGTGCTCACCGGCCCCGAACTGGAGGCCTTGGACGACCAGGCCTTGGGCGCGCGCCTGGCCCAGGTTAATGTCTTCGCCCGGGTGGCCCCGGAGCAGAAGATGCGCCTGGTGCAGGCCCTCCAGGCCCGGGGCGAGGTGGTGGCCATGACCGGCGACGGGGTCAACGACGCCCCGGCGCTCAAAACCGCCCACATCGGCGTGGCCATGGGCGGCCGGGGCACCGACGTGGCCCGCGAGTCGGCCGATCTGGTGCTGCTGGATGACGACTTTTCCTCCATCGTGGCGGCGGTGCGCCTGGGCCGGCGCATCTACGACAACCTGCGCAAGGCCATGTCCTACGTGCTGGCCGTGCACGTGCCCATCGCCGGGCTGTCCCTGGCGCCGGTGCTGATGGGCTGGCCCCTGATCCTGCTGCCGGCGCACATAGTCTTCCTGGAGATGATAATAGATCCGGCCTGCTCGGTGGCCTTCGAGGCCGAGCCCTAGGAGGCGGGCCTCATGTACCGGCCCCCGCGCGACCCCGGCGAGCCCCTCTTCGGCGGCCGCGCCGTGCTCTTGAGCCTGCTGCAAGGGCTGTGGGTGCTGGCCATGGTGCTGGGGGTATATCTGCTGGCCAGCGGACAGGGGGCCAGCCAGGACGCGGCCCGGACGCTGGCCTTCACCACCCTGGTCATCGCCAACCTGGGGCTGATATTGACCAACCGCTCCTGGTCCAGCCTAATCCCGGCCTGCCTGGGGCGCCCCAACCCGGCCTTGTGGTGGGTGCTGGCCGGGGCGGCGGCCTTCCTGGGGCTGGTGCTGTATGTGCCCTTTTTGCGCGATCTTTTCCACTTCGAGTACCCCAGCCCGCGCGACCTGCTGCTCTGCCTGGCCGCCGGGGTTTCCAGCATCCTGTGGTTCGAGGGCTTCAAGCTGCTGGGCCGGCGGGGCCAGGGGGGCAGGCCATCATGAACGCCCACGAACTGGTCTTTGTCTACGGCACCCTGCGCCGGGGCTACGTCAACCATCCCCTTCTGAAGGGCGCCCAGGATCTGGGGCCGGCCCGCACCAGAGAGGCCTACGCCCTGTATCTGGATGACTTTCCCTACCTGGTGGAGAGCGAGCCGGTCTGCGCCATCGCCGGCGAGCTGTACGGGGTGAGCCCGGCGGGCCTACGGCTGCTGGATCAATTGGAGGAACACCCCTCCTGGTACGAGCGGCGCCAGAGACCGGTGCTGGACCAGGAGGGCCGGACTCGGCAGGCCTGGATATATTTCTTCCCCCTGGCGCGGGGGCGGCTTTTGGCCTCGGGTGATTTGGCCGAGGCCGAGGGCTATGGTGGCGGGGAGGTGGGCTGAACCGCGATTTTGTAGGTTGGGTAGAGCGAAGCGAAACCGAACATCTTTATTCCGGCGGTGCCGGGGCAATGAAGGTGTTGGGTTGCGGGGCTTGACGCCCCCAATCCAACTTACGGAACTGCCGCCCAATCCATTGCCGACCGTCGGGCAAGCCTTGCCGTTGACCGCTTGTCGCTGCGCGACCTGGACAATGAATTGTCCAGGCCACCCAAGAATAAAAGTAGGGTGGATTGCTTCGTCGCATCCCTGCCGGGATGCTCCTCGCAACGACACCTTTTTCTGGACTCGGCGGCCCATCAACGGGAGCCGCCAGCCCTGGCTAATCCAACAGCCTCAACCGACCCGTCACTGGGCACCCAGGCACTGGGTTACCAGTGGGGTTGGTTGCCGATGCGGCGGCCCATGACCTCCTGGGTATCGCTGACCACCAGGAAGGCCTCGGGGTCCAGGGCCTTGGTGAGGTCCTTGACGGCGGCCAGCTCGCGGAAGGTGACCACGGTGTAGATGATGCGCTCGGGCTGGCCGCTGAAGCCGCCCTGCCCCTCCAGGATGGTGGCGCCCCGGTTGATCTCGTGCATGATGCCCTCGGCGATCTCGCGCCAGCGGGCCGAGATGATGAAGACGGCCTTGCGCTGGCTCAGGCCCAGCACCACCAAGTCCATGATGCGGGCGGTGACGGCTATGTGCACCAGGGTGTAGAGAGCGCCTTCCAGGGACATGGCCAGGGCGGCGGCGGCCAGCACGGCGCTGTTGAAGATCAGCACCGTGGAGCCCAGGCTCAGGGAGAAGCGCTTGAGCATGATGACCGAGAGGATGTCGGTGCCGCCGGACGAACCCCAGGAGCGCAGGATCAGCCCCGAGCCCACGCCGCCCTGGATGCCGGCCAAGAGGGCCGCCAGCATGCGGTCCTCCAGGAGGGGGGGCACGCGCACCCACTCCACGGCGGCCGAGAAGATGACCAGGCCCAGCACCGAGAAGATGAAAAAGCGCCGCCCCACCCAACGCCAGGCCAGCACGTACATGGGCAGGTTGAGCAAGAGGTAGCCGGCCGACACCGGCAGCCAGGGCAGTTGGTTGTGCAAGAGCAGCGCCAGGCCGGTGAAGCCGCCGCTCACGAACCCCCGGGGGATTAGCACCCCGCTGACCGCCACGCCCCACAAAGTGCTGCCGCCG
>JACQYR010000210.1 GCA_016208115.1 Desulfarculus sp.
CCGGCCAGGGCCAGGTTGGAGTTCAGGGCCTCCTTGCCGCCCTTGAGCACCACGGCGTTGCCGCCTTTCAGGCACAGGCCGGCGGCGTCCACGGTGACGTTGGGGCGCGACTCGTAGATGAAGCCGATCACCCCCAGGGGGATGCGCTGGCGGCCCACCAAGAGGCCGTTGGGACGGCGCCACATGCCGGTCACCTCGCCCACGGGGTCGGGCAGGGCGGCCACTTCGCGCAGGCCCTGGGCCATGGAGGCGATGACCGCGTCCGAGAGGGTCAGCCGGTCCAGCATGGCCGCGCTCATGCCCGAGTCGGCGGCGGCGGTGAGGTCGGCCTGGTTGGCGGCCTTCAAGGCCGGGGCCTGGTCCAAGAGGGCCTGGGCCAGGTTCAGGAGGGCCTGGTTCTTTTGCTCGCTGCCGGCCACGGCCAACTGGAGGGCGGCGGCCTTGGCGGCCAGGCACAGCTCGCGCACCATCTCCTGGGCTAGGTGTTCAGCAGACATGCCACCTCCTCCTCTTCCTCCAGATCAAAGACCACCAGGTCGTCGCGGTGGATCACCTCGTCGGAGTCCTTGTGCCCCAGGCGGGCCTCGATCTGGTCGGAGCGCAGGCCCTTGATCTTGCGTAAATCCTCGCTGGAGTAGGCCGTGAGCCCCACCCCCAGGATCACCCCGCCAGGGCCGATGACCCGCACGGCCTGGCCAGCCGCGAAGTCGCCGCGCAGCTCGCGCACCCCGGCTGCCAAGAGGCTCTTGCCCCGCTCCACCAGGGGGCGCACCGCGCCCTCGTCCACCACGATCTCGCCGGCCTGGGCGGCGGCAAAGGCGATCCAGTGCTTGCGGCTGGTGAGCCGGGCGCTGCGCGGCCGAAAGAGGGTGCCCAGGTCAGCGCCGGCGGCCAGGCCATCCAGCACGTCGTCGGTCAGGCCGTTGGCCACGATGGTGTGGGCCCCGCAGCGGGCCACCTTGTCGGCGGCGCGCACCTTGGAGAGCACCCCGCCCAGGCCCACCGAGCCCGGCTGGCTGGAGGCGGTTTTGAGCAGATCGGCCTCCACCCGCTCCACCAGGGGGATGCGCCGGGCCGCCGGGTTCACCCGGGGGTCGGCGTCCATGAGCCCGTCCACGTTGGTCAGCACGATCAAGAGCTCGGCGCCCAAGAGGTTGGTCAAGAGCGCCGCCAGGTTGTCGTTGTCGCCCAGCTTGAGGCCCTCCACGGCCACGGTGTCGTTCTCGTTGACCACCGGGATCACCCCCCAGTCCAGGAGGGTGAAGAGGGTGTTGCGGGCGTTCTCGTGGCGGGTGCGGTCGCGCAGGTCGTTGGCCGTGACCAGCACCTGGGCCACCTGCCGGCCATGGGCCGCGAAGGCTTGCTCATAGGCCTGCATCAGCCCGGCCTGGCCCAGGGCGGCCACGGCCTGCTTCTGGGGGGTGGTGAGCTTGGCGCCCAAGAGCCCCCGCTTGGCCCGGCCGGTGGCCACGGCGCCAGAGGAAACCATCAGTACCTGGCGTTCCGGGGTGGCCAGGCGGGCCACCTGGGCGGCCAAGAGGCCCACTCGGCGGCGGTCCAGGCCCTCGGGACCGGCTAAAACCGCCGAGCCCACCTTGACCACCAGACGCCGGCAGGATCGTATCAACTCAGCCCTATCCAAGGTCGTCCTCGCGGGTCTCTTGGTCCTGTCCGCGCGCCTGCTCCATGGCTCGCAGGCGCCGGGCCACCTCCTCCAAGAGGGGCCGCACGCCAGAGCCGCCCAGGGCGCTCACCGGCCAGACCTCCATCCCCATTGCTTGAACTTTTTGCTTGAATTCGTCAAGCTGTTCTTGGGCCGCCGGCAGGTCCAGCTTGTTGGCCGCCACCAGGCCGGCGCGGCCGGCCAGGGCCGGGTCGTAGGCCGTCAATTCGGCGCGCACGGTCATGAGGTCACCCACCGGGTCCGCCGCCGACAAATCCACCACGTGCAGGAAGAGCCGGGTGCGCTCGATGTGCTTGAGGAAGCGCAGGCCCAGGCCGGCCCCCTGGTGGGCGCCGGCCACCAGGCCGGGGATGTCGGCCAGCACGAAGGGACGCTCGTCGCCCAGGTCGGCCACCCCCAGGTGGGGGGTAAGGGTGGTGAAGGGATAGTCGGCCACCTTGGGCCTGGCCGCCGTGGCTGCGGCGATGAGGCTACTCTTGCCGGCATTGGGCAGGCCCACCAGGCCCACGTCGGCCAACAGCTTGAGCTCCAGGCGCAGGACGCGGGCCTGGCCGGGCTCGCCGGGCTGGGCGAAGCGGGGGGCGCGGTGGGTGCTGCTGACAAAGTGGCGGTTGCCCTTGCCGCCGCGGCCGCCCTGGGCGGCGATGAACTCCTGGCCGTCATGGGTCAGGTCGGCCAGGATTTGGCCGGTATTAAGGTCGTGGACCACGGTGCCCACCGGTACTTCCAGGGCCTTGTCCTGGCCGGCGGCGCCGTCCTTGCCCGCCCCCCGGCCGTGGGCGCCGCGTCCGCCCTTGAAGTGCCGCAGGTAGCTGTGGTCGGCCAGGGTGGCCACGCGGGTGCTGGCGCGCAGGATTACGTGCCCGCCACGGCCACCATCGCCGCCGTCGGGGCCGCCCTTGGGCTGGAAGCGCATGCGCAGAAAGCTGACGCAGCCCCGGCCGCCGTCTCCGGCCGCCACCTCGATGGTGGCTTCGTCAACAAAACGCATGGCGTATCACCTTTACCATAAACAACAATATACAGGTGTCGGCAAACCGCGGGCGTGGTGCGGCATGAGAATGCGGGCTGATGGCAGTGGCGCCGCGATTGCTTCGCCGCCCCCGGGGGTTCCTGGCCATGACGCCATTGGGCAATGGGGCCGGCGCCGAAAAAAAATAGAAGACGGCCCGGCGGCGTGAGCGCCCCGCAGGCCGTCTCTGGTGCGCCGCCGCCCGAGGGCTTAGGCGGGAGGGTATACGCTGACCCGCTTCTTGTCGCGACCCAGGCGCTCGAACTTCACCCTGCCGTCAACGGTGGCGAAAAGGGTGTAGTCGCGCCCCATGCCCACGTTAAGGCCGGGATGAATCTTGGTGCCCAACTGGCGGATGATGATGTTGCCGGCCAGGACGTTGCAGCCCTCGCCCCGCTTGATGCCCAGGCGCTGCCCGCCGGAGTCGCGTCCGTTGCGGGAGGAGCCGCCTGCCTTTTTGTGTGCCATCTCTAAGGTCCTCGCTATTGGCTAGGGCTGGACGCCAAGGGCGGCGTCCGGCCGGTTAGGCCTGGATGCCATCCACGCGCACGGCGGTGAAGGGCTGGCGGTGGCCACGCTTCACGCGATAGCCCTTGCGCTTCTTCTTTTTGAAGACCAAGACCTTGCGCGCCCGGCCCTGCTCCACGATCACCGCGGAGACCTGGCCCTCCAGGTAGGGGCGCCCGATCTTGGGCTCGCCCTCGCCGCCCACCATGAGCACCGGGGTCAGGCCCACGGCCTCGCCCACCTGACCCTCGATCTTCTCCAGGCGGTAGACCTGGCCCGCTTCCACCTTATATTGCTTACCGCCCGAGGCGATCACGGCGTACATGGTTGTCCGACCTCCCAGAAATGAAAGGAGAATATACGAGACAGGGGCCGGCCTGTCAATACCAGGTGCAGGCCCGCGCCCCAAGACAGCTAAAAATACCAGAAAAGCGGCTCCGCGCAAGGGGTTGGGCTCCGCCCGCGCGGGATGGGCCGTGCTACAGGGTAAGCTCTTGGTCGCTGGGGGGCAAAAGCCCGGCGGCCCGGCCCCGCCGAAGGGCCGCCCGCACCGCCGCCAGGCCCTCCTGGCCCAGGTCGGCGCTGAAGGCGTTGACGTACAGGGCGATGTGCCGCTCCACCACGGCCGGCTCCATCTCCGGGCTGTGGGCCAGCACGTAGTCCCGGCTGGCGGCGGGGTCTTGCCAGGCCAGGCGGATGCTCTGGCAGAGGGCCTGCTCCAGCATCAGCCCCACCTCGCGTCCCAGGTCCCGGCGCAGGGCGATGCAGCCCAGGGGGATGGGCAGGCCGGTCTCCCGCTCCCACCACTGCCCCAAATCCAGCAGGCAGGTGAGGCCGTGTTGCTGGAAGGTGAAGCGCCCCTCGTGGATGATGAGCCCGGCCGCGAATTTCCCGCTGGCCACGGCGGGCATGATCTCGCTGAAGAGCAGGGGCTCCACCGCCGGGGGCTGCCCCAGGTAAAGGCTCAAGAGCAGATGGGCGGTGGTGAGGCGGCCGGGCACGGCCACGGTCACGCGGGAGAGGTCGGGCGTGGGCTGCCCGGCCCGGGCCACCACCAGGGGGCCGCAGCCCCGGCCCAGGGCGGCGCCGCTACGCAACAGGGCGTAGTTATCCAGCACATGGGCCAGGGCGTGGAAACTTAGCTTGGTCAGCCCCAGTTCGGCCGCCAATGCCCGACGGTTCAGCTCCTCCACGTCGGCCAGAAAGGGCGTCAAGCGCACCCCCGGCGTGGGCACCAGGCCGTGCATCAGGGCGTGGAAGGCGAAGGTGTCGTTGGGGCAGGGCGAGTAGCCGAAGGTGATGTCCAGGGGGGCGTCCAAGAGTATTCCACCGGATTAATGGTCGTCGGCAACTGGCGGCGGCTTAGGCCAGGGGCGGGCAAAGGGCCGCTTTGCGATATCAGCCAATGGTGTCATTGCGAGGAGCGCCGGGGTCCCCGGACAGGCGACAGCCTGTCTGGGGTGGGAGCGGCGAAGCAATCCACCCTACTTTATCCTGGTTACTGTCTCTATCCCGTCCGTAACGGAACACGAAAGTATGGTGGATTGCCGCGTCGCATCCCTCCCGGGACGCTCCTCGCAATGACACTTCTGGCTGGATGGGCTCTGCCCCAGACATCTTCCCCTTCCCCTTACTCCCCTCACCCCCCCAGGGCCAACAAGACCTCCTGGGCCGCGCCGGCGCCACGGGCCACGTCCAGCTCCCGCTGGCCGGCGATGTTGCTCACCCCGCGCAGGCAGGCGCAAGGCAGGCCGTACAGGGCCGCCACCTGGGCCACGGCGGCGCTCTCCATGTCCTCCAAAAGGGCGGACCAGCGCGCTTCCATGACCGCCGCCGTGGCGTGGTCGCCGCTGACTTGGCTCACCGTGGCGAAGACGCCCTGGCGCAGGCCCGGCCGGCCCTGGGACAGCAGGGCGTTCAGGGCCGGGTCGCAGGGCCAGCGGTGATAGAATTCGCGGCCCTGGGCGTCGGTGGAGAGCGGAAGGCCCAGCTTCTCCAGGGGGTGCCAGCCCTTGTTCGTCAGCAGGCCGCTGTCGGCCAGCACCGCCTGGTTGGCCAGGGCGGCCTCGCCCACCTTGAGCCCGCCGCCGGCATAGGCCCCGGCGCAGCCCAGGTTGATGATTGCCTCCAGGCCATCCAGATGCTCGCAGGCCGCCGCCACGGCCTGGGCGGCGTTGACCAGCCCCATGCCCGTGAGCACCAGATAGACCTCGCGCTCGGCCAGGCGGCCCCGAAAGCAGGGCTTATGCCCCAGGGCCGGCGCCGGCTTCAGGCGCGGGATAAGAAGCCGGGCCTCGGGCTCCATGGCCACGGCCAGCAGCCATAAGCTCATGCCGACACCCCGGTGGAGCCCAGGCCCTGGCGCAGCACCTCCACCAACTGGGCCGCCCGCCGCCGGGTCTCTTCCGGGCCGGCGCCGTAGAGCCCCAGGTCGGGGTCCAGGTGCTCCACGCTGCTGGCCACCAGGAAGCGCTCCAGCACCGCGTCCACCACGAAGGCCGCCAGGTCCAGGTCCAGGGAGGACCTAAGCTGGCCGGCCTCCTGGGCCTCGCCCAGCAGGTCCAGGATGTAGTCGCGGGAGAACAGGCGGATGGACTGCAAGAGCCGGCCTCTAAAGGGCACGTCGCCCTCGAAGACGATCTTGAGGTAGAGCTTGAACAGCCGCGGGTTGGCCCGGGTCAACTCCAGGCCGGCGATGAGGCTCTGCTCCAGGCGTGAGAACACGTCCTGGCCCTTGGTGGATTCGCGCACCTGGCGCAAATGGCCCTTGACCCGGCCCACGGCGAAATCGAAGACCTGGCTGAACAGGCCGGATTTGTCCTGAAAATACTGAAAGATGGAGCCCTTGGAGATGCCCAGCCGGCCCACCAGGGCGTTCAGCGAGGCCCGGGCGTAGCCCTTGTCGGCGAACTCGCTGAGCGCCTCGTCCAGGATGCGCTCCTGCTTTTGGGCAGGCAGGTTGCGGAAGGTGGGCGATGTGGTCATCTTGGTAGCCTCGTCATGGCCCAAGCGGGCCAAGGACGGCCCGCCAAATTACGAGCCTGGTAGGGCTCGTAATTTGGGAGGCTTGGCAAAACCACGCTTTTGCCAAGCCGATAATTGCCCCGGGGCAGGACGCCCCGGGCAATTGTCTCAAGATTGACCCTCGGTCAGGCGGTCCTTCTGGGCCGCCAGCAGCGAATCCAAGACGCCATTGATGAAGCCCGGCGACTCCTCGCCGCCATAGCGCTTGGCCAGCTCCACGGCCTCGTTGATGGCCACCTTGGGCGGCACCTGCCCCTGGCTGAAGATCATCTCAAAGGCCGCCACGCGCAGGATGTTGCGGTCCACCCGGGGCATGCGCGAAACCTTCCAGCGGCGGCTGGCCGCCTCGATCAGCGCGTCTATCTCGGGGCGGTGCTGGTCAATGCCCTTGACCAGGTGCCGGGCGTAGGCCAAGAGGCGCTCGGGGGCCTTGAAGTTGTCCATGAACAACTTAAGCGCCGCGTCCACGTCGGCCTGGCCGTGCTCCATCTGGTAGAGCACCTTCAGCGCCAACTCGCGGCTTTGCCGGCGTTCACCCAATTGTGCGTCCAGTCTATATCTTGCGCAGCAGGTCCACCATCTCGATGGCCGCTAGGGCGCAGTCGGCGCCCTTGTTGCCGGCCTTGGTGCCGGCCCGCTCGATGGCCTGCTCGATGGTGTCGGTGGTCAGCACGCCGAAGATGACCGGCACGCCGCTCTGCATGCCCACCTGGGCCACGCCCTTGCTCACCTCGGCGGCCACGTAGTCAAAGTGCGGCGTGGCCCCCCGGATCACCGCCCCCAGGGTGATGACGGCGTCGTATTTGCCGCTGGTGGCCAGCTTGCCGGCCACCAGGGGAATCTCGAAGGAGCCCGGCACCCAGGCCACGGTGATGTCGTCCTCGCTGGCGCCGTGGCGCTTGAGGGTGTCCAGGGCGCCTTCCATCAGCTTGGAGCTGATGAAGTCGTTGAAGCGCCCCACCACCAGGGCGAACTTCATGCCCTGGGCTTGCAGCAGTCCTTCCAGCGTCTTGGCCATGGCGCCAGTCCCCTCTCTTTGGTTCCCGGCCAGGCTTGTCCTGTGGGTGCCGGTCGGGTCGTAAATCCGTCGAAGAGATTGCTTCGTCGCTTACGCTCCTCGCAATGACGCGGAAGCGCGGGCGGATTATGCAGAGCGAATCAATCCCGCAGGGTCAGCAAATGCCCCATCTTGATGCACTTGGTGCGCAGGTAGCGCTCGTTGTCGGGCTGGGGCGGTATCTCCAGGGGCAAGCGCTCCACCACCGACAGGCCGTAGCCCTCCAGGCCCACCATCTTCTTGGGGTTGTTGGTAAGAAGGCGCATCTGCTTGACCCCCAGGTCGGCCAGTATCTGGGCGCCGATGCCGTAGTCGCGCAGATCGGCGGCAAACCCCAGGGCCTCGTTGGCCTCCACGGTGTCGCAGCCCTGCTCTTGCAGCTCGTAGGCCTTGAGCTTGTTGATCAGCCCGATGCCGCGCCCCTCCTGCATCATGTACAAGAGCACGCCCTTGCCCTCGCGGTCAATGGCCCTGAGCGCGCTGGCCAACTGGTCGCCGCAGTCGCAGCGGCGCGAGCCGAAGACATCGCCGGTGAGGCACTGGGAGTGGACCCGCACCAGCACCTTGTCCTCGGCGGTGATCTCGCCCTTGACCAGGGCCACGTGCTCCAGGTTGTCCACGCTGTTGGTGTAGGCCACGGCCCGGAAATCGCCGAACTCGGTGGGCAGGCGCACGTCGGCCTCGCGCTTGACAAAGGACTCGGTGCGCATACGGTAGGAGATCAAATCGGCGATGGTCACGATCTTTAGCCCGAAGCGCTCGGCAAAGACCTCCAGGTCGGGCATGCGGGCCATGGACCCGTCTTCCTTCATGATCTCGCAGATGACCCCAGCGGGGATGAGCCCGGCCATGCGCGCCAGGTCCACCGAGCCCTCGGTCTGGCCGGTGCGCACCAATACGCCGCCGCCCCGGGCGCGCAGGGGGAAGACGTGCCCCGGGCTGACCAGGTCCTCGGGCTTGGCCTGGGGGGAGGCGGCTACCTGGATGGTATGGGCGCGGTCGTGGGCGCTGATGCCGGTGGTCACGCCCTTGCGGGCCTCGATGGAGACCGTGAAGGCGGTATTGAAGGGCGACTCGTTGTCGCGAACCATCATGGGCAGCTTGAGCTGCTCGATCTTGTCGGGGGTGAGGCTCAGGCAGATCAGCCCGCGGCCGTGGGTGGCCATGAAGTTGATGGCCTCGGGCGTGACCATCTGGGCGGCCATGGTCAGGTCGCCCTCGTTCTCGCGGTCCTCGTCATCCACCAGGATGACCATCTTGCCGGACCTGATATCTTCTATGGCCTCTTCGATGGTGGCCAGGGGCATGGGCTGACTCCTTGGGGGATCGTCAAGGGGGCGTGTGTGGCGCTCAGAAGCCCATGCGGGCCAGGTCCTCGCGGCTTAAGGCCCCCTTGGCCGGCTCGGGGTTCGCGTCCCGATTCAAAAGCCGGGCCACGTACTTGCCTATGAGATCGGTCTCAATATTAACAGAATCGCCCTCCTTGACAAGCTGGAGGGTAGTGGCGGCCAGGGTGTGGGGGATGATGTTGAGGTCAAAGCCGGCGGCGCTCACCTGGTTGACGGTCAGGCTGATGCCGTCCACGGCCACGGAGCCCTTCTCCACCACGTAGCGCAGGTGCTCGGCGGGGATGGCGATGGTTATACGGACGGACCCGCCCACCCGCTGGATGCGCGCGATCGTGCCCACGCAGTCCACATGGCCCGTGACCAAGTGCCCGCCCAGGCGCTCGCCTAGTTTCAGGGCACGCTCCAGGTTGACAGAATCACCGGGGCGCAGACGGCCAAGCGTGGTGCGGAAAAGGCTCTCGGCGCTGACGTCCAGGCTGAAGCCCTGGCCGGATGTGCCGGTGACGGTCAGGCAGGCGCCGCTTACGGCCACCGACTCGCCCAACACGGCCTCGACCAGGGGCCAGGGCGGGGCCACCACCAGCACGGCGTCCGGCCCCTGGGAGGTGATGCGGGCGATGCGGCCCAGGCCCTCGATCAATCCGGTGAACATGCTTACCCCCGCCTTTCGCGCTGGCCGGCCGCCGGCCGCTGCCGTTGCCACAACTTATAACCGCCGTGGGGCCAGGTCAAGATGCGGAAGGCGGGGCAAGCACAGCAACAGGCTGTTGAAAACAGCCTGTTGACGGGCCATGGACGGCCCGCCAAAAAGCGCAGGCTCGAAGAGCCAAGCTTTTTGGGAGAGTTAGCCGAATTTATTTCGGCTAACTCGAGTTGAAAAAGTCCATGGACGGACTTTTTCAATATC
>JACQYR010000196.1 GCA_016208115.1 Desulfarculus sp.
ATCGAGGGCTCGCACGCAGCGATCGGCGCCGATCTCGCGCGCAAGCACGGCGAGGCAGAGGTGATCGCGAACGCGATCGGCTCGCACCACGGCGAGGAGCCGCCCATCTCCGGCAGCCAAGGCTCGGGCACGATCTTCTTCGCCGGCTGCACCCTGGCCTGCCGCTTCTGCCAGAACCACGCCATCAGCCAGGAGGGCTGGGGCGATGAGATGGACGCCGAGGACCTGGCGGCGGTCTTTTTGGAGCTGCAACTGGCCGGGGCGCACAACCTCAACCTGGTCACCCCCACCCCCCACCTGGTGGTGATTTTGGAGGCCCTGGCCATCGCCCGCCGCCACGGCTGCCGTTTGCCGGTGGTGTACAACACCTCGGGCTACGAGCGTGCCGCCGCCATCCGTCAGCTCAAGGGCCTGGTCGAGGTGTACCTGCCCGACTACAAGTACAGCGACAACGCCGTGGCGGCGCGCCTGAGCCAGGCCCGGGGATACGTGGAGCACTGCCGGGCCGCCCTGCGCGAGATGCTCGAGCANNAAGGGCGTGCTGGTGCGCCACCTGGTGCTGCCCCATAACCTCTCGGGCACCGCCGAGGTGCTGCGCGACCTGGTGCGCCTGGGTGGCCACGGGGTGTGGGTGAGCCTGATGAGCCAGTACACTCCCCTGTACCAGGCCCCTGAGACCCAGGGCATCGAGCGCCCCCTCTTGGCCGCCGAGTACCAGGCCGCCACGGCGGCCCTGGAGCAGGCCGGCATCGAGCACGGCTTCGTGCAGGGCCTGGGCTCGGCCAACGGCAAGTACGTGCCCGGCTTCGCGCTGTAAAACGATTGCCGCGGGGTGGTTGACATGCGGCCCATGTCCGGCAAGATGGCGTAGCGTGACCAGCGCGGTCGGCCAAAACCTGTGCAGTCCTGGCGGCGGCCTGAGCTGCTTTGCCTGCTGCCCGCCCATCCGCCCGGCCGGCTATGACCACGCCGACCACCGCCCCAGCCTGCGGCGGCTGTTCAGCGAGGCCCGCCAGGACTACCTGGCCGGCCGGCCCCCCCGGCCCATGCAGGGCTTTGTCTGCGCCGGCCTGGGCTTTTTGGATGCCCAGGGCCGCCAGGTGGGCTGCCTGTACCACCCGGCCCGCCACGGTGGCCAGGACCTGCGCCTGGCCACCGGCTACCAGCCCAAGTGCGCCCGCGAGAGCTGCCCCCAGGCCCGGGCCTTCGCCCGGTTGCCGCCGCTCGCCCGCCAGGCCCTGGTGGATTTGTGCGCCGGCCTGGATGCCTTCACCTTCAGCAGCCAGCGCCAGAACCCGCTGCTGCGCCTCTTGGCCTTGGGTCCGGAGGTGGCCGCCGCCGCCCTGGGCCTGCCCCTGGCCGGGCGGGGGGAGCTGGCGGCCTGGCCCTGGTTGGCCGAGGCCCCGCCGGCCTGGGGCTGGCTCTTGGGGCGCCTGCTGGGGCGGGAAGGCCCCGGCCTGTTGCGCCAGGCCGGTTTGGCCGCCCAATTGGCCCAGGTGGCGGAGGCCCTGGCCCGGCAAACGGGGCCGGCCCCGCCCCTGGCCAGTGGCAGGCCTTTGGCCGCAATGTGCGATGAGTGGGAGGCGCGTTTCTGGCGCCTGGCCAGCGGCCGCGCCCGGGCCAGCCAAGACGACCTGGAGCGCTGGCGCGGCCTGCCGGCCCTGCCGGGCGGCGGCGGCTCTTAAATCCTTTCCCCAGCCGCCCAAATGCGGTTATCATAAATCCAGTGAGGCGATATTCACCCGCCCGACCCCTAGCCTGGAGTTTACAAAATGCAAGAATGTCTGGTAAGTTACAAGCGAGTCATGGCCCCCTTGGACCTTTCGTCCTATTCAGAGCCCACCTTCATGCACGCCTACACCCTGGCCAAGGCCCTGGGCGCCGAGCTGGTGCTGCTCAATGTCATCAACTCCCGGGGCCTGGACGCCCTGGACAAGCTGGCCGCCGAGGGCTACGCCGTCAGCCGCGAACGCTACGTGGAGACGGTGACGGCCGACCGCAAGGGCATCTTCCAGCGGGAGTTCATCCCCCGGGCCGAGGGGGTCAAGGTGACCCTGGTGTTCAAGGTGGGACTGCCCTACGACGAGATCGTCAAGGCGGCCAAGGAAGAGGCCATAGACCTGATCGTCATGGGCACCAAGGGGCGTGGCAACCTGGCCGGCGCCCTGTTCGGCACCACCGCCGAGAAGGTCTTCCGCCGCGCCCCCTGCCCGGTGCTCTCGGTGCGCGGACCGGAGCACTGCCGCCTGCCCTAGCATAACCGCCGACGGCCTGACCAGACCCGCTCCGGCGGACCGCCGGGGCGGGTAGGTTTACTAAGACGCGGCTTGACCGGGACATGGCCGGCGCGTACCCTTGGCGCCATGAATGCCAGACTCACCACTCCCGGCACACCGCCATGGCGTCCGGCCCTGCAAAGGGGCCTGGCCCGCGGCCGGGCCTTTGTCTGGTTTCTGCTGAAAACCCTGCTGCCCCTGTACCTGGCCACCGAGCTATTGAAGGCCAGCGGTCTCCTGGCCTGGCTGGCCAGCTACCTGGCCCCGGTGATGGGCTGGTGGGGCCTGCCCGGCGAGGCGGCGGCGGCCCTGTGCGCCGGCCTGTTCATCAACCTCTACGCCGCCGCGGCGGTGGCCGCGCCCCTGGGGCTATCCTGGCAGCAGGTCTCGGTGCTGGGATTGATCCTGGGCATCGCCCACAGCCTGTTGGTGGAGACCGCCGTGGTGCGCGGGCTCACCCCCAGTTACAAGGCCTTGACCCTGCTGCGCGTGGGCCTGGGCCTGGCCTCGGGGTGGCTGCTGGCCATGGTGATAATCTAGCATGGAGACCCTGGCCGCCCTGCCCGCCGCCCTGTGGCAGGGCCTGCAAGGGGGGCTGATTCTCTGCCTGGAGATCGCCCTGGTGGTGGTGCCCCTGCTTTTTGGCTACGAACTGGCCGCGGCCTACGGCATTTTCGAGCGGCCCTGGCCCCGGCTCAAGCCCCTGCTGGCCCGCCTGGGCCTGGGTCCGGGCGCCTTGGTGCCCCTGTTGGCCGGGCTGTTCCTGGGCCTGATCTACGGCGCCGGCATCCTGCTCTCCCTGAGCGACGAGCAGGACCTGCCCCGCCAGGAGCGCCTGGCCCTGGCGGTGTTTTTGGTAACCTGCCACGCCGTGGTGGAGGACACCGCCATCTTCATGCTCCTGGGCGGCTCGGCCCTGGCCATGCTGGGGCCGCGGGTGGTCCTGGCCGTGGGACTCACGGCTTGGCTGGCCCGCCGCCGAAAACCTTGACCACCTGACGGCGGGCGCCTTGAGGCCCGCGAGGAGCCCACATGCCTCAGCACAAGCACGACTTCGTGGAGACCTACACCGGCCTGGTGGGCTACGGGCTGGACCGCCCCACCGACCAGGCCACCCTGCAGGTCTATCTCCAGAAATTCAGCGACGACGACTGCCTGGCCCGTCTGCTGCCCCGCTTGCAGCAGGAGCAGATGGACACCCTGTTCGATCTGCTCAGCGGCCTGCTGCGCCAGCACCTGAACGAGGAGGAGTACCACGCCCTGTTCCTCAAGGACCACGGCCACGGGGATTAAGAGGGCGCCGCCGCCCTCCGGGCGGCCCGCGGCCCCCGGCGTCTGGCCCACCCGCCCGTTCCCGGCATGGCCAGGGCCGCCGCCCCGTCGGCCCGCCCCGTGGCCCCAGGGGCCGCGGGGCCAGCGCCCCTGGCGCTGGCCGGCGCCCGGCGCGGCCTTCACCGGTGGCCTGCTCAAAATCATGGCACCAGGCCTTTGATCTGTGCTAATAACCACTGCGGGGGGCAGGCGATTACCTTTGTCCGCGGCTTTGGGCGGGAAGAAGGTCCATGAGCTTGCGCAGACCATTCCGGCACCCAGGCGCCACCGTCTCAACGGACCGGTCCTGGGGGGCGTCGCGGCGTTGGACCGGCCTTTTGCTCGGCCTGGCCGTGCTGCTCGCCCTGGCCCCGCCGTCCCAGGCCCCGGCGGCCGGCCCCAGCTTGGCCGAACTGCGCACCCAGGCCCGCTTCGCCCTGCTGGATGACGACTACCTGGCCGCCCTGGGCTATCTCAACCAGGCACTGGCCCTCCAGCCCGACAACCACGAGCTGATCCAAATGAAGGTGCAGGCCCTGCGGCAGGGCCAGGGCGGCGAAAAGGCCCTGGAGTACCTGCGCGCCCTGTGGGCCGGGGACGCGGCGGCCTTCGCCTACCTGCGCTTCGAGGCCGGCTACATCAGGGTGCAAGAGAAAAAGTACGACAAGGCCCTGGTCCACTTCCGCCATGCCGAGAAGGTGGACCGCCAGCGGGCCATCAGGGAGCAGGGCCAGACCTACCTGATGATGAAGGAGCACGAACAGGCCCTGGCCGCCTTCCGCCGCCTGGATCAGCAGTCGGCCGGCACCTGGTACCTGATGGGCCAGGCCCTGTTCCTCAAAAAGGAATACCCCGCCGCCCAGGAGGCCCTGGGCAAGGCCCTGGCCTCCCATCCCACGCCCCTGGAGGCCCAGGACATCAATTCCTTGCTCAAGGCGGTGGCCGGGGCCCAGCGGGCGGCCCGCCCCTGGCGCGCCTACACCACGGTTTTTACCCAGTACGAGGACAACGTCTTCCGCGACCCCCTGCAAAGCTACCCCGGGTCCCAGCCCACCCGCCAGCGCGGCGACATGTCCTACTACCTGAGGCAGGACCTGCAATACGAGCTGGGCCGGCAAGACCGCCTGGCCTGGGGCCTGCGGGGCCAGGCCCAGTACCTGGGCTACGCCAGCCTGCGCGAGGCCAACTACGCCGCCTGGTCCCTGGGCGGCTACCTGGACCTGGAGGGCCAGGGCTGGGGCTTAAGGCTGCCCTATGACTTCAGCTACTACTGGGCCCAGGCCAACCTGTCCCGCAAGGTGCAAAACAACACCATAGCCCCCAGCTTCCGCTGGCAGCACACCCCCCAACTGCGCAGCGAGGCCCACGGCCTGGCGCAGCACCGCCATTACCTGCCCAGCGGCGAGCCGGACTACTGGCGCTGGCGCCTGGGGCTGACCCATTTCCTCTCCCGCGATCCCCGTCTGCTGCCCCACCTGCGCCTGGGCTACGCCCTCAGCCAGGACCTGGCCAGCGACGAGGCCAGCGGCTATTACAACTGGGAGGTGACCCTGGGGGGGGCGGTTCCCCTGGCCAAGGGCCTGAGCCTGGATGTATCGGGCACCTATCTGCGCTACGCCTTCGACCGCCGGGTGGACCCCTACCTGGTGGGCCGGGGCACCAGCCTGGTGGACCGGCGCGACCACCAGTACCAGGCCGCCGTGCAACTGAATTACCGCCCCGCCGGCCAATGGCAGGTGGTGCTGGGATATTTCCATACCTTCAACGACTCCAACGTGCAGGACGACACCGGCTTCGACCCCTATGACTTCAAGAAGAACACCGTGATGCTCATGCTGGTGTGGAGTTTTTAGCTTGGCCGCCAGGACGCCACGACGCATAAGCCTTTCGCCGGGCCTGCTGGGGGCCTGTCTGCTGGCCTGGGTCCTCTTGGCCTGGCCGGGCTGGGGCCAGGCCCAGGATGCCCAGCCGGCGGGGCGTATCTTCGCCTTCTCGGGCCAGGTACGGGTGGTCAACCCGGCCCTCAAGCGCGACCTGGCCGCCAGCCAGGACCTGGTGCTCTTGCCCGGCGACCAGATTATCACCGGCCCCGGCAGCCAGGCCAAGCTGGTGCTCAGCGATGATTCCCTGGTGCGGGTGGGCGAGGATTCCACCTTGGAAATTGACCAGTGCTCCTACTCCGAGGAGGACAAGGAGCGCCAGGTCAAGCTGCACCTGCCGGCGGGCAAGGTGAAGCTGATGATAAACGACCTCTTGGACTACAAGGGCGGCGTGCAGATCCGCACCCCCACGGCCGTGGCTGGCGTGCGCGGCACCAATCTGTTGGTGGTGGTGCTCTCGTCCGAGCAGTCCTTGATCCTGGGCCTGGACAACCCGGTGTGGGTGGCCAACCTGCAAGACCTGGGGTTGCAGGTCATCGTGGGCAGCAACAACCTGACCTACGTGGTGCTGGGCGAGCCACCCACCACCCCGCGTCCGCCCACGCCCCAGGAAGAGCAGTTCTTGCGCGACCTTTTCAAGCTGGGCGTGATCCTGCCGCCGGGCCTGGTCCCCATGGGCGGCATGGGGTTCCTGGGCCAGGGCGGCCCCGGCGACACCACCACCACCACGACCACCACCACCACGACCACCACCTCCACGGGCAAGCCCACGACCACGACGACGACGACCACCACCACCACCACCACGACCACCACCACCGCTGCTGCCAGCAGCACCACCTCCTCCACGGGAAGTCCCCCCACTACGACCGCCACGACCGCGCCTTCCAGTAGCACGACGACGACGACGACCACCACCAGCACCTCCACGTCAATCTAGGCTGGCATATCGCATGGCGGAAATTCTGGCCGGCCGCCCCTGGTTAAACGCATGAAACCATTTTTGAGAACAACCTTGCTGGCCATGGGGTTCCTGGCGTGGGCCCTGGCCGAGGCGCCATGCTCATTGGCCGGACGCCTGGTAATCGAAGTAGCCTGCCAGGCCCAGGTGAGGGGCGACGGGTCCCTGGAGATCAAGACCACGGCCACCAACCGGGGAGACGAACCGGCCACCAACCTGCGCGCCGTGGTTCTGAATCTGCCTGGGGCGACTCCCTCGCAGACCCACGAGGTCTTGCCCGATGGCCAAAGCCTAGAGTTGGCCGCCACGGCTCCAACAGCCCAGGCAGGTCCCGGCCGCCATGCCGCCATCGTGCGGCTGGACTTGCAGGACCTGAACCAATTTCCCTTGTCGGCCGTGGGATATGCCTATTTCTCTCTGGAGCGCGATTGGGCCAGTCCGCTGGTGGTGCAGGCGCAACCCCTCAAACTGGAGGGCGCGGGCCAGATGAAGCTGCGTCTGACCAACACCGAGCAGCGAGCCATCAAGGCAGTGGTTAGGATCTTCTACCCCCGGGAGTTGCGGGGGGACCAAGACCCCCTCGCGGTGGACATACCCGCCCAACAGTCGCGGGACCTATCGGTGAGTATCGCCAACCTGGCAGGACAGGACAATGCCGAGTACCCGGTTCTGGTCTCGGCGGCCTATGAATTGGATGGCCTGCATACGGAGAAGGTGACCGAAGTCAAGGTAATCTTGGCCGCCGTGGATAACATCTTCCAAAAAACCATGCCCTGGTGGCTGGCCGGACTGGCGGCCCTGGCGGCCTGGGTAGCCTATAGCCAGATAAGATCGCGCCGCCGGAGATGACCAGGCAGGATTTGACAGACCTGGCGGTGGTGGCCGGGGCCACCGCCATGGTGGCCTGGCTCTTGCCATGGCGGCTGATTTTTTCCCCCACCACGCCCACCGGGGGGGATACGGTCACCCAATACTGGTCCTTCGTCTTCCTGCGCGAGCAGGTGCTGCCTCTGTGGCGGCTGTGGGGCTGGAATCCGGGCAACCTGGCGGGGTACCCGTTCTTTCAGTTCTACTTTCCCCTGCCCTTTTTGCTCATGAGCCTTTTGAGTCTGGTCCTGCACCCGGCGGTGGCCTTCAAGCTGGTGGCCCTGCTTCCGGCCCTGGCCATGCCGGTTTGCGCCTATTGGTGTGCACGCCGGCTGGAGATAGGCTTCCCCGGCCCGGCCATGGCGGCATCCCTGGTGCTATGCTTTCTGTTGAGGGAACAGGGCTACATCTGGGGCGGCAGCGTCAACTCCCTGCTCATAGGCGTGTTCGGCCAATCCTTTGGAATATGTCTGGCCCTGCTCTACCTCGGGCTGCTGCCCCGTTGGCTGGAGCGCGGCCAGGGCCTGGGGGCAAAGGCCTGTCTGCTATGGCTCATCGGCCTGTCCCATCCCTATGCCATGCTCTTTTGCCTGGCGGCGGGGTTGTATTTCTTGCTGCTTCAGCGCCCATGGACGCTGGCCGCCCGCCGGCTGCTCGTGCTTTACGGCCTGGCCTTTCTCTTGTGGGGGCATTGGCTGGTGCCCATGCTCCTGTACTCGCCCTACACCGAGAAATTCAATTTCATCTGGGTCATCGAGTCCTGGCGCGAGTTCTTCCCCTCTCCCCTGCTGCCGGTTATTGTCTTGGGGTTGGCGGGCATGGTCCTGGGCCTGGCCAACGGCCGGGCCGGCCAGCGCCGGTTGACCGGCTTCCTGGTCTTTTGGATCGTTTGCTCGGCCCTGCTTTATCTAATCTCGCCCATGATGAACACCATCACCGTGCGCTTCTTGCCCTTTGCCTACCTCGCCCTGGTGCTGCTGGCCGCGATAGCCCTGGCCTGGCTGTGCCGGTCCCTGGAGGCCAAGACGTCGGTAGCCCTGTTGGTCCTGGGGGCGGCGGTGCTTTGGTCTGGCCTGGGCCTGGAGCAGACGCCCCGCTGGCTGAACTGGAACAACACAGGCAGCGAAGCCAAGCCCTTGTGGCCGGAGTTTCGGGCGCTCAACGATTTTTTAAGCGGAGATTTCGCCGACCCCCGGGTCAGCTATGAACACTCCATGCTTCACCAGGCCGCCGGTTCGGTGCGGGCCCTGGAAACCCTGCCCCTGTGGTCAGGACGGGCAACCCTGGAGGTGTCCTATCTGCAGGCCAGTCCCAGCGCGCCCTTCATCTTCTATCTGCAATCCGAGATTTGCCAGCGCTCCTCCACGCCCCTGCCGGGCTACGTTTTCGGGCGCTTTGATCTTGCGCGCGGCATCCGGCACATGCGGCTTTTCAACGTGGGCCAGTACGTGGCCGTGGAGGCCGCCACCAAGCAAAAGGCCGACCACCAGCCGGGCCTGGTCTTGCAACGGCGCTTCGGTCCCTACTCGGTCTACCGGGTCACGGGCAACCAGGACCGCCACGCCCTGGCCCCCGCCCAGCGGCCGGTCTTGGTGCGGACCAAGCGGCCCCAGGAACTGGCCTACCTGTGGTTCCGCTTCAGCGGCCTGGATGTGCCCCTGGTCTTGGTGGACAGCCTGGAGGGGATTGACCCCGCCCTCTTCGCCGCCACGCTGAATGACGGCGGTGGCCCCGAAGACCCCCTGCTGGCGGACCTGCGCCAGGACCGCCTGCCCCGCCAGCCGCTCAAGGCGGCCCCGCCCCGGTCCGAGCGGCTGGCCAATGAGCGCATCGAGTTGGAAGGCGTGGAGCCCGGCCAACCGCTGTTGGTCAGGGTCAGCTATCATCCGGCCTGGCGCTCCCTGGGCGGCGAGAGGATCTACCGGGTCACGCCAGCCTTCATGCTGCTCTTCCCGGCGGGCGAGAAGGTCACCCTGGTTTTTGGCTGGGCCTGGCCCCACTGGCTGGGCCTGGCCGGCACCCTGCTGGGCCTGGCTGGGCTGCTGGTGTTCTGGCGGCGGCCGGCCTGGCGGGCCTGGCTGGCCGGGGCCGCGCCGGCCAGCCCAGCCTCGCCCCACCGGCCCTGGTGGTGGCTGGCCTGGGGCCTCTTGGGCCTGGGCCTGGGGGCTGGGCTGTGGCAGGCGCACGATGACGGCACCACCCTGCGCGACCGGGGCCGCCGGCTGGCCAAAGAGGGCAGGGTGGTAGAGGCCCGCCAGGCCTTTGAGGAGGGCCTGCGCCGCTTCCCCCAGGGGGTGGCCAGCGACTACACCTGGTTTGATCTGGCCCTGACCTATCACCAAGAAGGCCAGTGGGAGCGGGCCGCCGAACTCTTGCAGGGCTTGAGGGAGCGTTTTCCCGACTCGGTGCTTCTACCCGAGGCCCTCTACCACCTGGCCTTGGCCCGGCAAAACAGCGGCGGCCAGGAGGGTGCCCGGGCCCTGTGGGACGAACTTGGGCGGCGCTTCCCCGATTCGGACTGGACCCGGCGCACCCCCGCCGGCCCGGCTGGGCAATAGCCCAGACTCAAGGCGGGGGCCAGACAGCATCAAGGCTCCCCGCCGGTCTCCATTGCCGTCCAGGACAGCCCCCGGAAGCAGGTCAGCGAGTCGGCCTTGGTCCACAGGCCCAACAGGCCCTCCACCGGCTGGCCGGCCTGATGCTCCAGACAGAGTTGGCCGTCCAAAAAGCCTTTGATGGTCCGTCCCCGGACCTGCACGCCCAGCCGGTACCACTGATTGCTATTGATTTGGCGCCTCACGGCCACCCTCTGCTGGCGCTTGGCGTTGACGAACTCGAAGAGGATGAGGTTGTTTTCCAGGGCGTT
The DNA here is from genome assembly GCA_016208115.1 of Desulfarculus sp. Taxonomy (GTDB): domain Bacteria; phylum Desulfobacterota; class Desulfarculia; order Desulfarculales; family Desulfarculaceae; genus JACRDC01. The sequence continues at coordinate 10,162 of JACQYR010000196.1, forward strand.
GAGCCGCAGCACCAAGAAGTTGCCCACGTCCCTAAGTCCGAAGACCAGGCCGCCCGCCCGGTCTATGCTGCCGCCCAGGGCCTTGACCTGAACCTCCGCCTGGCCGCCGGCCAGGTGGCTGTCCTTGCGGATCAGCATGGGGAAGTAGTAGTAGGCCTCCACGTTGTCCAGGTACTCGTAGTATTTCTCGCCCACAAACTTGGTGGCCAGGCCGGCCAACCCCCGCGAAAGCCCCGTGACCCA
>JACQYR010000197.1 GCA_016208115.1 Desulfarculus sp.
CGGCGCCCACATAGGCCGGCGCGGCCCGCAGAGCCCTGGCCAGGACGGGCATCTCCGGCTCCCTGAGCCAGCCGCCCGCCGTATCCCCCACCGCTTCCGCCAACTCCCCCACGTAGGCCGCGTCCTCGGCCGGCCCCAGCAGCAAGAGCGGTGGCCCCCAGGGCCGGGCCATGGCCCGCGCCAGCTTGCCCGCCAACTCCGGGGCCAGACGCTTGGCCCGCCCGCCCGAGCCCGGGGCCAGCACCGGCGGCCCCGCCAAGGGCGCGGCCCCCTCTTGGCCAAGCGATCGCGCCGGCAAGGGCTGGGCCGGGCCGGTCAGGCCCAGACCGCGCAGGGCGGCCACCTGCACATCGCCGGCGTGGCGGCGCCCGTCCGGGCCGGGCCGGGTGGGCACGGCCCAGACCTGGGGCACCAGGCCGCGCAGGTTGGCCAGGAGCAGGGGGTCGGGGTGGTGGGCAAAGAGAACGGCGCGGTCAAAGCCCCCCAGCCACTCACGCAGCTCCGGCCCCGGCGCGGGGCTGAACAGGCCGGCGAAGCGGCGGGCCTCGCGGTCAAAGACCTTCTCGCCCGGCAGGATCAGCCGCCCCCAGGGGGGATGGCCCAAGAGGCTCAGGCGGCTGGCCGGCGGCCCGGCGGCCAACATCCCCAGGGCCGGCCAGGAGAGCACGAAGTCACCCAAGGCCCCCAGGTGCAGCGCCAGGGTTTCCACGCCGGGGCGGCCGGCTCAGGGCTGGGGGCTGATGGCGAACAGGCAGCGCACCGTGGCCTGCACCGCGATCAGGCCCGGCTCCAGGGCGGTCTCCGGGGCGGGCGCGCCCGGGGGGGCGGCCATGGCCAGCTTCGGCGAGGACAGGGGCGGGGTGGCGCCGTCCACCTCCAGGGCCAGGATGGCCCCCAGCTTCAGTCCGGCGGCGCTGGCCAGGGCCTGGGCCTGGGCTAAAGCGTCGGCCAGGGCCAGGGCCTGCACCTGGCGGCGGGCCGCCGCGGGGTCGGCCAGGGACCAGGCCGGGCCGGAGACGCTGTTGGCCCCGGCGGCCACGGCGGCGTCCAGGATGGCGCCCAGGGCCTGGGGATCGCGGGAGGTGATCTCCAGGCGGTTGCTGGCCTCGTAGCCCACGCGCTTGGCCCGGCGGGTGGCCTGGTCCCACTCGCTACGGGGATACAGGCTGTAGCCCACGCTCTTCAGGCGGTCCTGGCCGCCGAGCTTGGCCTTGACCGCGGCGCTGATCTTCTCCATGGCCGCGGCGTTCTGGCGGGCGGCCTCAGCCGAGGTGGGGGCCAGGGTGATGGCGCCCACCACCAGGCGGCCCTGGTCGGGGCTGAACTCCTGGCTGGCCCGGCCGGTGACGGCCAGGCCCGGCTGGCGCTCGCCGGCCAGGGCCGCTGGCGCGGGCCACGCCAGCAGCAGGCCAAGGACCAATAGGATCGGGATCATGCCTGGGCGGGGCGGGGCCATGGGTGCCTCCTTTGCTAAGGCTGGGCGTGGGAGCGGATGAACCCAGTATAAATCATTTGATCCCTGCCCGCCGTGGCCGCCGCCCGCCCAACTCAAGCCAGCGGAAGCAGTCCACCACATGGTCGTTGACCATGCCCACGGCCTGCATATGGGCGTAGACGATGGTGGGTCCCACGAATTTAAAGCCGCGCGCCTTGAGGTCGCGGCTGAAAGCCTCGGAGACGGGAGTGCTGGCGGGGATGTCGCCGATGCTGTGCCAGACGTTTTGCAGCGGCCGGCCCTCCACAAAGCGCCACTGATAGGCGGCGAAGGAGCCGAACTCCTCTTGCACCCTCAAGAAGGCGCGGGCGTTGGTGATGGCCGACTCCACCTTTAGGCGGTTGCGGATGATGCCCGGGTCGGCCAGCAGGCGCGCCACATCCTCCGGGCCGAAGCGGGCCACCGCCTGGGGATCGAAGCCGGCGAAGGCCCGCCGAAAGGCCGGGCGCTTGCGCAGGATGGTCAGCCAGGACAGCCCGGCCTGGGCCCCCTCCAGCACCAGGAACTCGAAGAGCAGGCAATCGTCGTGCACCGGCACGCCCCACTCCTGGTCGTGGTAGGCCTGGTACAGGGGGTCGCCGCCGGGCCAGGGGCAGCGGGCGAGGACTGGCTCAGACATGGCGCACTCTCTTGCGATGGCCCGGCCAGCCGGGCACTGGTCTACAGGCGGGCCGCCGCCTCCCTGGCCAGGGCCAGGCAGGCGGTGAGCCCGGGGCTATCTATACCCAAGAGGTTGAGGCAGCGGGGCTCGCGGGGGCTCTTTTCGATCACCCAGTCCTGATGCCCCACCAGCCGGGCCTGGATGCCGGCCTGGAAGGGCTCCAGGTCCTCCTCGCGCAGGCCGGGGAAGAAGCCGCGCACTCTCTCATGGAACTGGCCGGCGGGCAGGTACTCGCCGCCCAGGTCCTCCTTGGAATCCACGCCGCGGTTCAGCGGCCCCACGGTGACCACCGGCCCCAGGGCGGGCTGGCCCCCGGGGCCAGGCTCCAGGGTGGGAGTGAGGTGCACGCCCACCGTGAAGTAGCTGCCCTGGGCCGTTATCACCCGCTGGGGCGTGGGGTAGACGTTCATGCCCCGCAGGAAAAGCTCGGGCCGCTTGCCTCGATAGAATTTGTAGGCCTCGCCGCGCACTGGATCCACTTGGTAGGGCGAGGCCGGGTCCACCAGGCGGGCCACCTGGTCGGCATAAAGCCCGGCGCAGTTGATGAGGAGGCCGGCCAAAAAGCAATCGCCGGCGCCGCCGGGATAGGTCACGGCCAGCTCCAGGCCCTCGGGCCGGGGGATGGCGCCCACCAGCCTGGTGCCGGTGAGGAAGATGGCCCCGGCGTTGCTGGCCAGGGCGTAGAGCTTATGCACCAGCGCCGCGGCGTCAATGACCCCCGAGGTGGGCAAATGCAGGGCGGCCACGGCCCGCACCTGGGGCTCCATCTGCCGGGCCTGCTCCCCAGTGACAAGGTTGGCCGGCACGCCGTTGACCCGGGCGCGCTCCAGGTACTCAACCAGAATGGGCCGTTCGCCCTCGCTGGTGGCCACCACCAGCTTGCCGCAGTTCAGGGCCGGCACGCCGTATTGGGCGCAGAAGCCGTAGAGCAGACCCACCCCGGCGGGGCACAGACGGGCCTTCAGGGGCCGGGTCTGGGGGTCGTAGTACAGGCCGGCGTGGATCACGCCCGAGTTGCGCGTGGACTGGTTCTCGCCCCGGCTCACCCCGGCGTTCTGCTCCAGCACCAGCACCTCGCGCCCTTGCTGGGCCAGCTCCCGGGCGATGGCCGTGCCCACGGCCCCGGCCCCCACTATGGCTATCTCCACGCGCTCCACGGGTGATGCTCCTCACGCGGTTGGTTGGGGCTCAACGCCGATCAGGTGGCCACAGCCTGCACATCCCCTCTCCCCCCAGCGGGGGGAGAGGGTTAGGGTGAGGGGGGGCTGACTGTAGGGACAGTTGGCCCCCTCACCCCGGCCCTCGCCCCCATGAGAATGGGGGCAAGGGGGAGTGCTGTCAACCTTGTCCTCCCTGGGCCTGGTACACGGCGGCCTTGTCGGCCAACTCCTTTAGCTGGCGGGCCACCATGCCCAACTCCGCCGGCTTTAGCTGCCGCGCCACCCGGGCCGGCTGGCCCAGCACCAAGACGCCCTCGGGCACCTCCATGCCCGGCGGCACCAAGGCCCCGGCCCCCACCAGGGCTCCCTTGCCCACCACGGCGCCGTCCAGCACGATGGCCCCGATGCCCACCAGGGCGCCGGCGCGCACCGTGGCCCCGTGCAGGCAGGCCTGGTGGCTTATCAAGGCCCCGTCCTCCACCAGCACCGGGTGGCCGTGGGGCGACTCCAAGAGGCACAAATCCAGCACCGCGCTGCCCGGGCCGATGCTTATCTCCTCGTCGTCGGCCCTGAGGACCGCCCCCGGCCACACGGTCACGCCCGCCGCCAGGCGCACCTTGCCTATCACGCGGGCCGAGACATCCACCCAGGCCTGGGCATGGATTTGGGGCTGATGCCCGCCGAAGGGGCTGACCAGGCGCGAGGGCTGGCGGTGCTGTGCCATGCTGCTGTTCCTTGGCTTGGGTTCTCAGGCCGGCGGCGGCCCCAGAATCAGGCGGTCGGGATCCACCTCCTGGCGCAGGGTGTCCAGTTCCCGCTGGCTGGGGGGCGCGGCCTCCTGGCCGCGGCCAATGTCCAGCGCGAAGCCGGTATGCTCGGCCACCTCCTGGGGCGTAACGCCCGGATAGTGCTCGGCCAGGTACATGCGCTTGCTTTCATCGTCGAAGCGCAGCACCCCCAGATTGGTGACCACGGCGATTGGTCCGCCGCGCTTCAATCCCGCCCGCCGGCGGGAATCGCCGCCAGTCAGCCAGCCCACGCTGGAGACGTAGTCCACCTTCTCCACGAAGCGCCGGCGGTCGTGCTGCATGAACAGGATCACCCCCGCGGCCAGGGAGGCGGCGTCGCAGGCCCCGCCGCAGCCTGGGAAGCGCACCTTGGGGTGATGGTAGTCGCCCAGGCAGGTGGAGTTGATGTTGCCGTATGGGTCTATTTGCGCGGCGCCCAGAAAGGCGATGGTGTTCAGCCGCCGGTGGGCCAACAGCGAGAAGGCGTCAATCAGGCCCGAGTTCATGGCCGTGCCCACCATGACCCGGGGGTCGGCCACGGCCAGGGGTAGTTCCTCCAGGGAGGGGTCTATGCCGCCGGTCTCGAAAAACACCACCGCCCGGGGCGCGTGCACCCGCCGGGCCACGGTGGCCGCCAGCATGGACAGCCCGGTGCCGGCAAAGAGCACGTCGCCGTCCTTGACCAGCCGGCCGGCGGCCAGGGCCATCATCTCCTTGTCGGTGTAGCGTTCGCTCATGACGGCCCCCTAGCGCCGGTCCAGGCCGGGTGCGTAGCCCAGCACGCTGTTGGCCTTGATGCGCATGATGTCCTCGATCCCCACCTGGGCCAGGTAGGCCTCCTGGCCGGGCAGGTCCATTACCCACTGGCGCAGGTATTCGCCGAAGGCCTGGTCGGACTGGGCCTGCTGGCGGTAGAGGCTCAAGTGCCGGGGATCATAGTCGTAGAAATAGGGACAGGCCGTGGGATGGGCCCCGTAGGGAGCGTGCACCACGGCGTCCACCAAGAAGGGCGGCAGGGAGTTCTGGTCGGGGTCGGCGCGCAGGTGGGCCGCGGGCACGATCTCCTCGCAGGAGACGATGACCCGGCTGGCGGCGCGGGCCTGCTCCAGGTCCAGGAAGGTCAGCCCCTTGATGCGCACGGTGCCGTCGTCACCCACGTACTGGGCGTGCAGGAGCGTCACGTCCGGGGTGAGCGCCGGCAAGAGCACCACCGGGTCCTCCTCCCGGCTGAAGGGGTTCTGGCTGACGATGGCCTTGTGCGGGGGGATGTGCCCCTGGCCGCGCAGGCCGGGGTCAAAGCCCTGCTTGTTCAGCACGTCGCTGCCCAGGCCCGAGCGGCAGGGCATGAAGGGCAGGCCCAAGGCCCCGGCCAAAAAGCGCAGGCTCATGTGCTGATTGGAGTAGTCCTCCACCTGGAGTTGGCCCTGCTCCACGGCCCGGCGGAAGCGGATGGCCGTGGGCGCGAAGCGGCCGGTGCCGGCGTAGGCCAGTTCCAGGCGGCTGACACAGCCGGCCCCCACCAAGAGGTCCAGGGCCTGGCCCTGGGAGTGCACGGCCAGGTGCAGGTCCTTGATGCCCTGACGGATGATCTCGCGGACCAGCAGCATGGGGTTGCGGCTGACCGTGAAGCCGCCCAGGGCCACCAGGTCGCCGTCCTTGACCAAGCGCCCCACGGCCTCGCCGGGGCTCATCAGTTTGTCGCCCAAGCCCTCGCCGACCTTCATGACCCTTTGCCTCGCCGTTTTGGTTGTGGCCGCCGGCCCGCCGCGCCGCCCCCTGGCGGGCCTGGGACGCCATTGGCCCCAGTATACCCAAATCGGGCCGCGCGTACCGTAGCGCCGCCCTGGCGGGTGCCCCGCCCTGGTGCTACCATGGGGCAGTCAGCGCTGGGGAGAAGCCATGCCATCCAGGGATCACCGGGGACCGGGGGCGCGGGGCTGGGCCATCTTCGCGGTGGCCAGCCTGGGGTTTCTGCTGTCGCAGTTCTACCGGGTCTCGGCCACGGTCATCAGCCCCCAGCTCAGCCAGGACCTGGACCTGGATGTCAGCGGCCTGGGCACCCTGTCGGCGGCCTTTTTCTATGCCTTCGCCCTGAGCCAGATACCCCTGGGCCTGTTCCTGGACCGCGTGGGGGCCAGGCGGGCGGTGGCGGCATTGTCCTTGGCGGGCCTGGCCGGGGCGGCGCTCTTCGCCGGCTCCCAGGGCCTGGGCCAGGCCCTGGCCGGCCGGGCGCTGTTGGGCGTGGGCATGAGCTGCAACCTCATGGGCGCCCTGGCCCTGTTGGCCGCCTGGTTCCCGCCGGGGCTCTTCGCCACCCTGAGCGGACTCTTGGTCAGCCTGGGCTATGTGGGCAACCTGCTGGCGGCCACGCCCCTGGCCCTGATGACCCAGGCCTGGGGCTGGCGCTGGGCCTTTTTGGCGGTGGCCGGGCTCAACGTCCTGCAGGTGGCGGCCTTCTGGCTGGTGGTGCGCGATCAGCCTCCCGGCCGGGGTTGCCCAGCGCGCCTGGCCAAAAGCCCCTTCGCCGGGCTGGGTGAGGTGCTCCTGAGGCCGGCCTTCTGGGGCATCTGCCTGGGCAGCTTCTTCCGTTACGGCTGCTTCATGGCCTTGACGGGCCTGTGGGCCGGGCCCTATCTCATCACCGCCCTGGGCCTGGGCGAGGTGGGGGCGGGCAACGTGCTTCTGGCCCTGTCGGTGGGCCACATCCTGGCCCTGCCCCTGTCGGGCCTGCTCTCCGACACCTGGCTGAACAGCCGCAAGCGGGCCATCGTGCCCTCGCTGTTCGCCTCGGCCCTCTTGACCCTGGCCCTGGGTTTGCCGGGCGTGCAGGCTTCCCCTTGGCTGGTGGGGGCCGTGTTCACGCTCATAGGGCTGGCCGCCGCCCCGGGGCAGATCATGTACGCCCACGTCAAGGAGCTGGTTCCCCAGGAACGCCAGGGCCTGGCCATGACCGGCATCAACCTCTTTACCATGCTCGGTCCGGCGGTGGTGATGCAGGCGGTGGGGCTGGCGATGGAGGGCGGCCCCGGGGGCCTGGCCGACCCAGCCCGCTACTGGCCGGCCTGGTGGCTGATGGCCGGCGGCCTGGCCCTGGCGGGAGTGGTCTATCTGTTCCTGCCCGACAGCCGGCCCCGGGGCCTGGGTGGCGGCAAAGCCCGCTAGCCTTTTGTCCGACTCATGGATGTGGCTGCCTTGGCGCTCAGAGGCCAGCCTCTTCGTCCGGGGAGTGGGCATGGGCCATCAGGTAGCCCATCTTGAAGGCGGCCTCGCGGCTGATCTCCATGAGCAGGCGGCGGGCCTCGGTGGCGGCCTGGGCCTGGCCCGGGTCGCGGGGGCCGCCGGCCAAGAGGCGGGCCTCGGCCAGCTCCAGGCGGGCGGCCAGGGCGGCGTAGGCCGGCTCCTGGCTGAGCAGGCGCTCCAGATAGTCGCCCTCCAGTTGGTAGAGGCGGTGGGCGCGCTCCAGGATGTCCTTGCTCATGGGCGCACCGGCACCAGCTCGCAGCGGCAGCCCAGGTGCACGGGCTGGGCCGCCAACTGGTCGAGCTGGTCCTTGGCGAAGCGCCGGCCCTCCCGCTCCCGGCAGGCGGGGCAGACCTTGGCGTCGCCGCGGGTGGTCCAGACCAAGCCCCAGATATCGCTACGCCCGGCGTCGTGGATCACCCGGCGCCACATGGCCCGCTTTTCGATCTCAAAGTCCCGGGCCTGGTCCTGGCTCATGCCCCCCTGGTAGGGCAGGCGCCGGAACCAGTCTGGGGCCTGGGCCATCTCCCGGGCGATCTCCCCCTGGGCCTGGGCCAGGAAGTCGGCCATGGTCAGGGGGGCCGCCGCCGGGGGCGGGGCCTTCTTGAGGCGGTCGCGAAGCCACTTCATCGCGGGTCTCCAAAGGGGGTGGCCGCCAGGGGGCCTTCGTGCACCAGCTTGGGCGGGTACTTGAGAATAAAAGCGTCGGGCGTGGTCTGGCCGCTGGCCAGGCCCCGCAGCGCCGCGGCCGGGGCCACCAGTTCCACGCGGGCGCGCACCGGCGGGGCGTGGCGGTCGCCCTCCTTGGGGGAAATCTCGCTCAGCACCTCCACGGAAACCCGGTCCACCCCCGGGGCGGGCAGCAGGTCCTCGCCCACCAGCAGGGCCAGGGGCAGGCCGGTGGAGAGGCTCACCTGGCCGGCCAGGGGTATGCGGCCCAGCATGCTCCAGGCGGCCCCCCGCCAGTCCAGGCGCACCCGCAACAGGTCGCCCTGCACGATGAAGGAGGGCCAGGCGAACTCGGCATTCAGGCCCTGGGCCACCGCGCGGTTCTTGTCGTGGAACTCCAGGCAGCGCCGGGCCAGGGGGTCGCCGGCGGGGCGCTCCAGGAGCCCCGGACCCAGCAAATCGCTCAGCTTGTGCAGTACCACGGTCTGCATCCGCCGGCCCAGCTTGGCCGGGGTGTCTATGCCCCTTAGCTCGGGGCGCGCCAGTTGGCGGTGGTGCCCCTCGGCCTCCAGGCGGCCCTGGGCGGGCAGGTAGCCCTCGGCCTCCAACTGATAGTCCAGCCTGCTCTGTAGGGCATAGACCTGGTCCTGGGTCGGGGTGCCCGCGCGCTGGTTCTGGTTGTGGGTCAGCCAGGGCAGCTCGATGATGCCGCGGGCGTCGCTGACATAGGGGCCGGGCTCCTGGGGGCGGCCCAGCAGGGGGGTGATGGTGGCGCGCGCGCCGGCCAGGGGGCGGTCGTTCTGGTCCAACACCCGCAGGGCCAGGGGCTGCGCCATGGACGGCGGCGGCTCGGGCAGGCCGGGGGGCGGCGGGGCCGCGCAGGCGGCCAGGGCCAGCAGCAGGCCGGCCACGAACCAGGTCGAGCACCGGGCCTTCATCGCAGACCCTCGGCCTGCTGCAGGCGCTTCAAGGCCTGCTGGCGCTGCTCATTGCTGCCGCCGGTCCACAGCAGTTCCACCAGGAAACGCACGCCATCGGGCAGTTCCAGGCGGTCGAAACGCACCACCTCGCCGCTCAAGGCCGGTCCGCTCTCCTGGTCCTGGCCCCAAGGCGCCACCTGGGCCAGCTTGGGTATGATGTTGTGCACGTCCATGAGCACGTGGGAGCCATCTATGAAGGGCGAGTCCAGGATGAGCACCGCCCCTTTCTTGTTGATGGCGTTGACGCCCACCTTGACCTGGGAGGTGAGCGGCCTGGCATCATCCAGGGCCACCATGCGCAGACCGGCCTGGCCGATGATGCGCCAGTCGCTGGGCCGTTGAGCGAACATAACTGACCGCGCCCCCCGTCGTGTGGTTGCGTCCTCGGCCCAGGCCCCGGGGCCTCGGGCGGCCTCTGGCCTAACGCCTTAAAATACCTGGCCATGGCTGGCCAGCGCCCCGCCGGGCCGGCCCGCGGCCGATTGACTTGCCCGGGCCGGCGTGCTAGCCTTGGCCTCTAATCTATCAGTCCGCCCGAAAAGGCGTCCACGGCTTTTTTGCCCTGGGCCGGGGCGGCCCGCATGGCAAGGCCCAACCGGCGCCCCGGCGCCGTCCCGCCCCCGGGCGGCAGGAAAGGTTCGCACGATGCTGGAGTTGATGCGTAAGCACGCGGGTAGCTGGGTCATCAAGATCCTGCTGGGGGCCATTGCCCTGGCTTTTGCCCTCTCCTGGGGCGTCAGCTCCTATTACTCCCAGCAGCAAGTGGCGGTGAAGGTCAACCAGGAGCCCATCACCATCGCCCAGTTGCAGGAGGAGCTGAGCAACCTCACCGAGGAGAGCCGCCGGCAGTTCGGCGCCCAGTACGACCGCATCGCCCCCCTGCTCAACCTCAAGGAGCGGGCCTTGCAGCGCCTGGTGGAGCGCACCCTGCTGTTCCAGGCCGCCCGCGAGATGGGCGTGCAGGTCAGCGACCAGGAGATCCGCCGGCGCCTGCTGGCCATCCCCAACTTCCAGGCCGGCGGCCAGTTCGACTTCAAGCGCTACCAGCGCGCTTTAGCCCAGAACCGCATGACGCCCGAGTCCTTCGAGTCCTCCCTGCGCGGTCAGCTCACCCTGGAGAAGCTCAGCAGCCTGGTGGCCGGCGCCGCCGCCATCAGCCCCCTGGAGCTGGAGCAGGCGCTCTCCGACGGCCTGACCAAGGTGCGGGGAGCCTACCTCCTGGTGACCAACGACAGCCAACTGGCCAAGGCCCAGGCCACGCCCGAGGAGCTGGAGGCCTATTACCAGCAGCACAAGCGCGACTACCTGGTGCCCGAGAAGATCAGCTTCAGCTACCTGATCTTCCCTCTGGCCATTTACCGCGACCAAGTGCGGATCAGCGACGAGGACGTGGCCGACGCCTACGAGCGCGACTACGCCCGCTACGTGCAAGCCGAGGCGGTGCGGGTCAGCCACATCCTGGTGCGCTTGAGCGACCCCGCCGGCCCCACCGAGGATGCCGCCGCCAAGCAGAAGGCCGAGGAGCTGTTGGCCAAGGCCAAGCAAGCCAAGGAGCCCTTCCTGGCCCTGGCCAAGCAGGCCGGCGGCAAGGACCTGGAGAACGGCGACCTGGGCTTCATCCAGCGCGGCCAGACCGTGGCCCCCTTCGAGGAGGCGGCCTTCGCCCTGGAGCCCGGCCAAGCGGGCCTGGTGCGCTCGCCCTTTGGCTGGCACGTCATCAAGGCCGAGGAGCGCCGCCAGGCCAGCGTCACGCCCCTGGAGAAGGTGCGCGGCGAGCTCAAGGCCCGCCTGGTGGAGATGCAGGCCCGCGAGCGGGCCGAGGTGGCCGCCGAGGCGGCCTTCAACCAGGCCAACCGCGGCCAGACCCTGGCCGACCTGGCCGCCAGCCACAAGCTCTCCGTCACCAAGTCGCCGGCGGTTTCCTCCGACCAGCCCATACCCGGCCTGAGCGGGGTCAAGGGCCTGTTCGAGGCCTTCGAGGGCCTGACCCCCGGCCAGGCCGCGCCGGTCTTCTCCTTTGAGAACGGCAGCGTGCTGGCGGTGTTGGAGGAGCGCCTGCCCGAGCAGGTGCGCCCCCTGGAGCAGGTACGCGAGGAGGTGCGCTTGGCGGTGCTGGCCATGAAGGCCCAGGAGCTGGCCCGCCAGGAGGCCACCAAGCTCATCGCCGCCCTGGCCCCGGAGAAGGACCCCGCCGCCGCCCTGGCCCAGAAGCCGGGGGCCAAGCGCACCGCCTGGCTGGGCGAGGAAGACACCGTGGAGGGCCTGGCCTCCTCGCCGGCCCTGGTCAAGGCCCTGTTCCTGCGCCCCGAGGTCCGGCCCCTGGTGGCCGAGCCGGTGCCGACCGAGCAGGGCTTCTTGGTGGCGGCCTTGAGCGGCAAGCAGGCGCCCACCCCCCAGGCCAAGGAGGAGAAGCGCCAGGAGTTCAGCCAGGCGCTCCTGGCCCAGCGCCAGCGCCAGTTGCAGGGGAGCTTCGTGGCCGACCTGCGGGCCA
>JACQYR010000198.1 GCA_016208115.1 Desulfarculus sp.
AGCGACATCGCGGCCATGGGCGGCCAGCCCCTCTACGCCCTGGTCTCCCTGGGGCTCACCGCCGCCGTCACCCTGGCCGAGGCCGAGGAGACATACCGGGGCGTTATGGCCGAGTTGAACCCCCATGGCGCGGCGGTGGTGGGCGGCAACATCACCAAGACCGATGGCCCGGCCTTCATTGACGTCACCCTGGTGGGCCAGGCCCCGGCCGGCCAGGCCATGCGGCGCTCGGGCGGGGCGGTGGGCGACGCCATCCTGGTGACGGGCTGGCCCGGCCAGGCCGCCGCCGGCCTGCGCCAACTGCGCCAGGCCCCGGCCCAGGCCGAGCCCGAGCTGCGGCGGGCCTACCTGACCCCCACGCCCCGCCTGGCCATGGGCCGGGCCGTGGCCAACAGCGGCCTGGCCAGCGCCATGATAGACATCAGCGACGGCCTGCTGGGCGACCTTAACCACATCTGCGAGCAGAGCGGCACCGGCGCGCTCATCCAGGCGGCCAGCCTGCCGGTCAGCCCGGCGCTGGGCCAGGCCGCCGCCGCCTGGGGCCAGGACCCCCTGGACCTGGTCTTGGGCGACAGCGACGACTATGAGCTTATCATCACCTGCCGGCCTCAGAACGTGGCCGGCCTCTTGGCGGCCCTGGCCGCCGTGGGCCAGGTGCCGGTCAGCCAGGTGGGGCGGCTCACCCCGGCTGGCCAGGGCCTGGAACTGGCCCTGCCCGGCGGCGGACGGCGCTCCCTGCGCCCCCGGGGCTGGGACCACTTCGGCAGTTGAGGGCAGACCGACGGGAGGGGGTAAGCTCTCCCCTATGAAGGCAATATCGTTTAGGGACAAGGAGAGAACATGAGCCCCGCCAACATGGCCGCCCAGGCCGGCCAGGACCTGGCCCTGATCCGTCAGAAGAAGCCCCTGGTGCACAACATCACCAACCTGGTGGTCATGAACTTCACGGCCAACGCCCTCTTGGCCGCCGGGGCCTCGCCGGTGATGGCCCACGCCCACGAGGAGGTGGAGGAGATGGTCAGCCTGGCCGGGGCCTTGGTGCTGAACATCGGTACCCTAACCCCCCATTGGGTGCAGTCCATGGAGATCGCGGGGCGCAAGGCCAACCAGCTCAAGATACCGGTGATCCTGGACCCGGTGGGCGCCGGGGCCACCCGCCTGCGCACCCAATCGGCCCTGCGCCTGCTGGAGCAGGTGAAGATCAGCGTGGTGCGGGGCAACGCCTCGGAGGTGCTCTCCCTGGCCAGGAGCGGCGGCGGCACCAAGGGCGTGGACTCCATCCACGGCGTGGACGAGGCCGTGGAGGCCTCCGGGCTGTTGGCCCGGGAACTGGGCACGGTCATCGCCATCACCGGCCAGCGCGACCTGGTCACCGACGGCACCAGCCTGTGGCGGGTGGCCAACGGGCATGTGCTCATGAGCTACGTCACCGGCATGGGCTGCGCGGCCACGGCCATGATGGGAGCCTTCTTGGCCGTGCAGCCCGACCCGGTGGCCGCGGCGGTGGGTGGGCTTTGCTTCCTGGGCCTGGCCGGGCAAAGGGCGGCCCAGGCCAGCCGGGGTCCGGGCAGTTTCCGGGCGGCCTTCACCGACGAACTGATGGCCATCAAGCCCGCCGAGTTGACCGAGGGGGCACTGATCGAGACATCCTAGGGGCATTCCGCCGGGGGCGACTGTATAATTTATTATACAATTGTCTAAATTAATCTACACAGCCCCGCCCCCGGCGGTTCCCTTGACTAAAATGTAATCATTAAGCGCTATTCGCCGCTCCCTTTCCTTTCCGTCTGTATATAATTTTATACAATAGTCCCGCCCGACAGGTCCGCCGCGCCGGGGCCTGCGGGGGGCTATGCCAAAATTTACATCCATAACTATAAGTTATACCCGCAAGCGCCTTTGGGCACGGGCCTTGCACAATGGGACGGTGTCGGACCCATGCCCAACCAGGTCCCGTGGACCATCATCACTGGAGCTTAACCCATGGATTTCACCATACCCGAGAACTTGCGCCTCATGGCCGACACCGTGCGGCGCTTCGTCAAGCAGGACCTGGACCCCATCAGCCGCCAGGTGGAGGACGAGGACCACATCCCCGAGGAGATCGTGGAGAAGATGCGCGAGCTGGGGCTCTTTGGCCTGTCAATCCCCGAGGAGTTCGGCGGGCTGGGCCTGGGCACCCTGGGCGAGTGCCTGGTCTACGAGGAGATGAGCAAGACCAACGCCTGCTTCCGCACCCGCATCGGCACCAACAACGGCATCGGCTCCCAGGGCATCGTGCTGGACGGCACCCCCCAGCAGAAGGACGCCTACCTGCCTCGGCTGGCCAGCGGCGAGTGGGTGGCCTGCTTCGCCCTGACCGAGCCCGAGGCCGGCTCTGACGCCGCCAACGTGCAGACCACCGCCGAGCTCAAGGGAGGCGAGTGGGTGCTAAACGGCCGCAAGCACTTCATCACCAACGGCGACGTGGCCGACATGGCTTGCGTCTTCTGCCTGACCGACAAGCAGAAGCGCGCCAAGGGCGGCATCACCGCCTTTGTCGTGGAAAAAACCGACCCCGGCTACTTCGTGGGCACCATCGAGCGCAAGATGGGCATGCGCGGCTCCCACACCTGCGAGCTGATCTTCGACAACTGCCGCATCCCCGCCGACCGGGTCATCGGCGGCGACAAGATGATCGGCATGGGTTTCAAGACGGCCATGAAGACCCTGGACAAGGGCCGGCTCACCATGGGCGCATCCGCCCTGGGCTCGGCCCAGAAGCTCCTTGACCTCTCGGTGGACTACGCCAAGCAGCGCGTGCAGTTCGGCAAGCCCATCGCCCAGTTCCAGGCCATCCAGTTCAAGCTGGCCGAGATGGCCACCAACATCTACGCCGCCCGCCAGATGCTCTACCACGCCGCCGCGCTGCGCGACAGCAAGGGCTCCTCCATAATCAAGGAGGCCTCCATGGTCAAGCTGTTCTGCACCGAAATGGCCAATCGCGTGGCCGACGAGGCGGTGCAGATTTTCGGCGGCATGGGCTACATGAAGGACTTCCCCGTGGAACGCTACTACCGAGACCTGCGGCTGACCCGCATCTACGAGGGCACCAGCGAGATACAGAAGGTGGTCATCGCCCGCGAGCTTCTGAGGGGTTAGCCGGAGTGCGCGGGGGAGCCCCTTTTACCTGCCCCAAAGGGGTTCCCCCGCTTTCACTCCAGCCTGGGCCACGGGGGGCGAGGCGGGGCCAATGTCAATCACGGAGCCGAAAACATGGCAATAGATAAAGTCTTCATCGTGGGCTCGGGCCTTATGGGCTCGGGCATAGCCCAGGTCTGCGCTCAAGCCGGCGTGAGCGTCACCCTGTGCGACGTCAACGAGCAGGCCCTGGCCAAGGCCCAGAAGGCAATAGCCTGGAGCGTGGGCAAGTTCGTGGAGAAGGGCAAGGTGACGGGCAGCGTGGACGAGATCATGGCCCGCATCGCCTACACCGGCGATCTCACCGCCTGCGCCGGCCACCAGCTCGTCGTCGAGGCCGTCTTCGAGGACCTGGCCTTGAAGCGCGAGATCTTCGAGAAGCTGGACGCATCCGCCGACCAGGGCGCCATCCTGGCCAGCAACACCAGCGCCATCAGCATCAGCGAACTGGCCGCCTGCACCAAGCGTCCCCACCGGGTCTTCGGCCTGCACTTCTTCAGCCCGGTGCCCATGATGGCCGCCGTGGAGATCATCAGGGGCCAGTTCACCGACGAGGACGTCTTCCTGGCCGGCCGCGACTTCGCCCTGGCCATCGGCAAGGAGCCCATCATGGTGCACAAGGACGTGCCGGGCTTTTTGATCAACCGCATCAACTTCCCCGCCGCCCTGGAGGCCATGCGCCTGGTGGAGATGGGCGTGGGCAGCGTGGAGGACATTGACAAGGGCCTCAAGCTGGCCAGCGGCCGCAAGATGGGCATCTTCGAGACCGGCGATATGGTGGGCCTGGAAATCACCCACGGCGCGCTGTTGGCCATCTACGAGGAGACCAAGGACCCCCGCTGGTTCCCCCCGGCCATCCTGCGCCGCAAGATCAAGGCCGGCCACGTGGGCAAGAAGGTGGGCAAGGGCTGGTACCTCTACGATGAGCAGGGCAACAAAATAGGCCTTAACACCTAAGCCGGCGGAGTTGGTAACCCGCCAGGCACAAGGAGCATACATATGAAACAAGCCGTGATCCTCGGCGCCGTGCGCACCGCCGTGGGCCGCTTCGGCGGCACGCTTAGCGCCGTGACCGACCGCGCCCTGGCCGGGCTGGTGGTCCGCGAGGTCATCACCCGGGCCGGCGTGGCCCCGGAGCAGGTGGAGGAACTGATCTTCTCCCAGCAGTACCGCACCGGCGAGCTGCCCCCCAACATGGCCCGGCCGGTGAGCATTGACGCGGGGCTACCCATCCCGGTGCCCTCCTTCACCGTGGCCAAGGCCTGCGGCGGCTCGCTCAAAACCACCTTCCTGGCCGCCCAGGCCGTCAAGGCCGGCGACGCCGACCTCTTGGTGGCCGGCGGCGTGGAGTCCATGAGCACCGCGGCCTATCTCTTGACCAAGGCCCGCTGGGGCTACCGCCTGGGCCACGGCCAGCTCATGGACCAACTGGTGCTCTTCGACCCCATCAGCGGCAACACCATGGGCGAGACGGCCGAGAACGTGGCCGAGCGCTATCAGATCAGCCGCGCCGACCAGGACGCCTTCGCCCTATCCAGCCAGAAAAAAGCCGGCGAGGCGCTGAAGGCCGGGCGCTTCAACGAGCAGATCGTGGCCGTGCCCATCCCCAGCAAGAAGGGCGAGCCCAAGCCCTTCAGCATTGACGAGCACGCCCGCCCCGACACCACCCCCGAGCAGTTGGCCAACCTCAAGCCGGTGTTCAAGAAGGGCGGCAGCGTCACCGCCGGCAACAGTAGCGGCATGAACGACGGCGCCTCGGCCGTGGTGGTGGCCAGCCGCGAGAAGGCCGCCGAGCTGGGCCTCAAGCCTCTTGTGTCCATCGTGGCCTACGCCTCGGTGGGCGTGGAGCCGGCCTACATGGGCATCGGCCCGGTGGACGCCACCAAACTGGCCCTCAAGAAGGCCGGCCTGCAAGTGGGCGACATCGGCCTGGTGGAGCTGAACGAGGCCTTCGCCTCCCAGTCCCTGGCCTGCATCCGCCTCTTGGGCCTGGACGAGGCCAGGGTCAACGTCAACGGCGGGGCCATCGCCCTGGGGCACCCCATCAGCGCCACCGGCGGGGTGATCCTCACCAAGCTCATCCACGAGATGAAGCGCTCGGGCCAGGAACTGGGCCTGGCCACCATGTGCCTGGGCGGCGGCCAGGGCGTGGCGCTCATCGTGCGCAACGAAGGCTAGACGAACAAGGGAGGCCCCCGGCGAGCCCGCCCCCACCCCCCAAGGGGAGCGGGTTCCCGGGGACCATCCCGTTACCAATGCGCCTGGCCGGCGGGCCGCCCACGGCCAGGGCCGGCGCACCCATGCAGGAGGCCCTCGTGAACATCGCGGAGCTGCTCACCTTGAGCGCCCAGCGCCGGCCGGACCACCCGGCCCTGCGCACCCGTCACCAGACCCGCACCTACGCCCAGATCAACCAGGACGTGGACCGCCTGGCCCGGGGCCTGCAAGGGGCCGGGCTTGCACCCGGCGACGTCTGCGTTTTGATGATGCCCAACTCCCTGGAGTGGATACTGGCCTACTACGCCCTGGCCAAGCTGGGGGCGGTGGTGGTGCCGGTCAACTTCCTCTACCGCGTGGGCGAGCTGGGGCACATCTTCAAGGACAGCGGGGCCAAGGCCTTCATCGGCCACAGTGACCACCTGGAGCAGGCGGCAAAGGTTTTAAGCGAGCTACCCCAGATCGGCCTGCGCATCGCCCACGGCGGCCCGGCCACGGGCTTCCGGCCTTTCGGCGAGTTCCTGGCCGAACCCGGCGACTTCCCCACCCACGCCAGCGGCGACGGCGACACCTTCGCTATCATCTACACCAGCGGCACCACCGGTCTGCCCAAGGGCGCCATGCTCACCCACGCCAATCTGGCCAGCAACGCCCGCACCCTGGCGGCCATGCGCCACAACGAGGAGCACTACGTGGTGCTGGGGGTGCTGCCCCTGTTCCACATCTACGGCCAGACCAGCGCGCTCAACGCCTCCTTCTGCCTGGGCATCACCCTGCGCCTGTGGGAGCACTTCCAGGCCGAGGAGATCATGGCCGCCCTGGAGGAGGAGGAGGCCGCCGTGTTCATCGGCGTGCCCACCATGTACAACCGCCTGGCCGAGCTGGGGGCACAGAGCCCGCCCCAACGCCGCTCGCTCAAATACTGCATCTCCGGCGGGGCCTCCCTGCCGGTGGAGATTCTGCGCCGTTTCCAGGAGGTCTTCCACGCCACCATCTACGAGGGCTACGGGCTCACCGAGTGCTCGCCGGTGTGCGTGGAGAACCCCTTTGGCCAGCCCACCAAGCACGGCTCCATCGGCAAGCCCATCCCCGGCTTCAGCGCCCGCATCGTGGACGAACTGGACCAGGACGTGGCCGCCGGCCAGGTGGGCGAGCTTCTCATCCAGGGGCCGGGGGTGATGAAGGGCTACCTCAACCAGCCCGAGGCCACGGCCCAGACACTCAGGGGCGGCTGGCTGCACACCGGCGATTTGGCCCGGCGGGACGAGGACGGCTACATCTACATCGTGGACCGCAAGAAGGACATGATTATCCGGGGCGGCTACAACGTCTATCCCCGCGAGATCGAGGAGGTCCTCTACCAGCACCCGGCGGTGCTGGAGGCGGCGGTGCTGGGGGTGCCCCACGCCGACCTGGGCGAGGAGGTCTGCGCGGTGGTGGTGCCCCGGCCCGAGGCGGCGGTCACGCCCGAGGATCTGCGCGCCTTTGTCAAGGACCGCGTGGCCCCCTACAAGTACCCGCGCCTGGTGCGCCTGGTGGACGAGCTGCCCAAGACCACCACGGGCAAGATTCTTAAACGGGCCATCCGCCGCTGACCGTCCGGATAGGAACCTCCGGCGGACCTGTCCTCCAGCCCCCTCTCCCCCGCCGGGGGAGAGGGCCGGGTTGAGGGGGGCCGGGAACCCGGGTAGCGATAACGAGTCTGGTTCGGACCACACAAAGGGAGGCATGACATGGGTAAGAGATTGTCGTTGGTCTTGGCGGCGGTGTTGCTATGGGTGGGGGTGATGGCGACCTCGGCGGGGGCGGCGACGGTCCTGCGTTTTCAGTGCGCCTACCCCGAGAACGCCAACGTGGGGCAGACCACCCTGTTTTTTGCCAGCGAGGTGGCCCGCCTGACCAACAAGGAAGTGGAGATCAAGGTCTTCTGGCCCGACCAGCTCACCAAGACCGGCGAGGTCTTCGACGCCGTGCGCCAGGGCATGCTGGACGGCTACTCGGGCTCGCTCTTGTACTTTGCCGGCAAGGTGCCCGAGGTCAACGTGCAGTGGCTGCCCTATAATTGGAGCAACGCCGCCGAGGCCAAGGACGTGATCCTCAACAAGGGCTACGGCCAGACCTTCGGCGAGGCCGTGGCCAAGCACGGCGTCACCTATCTGGGCTCGCTGTCCGTGGCCTCCATGGGCCTTCTCACCAAGTTCCCGGTGACCAAGATCGAGGACCTCAAGGGCAAGATGATCCGCGCCGTGGGCATGGAGGCCGGCATCATGAAGGCCCTGGGGGCCAGCGCCGTGGCCATCAGCGGGGCCGAGCAGTACATGGCCCTGCAACGCGGCACCGTGGATGGCACCGACTTCCCTTGGTACACCATCGGCCAGTACAAGTTCTACGAGGTGCTGGACCACATCGTGCAGCCGGCCCTGCACACCCCGGGCGTGGTGGAGATCATCGTCAACACCAAGACCTTGAAGGGCCTCAAGCCCGAGCAGCAGAAGGCCATCGAGCAGGCCGCCAGGAACGCCATGGACAAGAGCTTCGCCATGAGCGACGAGCTGGACAAGCAGGCCGTGGAGGAGTCGGCCAAGCACGGGGTCAAGATATCGGTGATCCCCGAGGCCGAGATGGCCAAGTTCCGCCAGGCCTGCCGGCCCCTGTGGGACAACATCGGCAAGAGCTCGCCCCATTCGGCCAAGCTGGTGCTGATTCTGCGCGAACACCTGAAGAGCAAGGGCGTCGAGAATTAGACCTCACCCCAGCACGGCGGGGCCGGCCAGGCCGGCCCCGCCCCCAAGGCGGACAGCATGGACAAACTGACGGGCTGGATAGGCAGGCTCAACGTCCTGGCCGGGCAGGCCACGGCGCCCCTGGTGGGGATCATCACCCTGCTGGTGCTCTACGAGGTGCTGATGCGCTATATCCTCAGCGCGCCCACCAGTTGGACCGCCGAGGTGGAGAACTATCTCCAGATCGGCCTGGTGATGCTGGGCGGCGGCTACGCCTTGCACCACGGCGGGCACGTGCGCGTGGACGTGCTGTACCGCAACTTCGGCCCCAAGGGCAAGGCCTGGGTGGACATCTTCACCGCTCTGTGCCTGTTGGCCGCCGGGCTGCCCATCATCTACTTCGGGGCCGAGCTGTCCTGGGAGGCCCTGGAGACCGGGCAGAAGTCCGTCACCGCCGCCGAGATCGTGCTCTGGCCCTCCATGATAACCGTGCCCATCGGCACCGCCCTGCTCTTGTTGCAGGGCCTGGCGGGCGGGCTCACCGGCCTGGGCGTGCTCCTGGGCGCCGGCCAGAAGGAGGGCTAGGACCATGGATACCTGGCTCTTGTCCCTCATCGTCTTCAGCGCGCTGACGGCGTTGCTCATCTCCGGCGTGCCCATCGCCTTCGCCCTCTTGGCCATCGGCGCCGTGGGCACCCTGTTGACCTGGGGGCCCAAGGGCCTCCTGATGCTCTTCAACACCGCCTACGGCGAGGGCACCAGCTACATCCTCCTGGCCGTGCCCCTATTCGTGCTCATGGCCAACGTGCTCAAGTTCTCGGGCATGGCCGACGACCTCTACGAGATCGTGTACCGCTGGATGGGCCGCCTGCGCGGCGGCCTGGCCATGGGCACCGTGGCCATCTGCGCCGTCTTCGCGGCCATGGCCGGCATCAGCAGCGCGGCCACCATCAGCATGGGGCTCATCGCTTTACCCTCCATGCTCAGCCGCGGCTACGACAAGGGCATCGCCCTGGGCAGCATCAACGCCGGCGGCGCCCTGGGCATCCTCATACCGCCTTCCATCATCATGGTGCTCTACAGCAACATGACCGACGTCTCGGTGGGTCAGCTCTTCGCCGGCGGGATACTCCCGGGCGTTCTGCTCAGCCTGGTCTTCATCCTGTACATCGGCATCCGTTGCTACTTCCAGAAAGACCTGGGACCCGCCGGCGAGGAGCGTTTCACCCTGGCCCAGAAGGTGGCCACGCTCAAGGGCGTCGTATCGCCGCTGCTCTTGGTGGCCCTGGTGCTGGGCGTGATGTACGCAGGCATCTGCACCCCCACCGAGGCCGCCGGCATCGGCGCGGGCGGGGCCTTTTTGGCCGCGGCCATCCACCGCCGGCTGACCTGGGAGCGGGTCAGGCAGTCCTTGATGGAGACCATGCACCTGACGGTGATGATCTTCTGGATCATCATCGGCGCCAACGCCTTCACCCACTTTTTGGCCTACGCCGGCATCCAGGACATGCTGCAAAAGGCCATCCTGTCCCTGGAGGTCAACCGCTGGGTCATCATGGGCGTGATCCAGTTCATCTACTTCGTGCTGGGCTGCTTCCTGGACCCGGCGGGCATCCTGCTCCTTACCACGCCCATCTTCGTGCCCATCATCACCCAACTGGGCTTCGACCCTCTGTGGTTCGGCATCCTGTTCACGGTGAACATGGAGATGGCCTACATCACCCCGCCCTTTGGCTTCAACCTGTTCATACTCAAGGGCGTCAGCCCGCCCTCCATCACCATGACCGACATCTACAATTCGGTGTGGCCCTTCGTGGTTTGCCAGGCCGTGGTGCTGGGTATCTGCATGCTCTGGCCCGAGCTGGCCACCTGGCTGCCCTCGCTGATGGTGGTAAAGTAAAACCCCGAACCCAATCGCGGTAGGCATGATATGAGCGAACAACTGGCGCGTTACGTCATCGAGGACCAGGTGGCCGTGGTCACCATAGACCATCCGCCCATGAACGCCCTGGACGTGGCCACCAAGGAGGCCGTGGGCCAGGTCTTTGGCGAGCTGGACCAGCGGCGCGGCGAGATTCGGGCCGTGGTCGTCACCGGCGAGGGCAAGAAGGCCTTCGCCGCCGGGGCCGACATCAAGACCTTCCTGGAGTTGGACCCGCCCTCGGCCAAGCGGCGCCTGATGCGCAGCCACGAGATCTTCGGCCAGGTGGAGCGTTTCCAATGGCCGGTCATCGCCGCCCTGCACGGCTACTGCCTGGGCGCGGGGCTGGAGCTGGCGCTGGCCTGCGACATCCGCTACGCCGAGGAGACGGCCAAGCTGGGCTTCCCCGAGGTGAACCTCTCGGTGTTTCCCGGCAACGGCGGTTGCTGCCGCGCCCTGCACTACCTGTCCCTGGGCAAGCTCAAGGAGTTGGTCTTCAGCGGGGCCATCATCAGCGCCCAGGAGGCCCTGGGCTACGGCCTGGTGGAGAAGGTGGTGCCCCAGGGGCAGGTGATGGCGGCCGCCCTGGAACTGGCCCGCACCATCGCCGGCAAGGGACCCCTGGGGGTGGCCACGGCCAAGAGGGTCATCAACCGCGCCCGCGACCTGGGCCTGGCCGAGGGCCTGGAGCTGGAGTCGGACTGGTGGGCCAACCTCACCGCCAGCCACGACATGAAGGAAGGCGCCCGGGCCTTCATCGAGAAGCGTCCGCCCCAGTACAAGGGCGAGTAGCCCCCAATGCCCAGCGCGCGGGCCTTGAGCCGGCGCGCCGGGCGGGAGAAGACCCATGGCGGTTGTCACCATTTCCCGTCAGGCGGGCAGCCTGGGCGACGAGCTGGCCCAGGATCTGGCCCGCAAGCTGGGCTATCACCTGGTCACCGCCCAGGAGATGCACGATTTGGCCGTGAGCTTCGACCCCGGCTTCGGCGGCGCGGTCAAGGACCTTCAGCGGGAGCGGGGCTTAAGCATCCTGGAGCGGCTGTTCTTCGCCCAGCCGGTGTACAAGAGCCTCTACGCCGCCGTGATCCTGGAGCTGGCCAGCCGGCGCCAGACGGTCATCATCGGCCGGGGCGCCCAGGTGGTGCTCAAGGACGTGCCCGCCGTGGTGCGCGCCCGCGTGGTGGCCCCGGCGGCGGTGCGCGCGGCGCGCCTGGCCCAGGCCCAGGGCCTGGACCAAGAGGACGCCCGCGCCTACCTTGAGCGCCACGACGCCGAGCGCCGCGCCCTGGTGCGCCAGATCTTCGATCACGACCTGCGCGACTGGGGGCTCTACAACCTGGTGCTCAACACCGAGGGCCTGGACCTGGCCGGCGCCGTGGGGGTCATGGAGCGCCTGGTGGCCGAGGTGGTGCGCCTGCACCCCCTGGAAGAGGTGGCCCGCCAGTTGGCCGGCATGGCCCTGGCCAAGCGCATCGAGGCCAAGCTGCGCAAGGAGCTTCTTCGTTCCAAGGTGCTGGAGGTCAACCTCACCCCCGATGGCGCCTTGCGCCTCAGCGGCTACCTGCACTCGGCGGCCGAGCGCCAGAAGGCCCAGGACATGGCCAACTCCTTGGCCGGCCAGGTGGAGGTGCAAAACGAGATCAGGGTCACGGCCTTCGTGGGCTGGCCCGGCTAGCCGGGCCGTGGCAAGAAGGCCACGCCGCCTGTTCCATGGCTGGCGCATGGTGGGCGTGGCCTTTTTGGCCAACCTGCTCTCCACGGGCACCACCTTCTACGTCTTCAACGCCTTCCTGCTGCCCCTATGCCAAGCGCGGGGCTGGACGCGGGCCGAGGTCAACGCCGCGCCCATGCTGGGCTTCGTGCTGGGGCTCATGGCCCAGTTCGTCTACGGCTCGCTGTTCTGGCGGGTGGGTCCCCGGGCCTTGATGGTGGCCGGCTGCCTGGTCAGTAGCGCGGCCTTCATCTTTCTGGGCCGCGTGCAGGGGCTCGGCGCCTTCTACGCCCTGTACACCCTGCTCTACCTGGGCAACGGCGCCATGAACGGCATCGTGGCCAACACCGTGGTGGCTAACTGGTTCGTGCGCCGCCGGGGCCTGGCCCTGGGGCTGGCCACGGCGGGCATGTCGGTTTCGGGGGTGGTGCTGCCCTACCTGGCTTTGGTAATTTTAGAGCGCCTGGGCCTGGAGGCGGCCTTTATGATTATCGGCCTCTTGGCCCTGGGCCTGGCGCCCCTGGCCTGGTTCACGGTGCGCCCGGCGCCCGAGTCCATGGGCCTCATGCCCGACGGCGACGCCGACCCGCCCGGCGACCGGGAGCCTTGGCTGCACCCGGAGGGCGCGCCGCCCGAGGCCTCCTGGACCACCGGCCACCTGCTGCGCGCGCCGGCCTTCTGGCGGCTGGGCGCGGTCTACAGCCTGGCCATGATGGGCGCCGTGGGCGTGACCTACCAGTTGGCCCCCCGCTTCCAGGACCTGGGCCTGGACGGTCACCGGGCCGTGCTGCTCACCGCTCTCACCGCCGCCCTGGCCACGGTGGGCAAGTTTTGGTGGGGCTGGCTCTGTGACCTCGTGCAGCCGCGCCGGGTGGTGGCGGCGCTCTTGCTGGCCAAGGCCCTGGGCCTGGGCCTGGGGCTCATTACCGGCAGCCAGGCCGCCCTGTGGGCCTTCATCATCGTCTTCGGCCTGGCCATGGGCGGGGTTATGTCCACTTTCCCCATCATGGCCGCCCATCTCTTCGGCCGCCAGGACTTCTGGCGGGTCTACCGCCTGCTGGTCTTGTTCCTGGCCCTGCAAGGCCTGGGCTATCTCATCATGGGCCAGAGCTTCAGTCGCACCGGCTCCTATGACCTGGCCTTCTGGGTCTTCCTGGCCCTGGATCTGCTGGCCGCCTGGCTGGCCCTGGGCCTGCCGCCCCGTGAAATCGCCCCTCCTGGGCTTGACGGCCAGGCCCGCCCGGTGGGAGACTTGACCTCCCGCCCCCCGGCGGCCCGGCCCTCTTCATCCCTGCTGATTAACTGGTGAGCGAACATGCAAGGCTTCTTCAATCCCCGGAGCGCCGCCATCATCGGGGCCAGCGCCGACCCCAACAAGGGCGGCCACGCCCTGGTGGCCAACATGGTCCTGAGCCTGGGCCGACGGCTCTATCCTGTCAATCCCCGCTACCAGCAGATTGACGGCCTGCCCTGCTACCCCTCCCTGGCGAGCGTGCCCGAGGTGCCCGACCTGGTGGTCATCTTCCTGCCCCCGGCGGCGGTGGAGCAGGCGCTGGCCGACTGCGCCCACAAGGAGGTGACCCGGGTCATGATCCAGAGCGCGGGCATGGCCGAGGTGGGGCCAGAGGGCCAGGCCCTGCAACAGCGCTGCCTGGCCCTGGCCCGCGCCCACGGCATGCGCCTATGGGGCCCCAACTGCCTGGGCCTCTTGGACGGGGTGAACTCCCGCGTCTTCTCCTTCATGGACCCTGGCCGCTGGGGGGGCTCCCTGCGGCCGGGCAACGTCTCCCTCATCGTGCAGAGCGGCGCCCTGGCCGGCGGCTTCTTGATGCAGGTGCTGGGCCAGGGCTACTTCGGCATCAGCAAGGCCTGCTCCCTGGGCAACCGCTCTGACGTCAACGAGTGCGACATCCTGGAGCGCCTGGCCCAGGACCCCCACACCCGGGTGGTGGCCATGTACCTGGAGTCCCTGGCCGACCCGCCCCGCTTCCGCCGGGCCATCGAGAATCTGGGCCGGCCGGTGGTGCTGCTCAAGGGAGGCCTGAGCCAGGAGGGCGCCCGGGCGGCCTTGAGCCACACCGGCAGCCTGGCCGGCAACGCGGCCATCGGCGAGGGCTTCTTCCGCCAGTTGGGTCTGCACCGGGCCCACGACTTCGTGGAGCTGATGGACCTGGCCAAGGCCCTGTCCCTGTGGCAGGGCCGGCAAGGCGGCCCCCGGGTGGCGGTGATGACCTGGAGCGGCGGGGCGGGCATCGTCAACGCCGACCACCTGGCGGCCCAAGGCCTGACCCTGGCCCAATTGGCGCCGGCCACCCTGGAGCGCCTGCGCCGGGTCTACCCGCCCTGGATGGAGCCCGGCAACCCGGCGGACATCTGGCCGGCCATCGAGCGCAGCGGCTGGCTGACGGCCCAGCAAGAGACCCTGGCCGCCCTGCTGGATGACCCCGGCGTGGACGCGGTGCAGGTGCACTACTTCGTGCGCCCCGACGTGCTGCCCCAGGCCGGGGAGCACTTCGCGGCGGCGGCGGGCTCGGCCAAGCCGGTGGCCGTGTGGGCCGCCGGCGACGCCCACCTCTTCGATGAGCTGCGCAGGATGGTGGAGCCCCTGGGCTGCCCGGTCTACAACGAGATCGGACGGGGGGTCAAGGCCCTGAGTCTGATGGCCAAACCCCGCCCGGCATAACGGGCCGGGCGAGGACGCCTTGTTGGCCTAGGCTGTCGGCTCCCTTCCCAGGCCGCACGCAAAATACCTGAGGCCGGCAGCGCCTGTCTTCTGCCGCCAAACAGACCCCGTGCCCCGCCTCTAGCCCGGCCATTCTTAATCGCCGGGACGAGGCCCCGCCATTATGCTCTCCCCTGGCCGGGTGAGTCCGGGCCGCCCCGTCCCTGGCCCCAGGACTTCGCCGTCTCGGTGGGGGCTTTCGCACCGGCAGGGCGCGGTATGGCCGGGCGGCGAGGCGGGGCACAAAAAGAACCGCTGGGTTTTTGTCTTTAAAGGCAGGCTAACTAAAGCGCTGCTCCCCGCTCGGCGGACTGGGCAAAAGAAGCTACGGCTTTCCAGGACTTGCGTTGGGCAGGAGGTGACGGGTTGACGGTTGTGGGCTGCGCCTATAAAGCCAGCATGCGTTGCACGGCGCCCAGGGCCTTCAGGCGGATGTCCTCGGGCACTTCTATGGGGTGCTGCATGGTCTCCAGGCTGGCCAGGACTTTCTCCAGGGTGATGCGCTTCATGTTGGGGCAGACCGCCTTGTCGTTGACCGGGATGAAGGTCTTGCCCGGGTTCTCCTTGGCCAGGCGGTGCAGGATGCCGGTTTCGGTGCCCACGATGAGCTCCTGCCCCTTATACTCCCTGGCGTAGCGCAGGATGCCGCCGGTGGAGAGCGCCTGGTCGGCGGCGGCCACCACGTCTGGGCGGCACTCGGGGTGCACCACCACCTCGGCGCCGGGATGGCGGGCCTTGAGGGCCTGTATCTGCTCCACGGTGATTTTCATGTGCGTGGGGCAGAAGCCGGGCCACAGGATGAGGTCGCGGCCGCTCTTGATCTGGGCGTAGTGGCCCAGGTACTGGTCGGGCACGAAGATGATGGGCCGGGCCGGGTCCATGGCCTGCACCACCTTGACCGCGTTGGCCGAGGTGCAGCAGACGTCGCTCTCGGCCTTTACCTCGGCCGAGGAGTTGACGTAGGTTACGATGGGGACTCCGGGGAGCTCGTCGCGGATCCTTC
>JACQYR010000077.1 GCA_016208115.1 Desulfarculus sp.
GCCTTTGCGCCAACGAGGTAGCCCACGCCATGTCCGTCGCCCCCGCCGCCCGCCAGGACCAGGCCGTCTCCGCTCTGCCCGTCCTGTCCCTGCTGCCGCCCCTGGATATTCCCCGGCGCATCGTCAGCGACCCGGCCTTGCTGCCCGTGGCCGACAAGCTCGCCGCCGGCCAGCGCCTGGCCTTAAGCGACGGCCTGGCCCTGATGAATAGCCGCGACCTCCTGGGCCTGGGCACGCTCGCCCACGCCGCCCGCCTAGCCAAGAATGGCGACCAGGCCTTCTACGTGCTCAACCGGCACATCAACTACTCCAACGTCTGCGTCAATGGCTGCGCCTTCTGCGCCTATGGCCGCGAAGCCGGCCAAGAGGGCGGCTTCCTGCTCAGCCCCCAGGAGGCGGCGGCCAAGGCGGCCCAAGGCTCCCTGCCCGTGGACGAGCTGCACGTGGTGGGCTCCTGCCACCCGGACCTGCCCTTCGGCTACTACCTGGAGCTCTTGGCCGCCCTGCGCGTGGCCCGGCCCGGGGCCACCCTCAAGGCCTTCACCGCCGTGGAGATCGCCCACTTCAGCGCCATCTCCGGCCAGAGCGCCCAGCAAGTCCTGGAGGAGCTATACGCCGCCGGCCTGCGGGCCATGCCCGGCGGCGGGGCCGAGGTCTTCGCGCCCCGGGTGCGCGAGCGCCTGTGCCCCAACAAGACCAGCGGCCAAGAGTGGCTGGCCATCTCCGGCCTGGCCCACGCCCTGGGCATCCCCACCAACGCCACCATGCTCTACGGCCACATCGAGACGCCCCAGGAGCGGGTGGAGCACCTCTTGGCCCTGCGCGACCAACAAGACCAGAGCGGCGGCTTTTCGGCCTTCATCCCCCTGGCCTTCCACCCCCAGAACACCCAACTGGACGGGCTCGCCCCCACCAGCGGCCTGGACGACCTGCGGGTCATCGCCGCCAGCCGTCTCCTTCTGGACAACTTCCCCCACATCAAGGCCTACTGGGTCATGCTGGGGCCCAAGCTGGCCCAGGTGGCGCTCAACTTCGGGGCCGACGACCTGGACGGCACCATCGTGGAGGAGCGCATCACCCACATGGCCGGCGGCACCACCGCCCAGGGCCTCTCCGAGGGCCAACTACGGGGCATGATCGAGGCCGCGGGCTTTTCGCCCGTGCGCCGCGACAGCTTCTATAACCCCCTGCCCGCCCCGGCCCGCGCCGTGGGGGCCGCCTGATGCCCCAGCCGGCCCCAGCAGCCGGCGCCGCCCTGGAGCAGGCCCTGGACAGCGCCGGGCGGGGCCAACGCCTCACCCCCGCCCAGGCCCTCACCCTGCTTGAGCAGGCCGATCTGCTGAGCCTGGGGCACCTAGCCCACCAGTCCCGCCTGGCCCACAACCCGGCGCCCATGGTCACCTACGTGGTGGACCGCAACATCAACACCACCAACCAGTGCCTGGCTGGCTGCCGTTTCTGCGCCTTTTTCCGGCCGCCGGGGCACGCCGAGGGCTACGTCCTGGACCGCGAGGCCCTGTGCCGCAAGATCGAGGAGACCCTGGACCTGGGCGGCACCCAAATACTAGTCCAGGGCGGCCTGCACCCGGCCATCGGCATCGCCGCCACCTGCGATACCTTCCGCTTCATAAAAGAGCGCTACCCCATCCAGATACACGGCCTGTCGCCGCCCGAGGTGGTGCACATGGCCCAGGTGGACGGCTATGGCCTGGACGAGGCCCTGGACCAGCTCATCGCCGCCGGCCTGGGCTCCATACCCGGTGGCGGGGCCGAGATACTGGTGGACCGCGTGCGCCGCCTCATCGCGCCGGGCAAGTGCGACACCGCCCATTGGCTAAGGGTCATGGAACTGGCCCACCAGCGCGGGCTCGTCACCACCGCCACCATGATGTTCGGCAGCCTGGAGACCCCCGCCGAGCGCATCGAGCATTTGGCGCGCCTGCGCGATCTCCAGGACCAGAGCCTGCAAAAAGGCCAGGGCCGCTTCACGGCCTTCATCCCCTGGACCTTCCAACCGGCCAACACGGCCCTGAGCCACCTCACCCCGGCCACCGGAGTGGAATATCTGCGCATGCTGGCGGTGGCCCGCTTGTTCCTGGACAACTTCGCCCACCTGCAAGCATCCTGGGTCACCCAGGGCGCCAAGATGGCCCAACTGGCGCTCACCTTCGGGGCCGACGACCTGGGCTCCACCATGATCGAGGAGAACGTGGTGGCCGCCGCCGGGGTCAGCTTTTGCATGAGCCGCGAGCAGATGATCGCCCTGGCCCAGGACATGGGCTTTGAGGCCCGTCAGCGGGATACTTCCTATAATCTGCTCTAGGCCGCAGGCCCGCCGAGGGCCACGGCGGCGGATTACGCTTCGCTAATCCGCCCTACAGGGCTAGCCCCGCATCCGCCAGCCAGGCCCGCCCGGCATCACCGCTCCTGACCATCCAGCCCGCTGACTCGGCCAAGCATCTTGCCAAGAGCGCCCGGCCTGGAGTAGCTTGGCAATATCCCTGCCCTTTGAAGGATAATCCAAGGACCATGGGAACAAGGGGGGCCAGCCGATGCAAGTCAGACCGGATTTCGGCAACAACTATGAGCCGGGACTGGTGGGCTTCGCCTACCACGATGACAACCTCATCTCCGAGGGCATAACCATCTTCACCGCCGACGAGCGCCAGAGCGGGGTCAAGGTGTCCCACGCCTTCCTGGTGGAGGACGAGGAATACTGCGTGGAGGCCGTGGGCGAGGGAGTGGTGCGCAACCGCATGTCCCAGTTCTTTGACGACCAGCACTGCCAGGTCCACTTCCGCCGGCCTCTGGACCTGCGGGGCAAGTCGGTCAACCTGGTGCTGGACGCCGCCCGGGCCAAGCTGGGCGACGCCTACTCCATCACCGGCATCCTGGGCATGCTCTTGGACAAGCTCTCGCGCTGGGTATTCCATTTCGGCCTGCCCAACAGTTGGCCCAACCCCCTCAACTCCCACTCCACCTGGTTCTGCTCGGAGCTGGTTTCCTTTGCCCTGTGCACCCAGCCCTTTTACCGCGAGCAGCCGCTGTTCAAGGAGTACCACCCCTCGCGGGTCAGCCCCCAGTTGCTCTACGAGCGCGGGCCGTTCGAGCCCTTCTCCTGCCAGGGCGAGGTGGCCTGCCGGGACCGCTGGGGCAGCCTGGAGATCAAGGATTAGGCCCTTGGGAGCCCCCCGCGCCTTGGCCTCCCCCCGCCGGAGCCCCGCGGAGGCCGGGTCTTGCGCGCGCCCTTAAGACCGCTGGCCCTGCTGCTGGCCGCGCTGCTGGCCTCGCTGATCTTGGCCGGCCCGCCGGCCTGGGGCCAGGAGCAGCCCCCCGCCGCCGAGCAAGGCCCGCTGATTACCCTCTTCTGGCGGCCGGGCTGCGCGCACTGCCAGCAGGAGAAGGACTTCCTGGCCCGCCTGGCCGCCGAGGTGCCGGGCCTGCGCGTGCAGACCCTCAACCTGGACGACCCCGCCGCGCGCCCTGTCTACGACGACCTCACCGCCCGCCTGGGCCTGCCCCGGGTGGCGCCCCTGACCGTCATCGGCAACCGCTATCTAGTGGGCTATGCCGGCGAGGCCAGCACCGGCGCCGAGATCAGGCGCCTCATACAGACCCCCCAGGCCCGCCTGGACCTGGAGCAGGTGCTCTTGCTGCCGCCGGAGCAGGGCCTGCAACCCGAGGGCTCCTGCCAGGTCGGCCCGGAGAACGCCTGCGTCAGCCTGCCGCCCGGCCTGCTGGTGGTGGATGTCCCCCTGTGGGGTCCGGTGGACCTGGCCATGCTCACCCTGCCGGCCCTGTCGTTGGTCCTGGGCCTGGTGGACGGCTTCAACCCCTGCGCCATGTGGGTGCTGGTGGCCTTTCTCACCGCCCTGTTGCAGGTGGGCAGCCTGCGCCGCATGGCCCAGTTCGCCGGCATCTTCATCCTGGCCGAGGCCCTGATGTACCTGGCCATCCTCAACTGGTGGTTCCTGGCCTTTGACTTCATCCAGGCTGACCGCATCGTCACGCCCCTGGTGGGGCTCTTGGCCCTGGGCGGGGGCGCGTGGTTCATATACGAATCGCGCCAGCGGGGGCTGGAGTGCCGGGTGGGCGACCCCACCCAGCGCGCCGCCACCATCGGCCGCCTGCAAGCCCTGGCCACCCGCCCCATGAACCTGGCGGTGGTGCTGGGCATATTGGGCCTGGCCCTGTCGGTCAACGTGGTGGAGTTCGCCTGCTCCATCGGCATACCCCAGACCTACACCAAGATACTGGAGATGAACGCCGTGGCCCCGGGCCACCGCCTGGCCCTGATGGGTCTGTACATCCTGGGCTACATGGCCGATGACCTCTTGGTCTTCGGCCTGGCCATCTGGGGCGCCGAAAAGATCGGGCTCACCACCGCCCGCTACACCCGCTGGAGCAATCTGGTGGGTGGCATAATCATGGTGATGCTGGGGCTGGTGATGCTGCTGGCGCCGGAGTGGTTGAGGTTTTGAGGGGGGAGGAAGAAGAAGAGGGAAGAGTTGGGGAATGGGGGAAAGAGCGAAATGAGATTGCATAGGCGGGTGGGTATTTTGTAGGGTTGGCATATAGACAGCCTGGGCGGCGCCAAGGGCACTGACGCCAGCCGCTTGCAGGCCCAGGGCTGGGGCGACCAAAAGCCCGGGGCCGACAACCGCAGCGACGAGGGCCGGGCCAAGAACCAGCGGGCGGAGTTGAGGGAGATTTTGGAGGATGGGAGGGGGCGGCGCAGGGGGGGTTGGCCAAGGATATAGCTTGCCCTGAGTTCTTGTCAAAAAACCATGGGATAGTATAGATTGAACTCCGGGGGAGGATTCCTCGACAAGCTCATGGTTGGCGGTGAAGGCGGCGGGTTAGGCTGCGTTAATCAGCCCTGATGACAATTTAATATCAGATGTGAGAATGACGGTGCACAGATCAATAAGCATTCCGGACCTCGTTATCAGGCCAGCCGGTGTTTGGGATACTCGCGCACCATTATTTCAGTTTGTGTCCTATCATCGCATTGAGAACCAAATTTACCATTCCCTAATTCTAAGCGTAAGTAAACTGTTATGCGAAGCGCATAAACAAGATCAAGGCCTGGCAGCATCCAGGTTATTCGATCATAAAAAATCAGGTCAAATGGCGACTAGGGCATGGGCTGCGTATAAAAAGAGTTTTCAACAAAACCCTTCCGGCGTGAGACCACAACCCACCATGAAGAATGCGGTTGATTCCCTGCACTCTTCCATTCCTTCAATAACTGAATATGCAATTGTTAGTTATTGTGGACTGTTCGAGACCTACATTCAATGTTGGGCACTTAATTTTCTCCTGGCCAAATTAGAATCAGGTGATGCCTGGACATCGACAGAGCGTAAGCTCGCACACGCATTCTCCCCGCTTGCCAGCCCTAGGTTGCCTTCCTTTATAGATATTTGCAAATATATCCCTATCATTAAGGAAACGTTCAACATACTGCCACACGTATTTGTAAACCCAAAGACCAGCAAGGAGGTGGAAGCTCCTATCACTCCCAACCTTAATGCATTTCAAACCGTTTTGTTCTGGAGAGATTGGCGGAACCTGCTCGTCCACACTTCAGGAATGGTAAACCAATGGTTCTACAAAAAGCATGCCATGTTTTTTGCGGACTTCAAGAGTGTATTTCCGCATATCAGAGACATAGAAGTAGGCAAAAAACTGTCGCTTAATGATGCGACTTTTAGGGCTATGGCGACTACCCACTACCGCGCCGCAAGGAGCTTAAGACCGATATTAGTTGGCATCTCATCTGCACGTAGAGGTCATATCATGGCCCCAGGCCCCGCTTCTGATTCAGGCAAAGTTAACCCAGAGAAGCTACCAGAACGCGTGCCGCTGATGCTCATGGCCGGCGATCACCAAGCATCATATAGATGGACATCTGACCCAGGTTTTCGTCAGGTTATAAGCTCGACACTCACTGGTAACTCTCAGGCCCGCAAGGCGGTTAGCGAAGCGTAACACGCGGCAGGCCCGGCCATCCTTTTGTCCGGGTGTCGAAGGCACAAGAGGTTTCTTCGTGTGCTTTGCCGTTGACCGAGCCGCCACGATTCCCCACCCTTTCCCCAAACCTCTTGTCGCTGCGCGACCTGGACAACGAACTTACTCCAGGCCACCCAAGAAAAAGCATCTGCTCCCTCATTCCCTGATACTCTTGCCTCTTGCCTCTTCCCCGCCCCGCCCCTAATATTCACCCATGCCCAGCCACACTCCCACCCCCCCACCGCATGCCTTCACCGCCTCCTGGGTCTGGTGCCAGCGCGGCGACCTGCGCCGGGGCGCGGCGGTGGTCATGGAAGGCGGGCGCATAAGGGAAGTAGCGGACCGCCCCCCCGCCGGCCTAGCCGTGACCGACCTGGGCGAGGGCCTGCTGCTGCCTGGGCTGGTCAACGCCCACACCCACCTGGAGCTGTCCTTCCTGGCCGGGGCCGTGCCGCCC
The DNA here is from genome assembly GCA_016208115.1 of Desulfarculus sp. Taxonomy (GTDB): domain Bacteria; phylum Desulfobacterota; class Desulfarculia; order Desulfarculales; family Desulfarculaceae; genus JACRDC01. Next base: position 6,473 of record JACQYR010000077.1, read on the forward strand.
CGGGGCGACTTCGTGGGCTGGCTGGAGGACCTGGTGGCCGCCCGCCCGGGGCATGACCACCCTGGCCGACCTCAAGCGCCGGGCCGGCGGTCTGCCCTTTTGCATGCACGTGGCTGAGTCCCAGGCCGAGGTGGAGTTCATGTTGGGGGAGGGGCCGGAGGGCAAGCGCCTGGAGGAATTCTTGCTGGCCCGCAAGCTGGAGCGCGCCAGCCTGGGGCTCAAGGGCCTGCGCCCCCTGGCCCACCTCATGGACCTGGGCCTGTTGGACCAGCGCACCATGCTGGTGCACGGCGTGCAACTCACCCGCCAGGAGGTGCGCGACCTGGCGGGCAGCGGGGCCTCGCTGTGCGTCTGCCCGCGCTCCAATCTGGGGCTCACGGGCGGCCTGGCCCCCGTGGCCGACCTGCTGGCCGCCGGGGTGAATCTGGCGCTGGGCACCGACTCCCGGGCCTCCTGCCCCAGCCTCTCCCTGTGGGAGGAAATGGCCGCCCTGGGCGCCGCCGTCCCCGGCCTGGCCCCCCAGGACATCCTGCACCTGGCCACGGCGGGCGGGGCCACGGCCCTGGGCCTGGCCGGGCACTTCGGCCGCCTGGCGCCGGGCCTGGCCGGACCGCTGGCCTTCGCACCCCGGGAGCGGCTGGGCAAGGGCCAAGTCCTGGAGGCCGTGGTCAACGGTGGCCACGCCGGCCCGCCACGGCCCGTGGGACGCGTTCACTCGCCCGCCTGATTGCTTCTACATTGATGAGGAGGCCGGGGAGCCTGTCCCCGGGCTAGCGGATGAAGTGGCCGATGCGCGACCAGCGCACGCCGAAGGTCTCGTCTTCCCAGGACCAGTAGATCACCACCGCGCGGCCCAGGATGTCCTTGGCCGGCACGAACCCGCCCTTGCCCTGGAACCAGAAGCGCGAGTCATAGGACTGGTCGCGGTTGTCGCCCATGACGAAGTAGCTGTCGGAGGGCACGGTCACCGGGCCGAAGTTGTCACGGGGCTGCACGCCCGGCGGCAGGATGATGCGGTCGGCGTAATGGGCCCAGGGGTCGCTCAAGGGCTGGCCGTTGACCAGTACCTGCTTGTTGCGCACCTCCAGGGTCTCGCCGGGCAGGGCGATCACCCGCTTGATGAAGTCCTTGTCGCGGTCCTCGGGAAAGCGGAAGACCACGACGTCGCCGCGCTGGGGCGGGCTGAAGGGGATGAGCACCCGGTCGCTGAAGCTTTTTCTTGGTTTCCTCGCCGCGGCTAAACCACACGGGTAGGCCCTCCTGGGGCATGTGAAGGTGATCGGCAACCTGGCTCGCGGGCAAGCATACTGGTTACGGCCCTGGCTGTAAAGCCTTTAACCTCATTGGCTTTCCCCGCCGCCATCCAGGAAGTTGACGCTGTGGGGCCACTGTGGTAAATATTCGCCGTGCAAATTCCTCGGTAGCTCAGTCGGTAGAGCAGGTGGCTGTTAACCACCCTGTCGGCAGTTCGAATCTGTCCCGAGGAGCCAAATAAAAAACAGGCATAACAACCTGTTATCTTACACCCCGGAGGCCCTGGCGGCCTTCCGGGGTGTAGCTTTTTTGCCCGTTTATGGGGTGTTTTTGAGCGCCAAGCCGTAGCAGGCCGGAGGAGGCTGCCGATGCTTCATACTCCTTCTGGGTTTGCGATGGCGGCGCGCGACCGTTTCTGCTAGGCCATCAGGGAAGCCTGGTCGGCGACGATCACCTCCAATAGCTCCGGCTTCTTGGGTATGGAGCTGCACTGTGGAGTAATCCGGCGCCGTCCGCAGCTTTTGCATCAGCAGCATGTCCCGGTCGGCCCACAGGGGAAGAAGTCCCCCCAGGAAAAAACCCGCCTCCTGGCCGGCCCGCAGGCCCAGGAGCAGGCTGGCCAGGCGTTCCTCCAAAGCCGCTCAAGGCGCCCGCTTATTCCTCGTGTATCCATCAAGCCCACATCTGGTGGTGTAAACCTGGCCTCCCGTAAGGCCGGGTTGCTGGCCCTGGGCGCCGTCATGGGGGGCGCCGCGATTGGCATCCGCGAGGTCCCGGGCGCGGGCACACAGGCGCGCCAATAGCCCCAGCCAGTTCCAATGATGCTAGCCTGGCCATTTTTTACCCGTCAAGCAGCCGGGCAGGGCAAAACACCACCGGTCACGCCCCCCCGCTCACCTGGCGCAGGAGGTTTTCCAAGGCGCCCACCCCCGCCCCGTTCAGGGGACAGAAAGGTTTGCGGCAGCGCTTGCACTGCTTTTTGACCACGTTCATGGCCCCGTGGCTGTTGACCGAGGCGATGCACACCACCATGTCCGACTTGGCCACCAACTGCCGCAGCTTGGCGGCCCCGGCCTGCATCTCGCCGGAGTGGCACAGGCACTGGCCGCCCATGCGTCCCACCAGCTCGCAATAGCTCTTTTCCAGGCGCTTGAGCCCTCCCACCACCGCCACCTTGCGCCCGCGCAAGGGGCAACAGGACAAATCCCCGCAGTCCGGGGCCAGTTCCTGGACGGTGGGGATTTCCGGCGGGGCCGCGGCCGGGGCCGGGCGGCGAGGAGCCCTGCCGGCAATGCCTGGCCCAGTGCCCGGCCCAGCCGCGGGGGCAGGCGCCGGATTAGGCCCGGCCGCTCCACCGTGGCCGGGCAGGTTCGGGTTGTGTTTTACGCGAACCTGGGTATAGGCTTAACAACAATGAGCGTTGGTCGTGGGGGCGCGCCCCATTCCGCAAGGGGGTTGGCATGAAGAGTTTGGCAGGCGCTTTCATCCTCTGCCTGGGCCTGGCCCTGGCCTGGCCGCCGGCCACCCCGGCCGCCGACGCCCAGACGCTCTACGCCAGGTGCGCCGGCTGCCACGGCGCCGATGGCGGCAAGACGGCCCTGGGCGTGGGCAAGCCGCTCAAGGGCATGTCCGCCCAAGAGGTCGCCCGCTATCTGCAAGGCTACAAGGCCAAGGCCATCGGCGGCCCCCAGAAGGCCGTCATGGAGGCCCAGGCCGCCCTCTTGTCCGACCAGGACATCCAGGCCCTGGCCGCCCTCATCTCCCAGTTCTGATGCGCCCCCTGGGGCACCTGGCGCTCCTGCTGGGCTGGCTTTGCTGCTGGCCGCCGGCGGCCCTGGCCCACGAGGAGCGCCCCGCCGACGCGGCCCCCAGCGTGGGCGTGGCGGAGCGGCTGGGCCAATACATACCGGAGGACGTGGTGCTGGCCGACGAGGCGGGCCGGCCGGTCAACCTGCGCCAGATCCTGACCCTGCCCACCATCCTGGTGCCGGTGTATTACGCCTGCCCCAACGCCTGCAACCTGCTCCTGGGCCGGCTGGCGCAGGTCTTGCCCCAGGTGGGTCTGTCGGCCGGCCGGGACTACCAGGTGGTGACCGTGAGCTTCGACGAACGCGAGACTCCCGAGCTGGCCCGGCGCAAGCATAGGGACTTCAGCACCGCCCTGGCCGGTAGGTTCCCTCCCCAGCACTGGCGTTTTCTCACCGGCGACCAGGACAACATTGGTCTGCTGATGGCGGCCATTGGTTTTGCTTTCCAGCGCCAGGGCGAGGGCTTCCAGCACCCCATGGTTCTGGTGGCCCTGTCGCCCTCGGGCAAGATCACGCGCTATCTCCACGGCGGCTCGCCCCTGCCCTTTGACATTGCCATGGCCGCCGTGGAGGCCGCCAGCGAGCGCCCCGGCCTGTCGGTGACCCGCGCCCTGGCCTTCTGCTACACCTATGATCCCCAGGGACAGCGCTACGTCTTCAACCTGATGCGCGTGGCCGGCGCGGCGGTGCTCTTGGGCGTGCTGGTCTTCGCGGCCTTCCTGTGGGCTGGGGCGCGCCAGCGCCGGCGGCGCCAGGCGGCGGCCCCGGAGCGGAAGGCCCCATGAACCCCGCCAGCCCCCAGGACACGGCAGACCCCCGTGGCTTCCTGGCGTCACCGGAAGGGGCGCGGGGCATGCGCTCCTGGATTTTCAGCACGGACCACAAGCGCATCGGGCTCTTGTACCTGGGGTGCATTCTTTGCCTGTTCCTGGTCGGGACCCTACTGGGCCTGGCCATGCGGCTCAAGCTCATGACCCCGGGCAACGAGTTCCTGGCCGCCCAGACCTACAACGCCGTCTTCACCCTGCACGGGGTGATAATGATCTTCCTGGTGGTCATCCCCAGCATCCCGGCCTCCTTCGGCAATTTCCTGTTGCCCCTGCACCTGGGGGCCAACGACGTGGCCTTCCCCCGCTTGAACCTGCTGTCCTGGTGGCTCTACCTGCTGGGGGCCGTGGTGGCCCTGGTATCCATCTTCAGCGGCTCGGGCGCGCCGGACACAGGCTGGACCTTCTACGTGCCCTTCAGCCAGCGCACCACCACCAACGTCTCGGTGGCCGTGCTGGCGGTTTTCATCCTGGGGTTCTCCTCCATCCTCACCGGCCTCAACTTCGTCACCACCATTCATCAACTGCGCGCCCCGGGCCTGACCTGGCGGCGGCTGTCGTTGTTCGTGTGGTCGCTCTACGCCACCGCCTGGATACAGGTCCTGGCCACCCCCATCCTGGGCATCACCGCGCTGCTGATCTTCTCCGAGCGGGTGCTCAACCTGGGGCTCTTCGACGCCAGCCGCGGCGGAGACCCCCTGCTCTACCAGCACTTGTTCTGGATCTACTCCCACCCGGCGGTGTACATCATGATCCTGCCGGCCATGGGCGTGGTCTCGGACATCATCCCGGTGTTCGCCCGCAAGCGCATCTTCGGCTACAAGATGATCGCCTTCTCCAGCCTGGCCATCGCCTCCGTGGGCTCCCTGGTCTGGGCGCACCATATGTTCACCAGCGGCATGAGCGACCTGGCGGTGCTGGTCTTCTCCTTCCTGACCTTCATCGTGGCCGTGCCTAGCGCCATCAAGGTCTTCAACTGGCTCTCCACCCTATACAAGGGCTCCATCAGCCTGGAGCCCCCCCTGCTCTACACCCTGGGTTTCATCTGGATGTTCTCGGTGGGCGGGCTCTCGGGCCTGGCGCAGGGCGCGGCCGGCACCGACATCCACGTGCACGACACCTACTTCGTGGTGGCCCACTTCCACTACGTGATCTTCGGCGGCACCGGCCTGGGCCTGCTCGCGGCCCTGCACTTCTGGCTGCCCAAGATGTTCGGCCGCCTGTACAACCGGCGCCGGGCACTGGCCGCTTTTTGGATCATCCTGGCCGGCATGAACCTGCTCTATTTCCCCATGTTCGTCCTGGGCCTCGAGGGCATGCCCCGGCGCTATTACGACTACCTGCCCCAATTCGCCACGGGCCAGCTCATCGCCACCGTGGGCTCCTGGATACTGGCCCTGGGTCTGGCCCTGATGTTCCTCAACCTTTGGGCCGGCCTCAGGCGCGGGCCGCTGGCCGGCCCCAACCCCTGGGGCGCGGCCACCCTGGAGTGGACCCTGCCCTCGCCGCCGCCCCGCCACAACTTCGCCCAGGAGCCAATGGTGGACAAAGGGCCCTACGACTTCCCGCCGGAGGGCGGCCATGCCTGAGGCGCGCCGGGACCAGGCTGGCGCCAAGCTGGGCATGTGGCTTTTCCTGTACAGCGAGATGGTGCTCTTCGGGGGCCTGTTCCTGCTGTACGCCGCCTACCTGCACCGCTACCAACCGGAGTTCCACCGCGCGGCCCAGGGCCTGGACGCCCTCTTGGGGGGCATCAACACCCTGGTCCTCATCACCAGCAGCCTTTTCATGGCCCTGTCGCTCAGCGCCCTGCAACTGGGCCAGCCAGGCCGCTGCCTGGGCATGCTGGCCCTGACCGTGCTGCTGGGCGCCAGCTTTCTGGTCAACAAGGCCCTGGAGTGGGGCCAGAAATTCCAGCACGGCATCTATCCCGGCTCACCGGGCGTGCTGGCCCTGCCCCCGGGCGAGGGTATCTTCCACAGCCTGTATTTCGCCCTGAGCGGCCTGCACGGCCTGCACGTGCTGGTGGGGGTGGTCCTGATGGGCGTGGTCATGGTCCTGGTGCGGCGCGGCCGGGTGCGCCAGGACCACCCGGCCATCCTGGAGAACGCCGGCCTGTACTGGCACCTGGTGGACCTGATCTGGATATTCCTGTTCCCGCTCTTC
>JACQYR010000186.1 GCA_016208115.1 Desulfarculus sp.
TTCGGGGCCTGGTGGGGCATGCTCTGGGTGGTCATCGGCTCCAACCTGGGGGCCTGCTTGGCCTTCCTGGCCTCCCGCTACGCGGTGCGCCCTCTGGTGGAGTCCTGGGCCGGCCACAACCCCTTGTTCAGCCGCATTGACCAGGGCGTGGCCCGCCACGGCTGGCGCATGGTGATGATTACCCGCCTGGTGCCCCTGTTCCCCTTCAACCTGCAAAACTACGCCTACGGGCTGACCGGCATAGGTTTCGGCACCTACGCCCTGGTCAGCCTGGTCTGCATGCTGCCCGGCACGGCGGCCTATTGCCTGGCCGGCGGCGCCCTGGTCAGCGGCCAGGGCGACATCAAGAAGACCCTGCTCTATCTGGCCCTGGGGGCCGTGTGCCTGGTGCTGGTTTCCCTGATCCCCGGCTGGGTAAGGAAGAGGATGGCGGCCAACGGCGCGGACCCGGACCCCAACTCCGGGCGCTGAGCGGGGGGGCCACCACGGCCAGGTTCAGTCCAGGGCCTGCCGCATCTTGCAGGTCAGCTCGTGCATGGAGAAAGGCTTGCGCAGGAACAGGGCTCCCGCCGCCAGCAGGTCGGGCTGGCCCACGGTAGCCTCGGCATAGCCCGAGATGAACAAGACCCTGGTCTCCGGGCGCAGGCGCCGCAGGTCCTGGATCAGCCGTGGCCCGCTCATGCCGGGCAGCACCATGTCGCTGATGGCCAGGTGCAAGGGACCCCCATGGGTGGCGGCCAGGGCCAGGGCCTGCTCGGCCTGGCCGGCCTCCAGGACCTGGTAGCCGTCCAGTCTTAGGGACTCGGCCAGTAGCGAGCGCACCTCCTCCTCGTCCTCCACCAGCAGCACCGTCTCCCACCCACGCCCCGGCTGGGCCTGGGCCCTGGAGACGGGGACGGGGACGGGCCGCGGCTGCTCCTCGGCCCGGGGCAGGAAAACCCGGAAGGTGGTTCCCCGGCCCGGCTGACTGTGCACGGTCAGGCCGCCCCCGGTCTGCTTGACGATGCCGTAGACCACCGACAGGCCCAGGCCGGTGCCCTTGCCGGTATCCTTGGTGGTGTAAAAGGGCTCGAAGATATGGCCCAGGGTGGCGAGCTCCATGCCGCAGCCGCTGTCGCTGACGGCGATCATGGCGTAAGGCCCCGGCTTGAGTTCCATGACCTGGCCGGGTTGCCGCCCGCTTATGTCCTGGCGCGCGGTCTCGATGGCCAGCTCGCCGCCCTGGGGCATGGCGTCCAGGGCGTTGACCACCAGATTCATGACCACCTGCTCCACCTGCCCGGGCTCGCCCCGCACCGGCCAGAGCGGCCTAAACATCTCGCCCATGCCCGAGACCAGGCGGTTGAGGTCCATGACGCCCTGCTCCAGGGGCTTGAGCTGGCTTAGGGACATGAGTTGGCTGGTCAGGCGGGAGCCCCTTTCGCCGGCTTGCATGATCTTGTCCAAGCGGGCGCGCAGGGGGTGGTCGCCGTTGACCTGCCCCAGGGCCAGTTGGCCGTAACCCTTGATTATCATCAGTAGGTTGTTGAAATCGTGGGCCACGCCCCCGGCCAGCCTGCCGATGGCCTCCATCTTCTGGGCGTGCAGAAGCTGTTGCTCCATGTGCTTGTGCTCGCTCATGTCGCGCACGAAGCTTAGGGCGGCGGGCCTGTCCTCCCAGAGAATGGGCACCCCGCTGGCGCTGAGCCAGCGCGTCTGGCCGGTCTTGGCGATGACCCGGAAGGCGCGGTCGTCGCTGGCTGCCTGGCCCGAGAGCACGCGCTGATGCAGGTGCCGCACGAACTCCTGGTCCTGGGAGTGGACCAGGGAGAGGAAGGGCAGGCGGCGCAGTTCCTCCTGGGAATAGCCCGTGAACTCCAGGGTCTTGGGATTGGGGAACTTGATGACGCCGTCCTGGGCGATGAAAATGGCCTCGCTGGCGTTGTCCACCACCAGGCGGTATTTCTCGCGCGAGCGCTTGAGGTCCTCGAAGAGCGGGCGCATGAGGTATATGCCGGCGGCCATCAGGGCCGAGGTGGCCAGGGCCACCAGCTCCTCGGGCAGGCTGGCCTGGAGGTCGTCGGCCCCGGGCATCAGGATGGCCCCCAGCGCCAGCAACCGGCGCAGGGCCATGAAGGACAGGGCGGCCACCACCAACAGCCAGGCGCGGTAGCGGCCGGTCACCCGCATAAGGCGCAGGGCCAACACGGAGGCCGCTATTTGCAGGCCCAGGGAGAGCGAAACCGCCCATAGCAATGGCGAAGCGATCATGCTGGCTCCCATCAAGCAAAGGGTGATGGGCAGACGAAACGGGTGGGGCCTGGGCGGCCCCGGGGCCAGTGCGTTAATTCATATCGCGCCTGGTGCACAGGCCGTATACCAGGCTACCCAGCCACCAGCCCAGGCCCCCGCCCAGGCAAGAGCCGGCGTAGGCCTGCAACAAATCCATGAGCATGGTCCGATACCTCGCCGTGGTGAAAACACGGCTGGCCAATGGCGCGGGGCCGGCGGGGGCGGCCCCGCGCCGGTGGCCGGTTAGAAGTTGGCGAAGTCGTCCTCCAGGGGGATGGCCTGCTGGGGGTTGGGTTGGGCCACGGCGCCGCCGGGGTGCCTGCCCTGGGCCGGGCTGGCCGCCGTGGGCGTGGGCAGGGCCAGGCGCTGGTCAGAGGACCTGACCCGCCGGCGGTCCCAGCGGGCCAGGGCCAGGCGTCCCTGGCCGTTGCCGCCGGACCGGCCCACCATGCTCGCCAGATTGGTCACGAAGCCCTGCATGGTCTCGGCCTGGGCCGAGAGCTCCTCGCTGGC
>JACQYR010000187.1:0-3365 GCA_016208115.1 Desulfarculus sp.
ATAAACCCCGCCCCTACATAAAAACCCGGGCAAGAGATTGCTTCGTCGCATACGCTCCTGGCAATGACAGGCAGGCGCAATTTCTGATGAGGTTAAACACCATGGCGGAAAAGAAGCTCAACAAGATAGTGCTGGCCTACTCGGGCGGCCTGGACACCAGCGTCATCCTGAAGTGGCTCAAGGAAACCCACCAGTGCGAGGTCATAGCCTTCGCCGCCGACCTGGGCCAGGGCGACGAGCTGGACCCCATCCGCGAGAAGGCCCTGGCCACCGGCGCCAGCCAGGTCTTCATTGACGACCTGCGCGAGGAGTTCGTCAAGGACTTCGTGTTTCCGGCCTTTAGGGCCGGGGCGCTCTACGAGTCGGCCTACCTCCTGGGCACCAGCCTGGCCCGGCCCCTGATCGCCAAGCGCCAGGTGGAGATCGCCCGGCTAACCGGCGCCGACGCGGTCAGCCACGGCGCCACGGGCAAGGGCAACGACCAGGTGCGCTTCGAGCTGACCTACCAGGCCCTGGCGCCCGATCTCAAGATCGTGGCCCCCTGGCGGGAGTGGGACTTGAACTCCCGCGAGGCGCTCATCGCCTACGCCCGTGAGCACGGCATCCCCGTGCCCGTGACCAAGGCCCGGCCCTGGTCCAGCGACCGCAACCTCCTGCACATCTCCTTCGAGGGCGGCATCCTGGAGGACCCCTGGGCCACCCCGCCCGAGGAGATGTTCGTGCTCAGCGTAGCCCCCGAGAAGGCCCCGGACCAGGCTGAGGAGATCACCCTGGATTTCGAGCATGGCGACCCAGTGGCCCTGGACGGCCAGGCGCTAAGCCCGGCCAACCTGCTGGCCGCCCTCAACGAGCTGGGCGGCCGCCATGGCATCGGCCGCGTGGACCTGGTGGAGAACCGCTACGTGGGCATGAAGTCCCGCGGCGTGTATGAGACCCCCGGCGGGACCATCCTGCGGGCCGGCCATTTGGCGCTGGAGTCCCTGTGCCTGGACCGCGAGGTACTGCGTCTGCGCGACGGCCTGCTGCCCCAGTACAGCGAGCTGGTCTACTATGGCTACTGGTACTCGCCGGAGATGGAGCTTCTTCAGGCCTTCATGGACCAGGCGCAAAAGCCGGTGAGCGGCACCGTGCGGCTGAAGCTTTACAAGGGCAACATCACGGTGCTGGGCCGCCGCTCGCCCAACACCCTCTATCGGCCCGACATCTGCACCTTCGAGGCCGACACGGTCTACGACCAGGCCGATGCCACGGGCTTTATAAGGCTCAACGGCCTGCGCCTGCGCATCCGCCACGCCTTGGCACAGTCCCAGGCCCAGAAGGTCTGCTGACAGGGACGCGAGCATGAGTGACGCGCGCGACTACAAGCTCTGGGGCGGCCGCTTCGCCGAGCCCACCCACGCCCTGATGGAGCGTCTCAACGCCTCCATCGGTTTTGACAGAAGGCTCTACGCCCAGGACATCGCCGCCAGCCAGGCCCACGCGGCCATGCTGGGCCGCCAGGGCATCATCAGCCAGGAGGACGCGGCGGCCATCGTCCAGGGGTTGGGCCAGGTGCTCTCCGAGATCGAGGCCGGCCAGATACAGTGGCGCGCCGGCCTGGAGGACATCCACACCCACGTGGAGGCCAGGCTCAAGGAGATCATCGGCGAGCCGGCCGGCCGCCTGCACACCGCCCGCTCGCGCAACGACCAGGTGGCCACCGACCTGCGCCTGTGGGTCATGGCCGCCTGCCGCGACTTGGACCAGGGGCTGCTCACCTACCAGCGCGCCCTGGTGAATTTGGCCGAGGCCCACGCCCAGGTCATCATGCCTGGCTACACCCATTTGCAGCGCGCCCAGCCGGTGCTTTTTAGCCACCACCTGCTGGCCTACGTGGAGATGGGCATGCGCGACCGCGACCGCCTGTCCGACTGCCACAAGCGCGCGGCGGTCTTGCCCCTGGGAGCTGCGGCCCTGGCCGGCACCACTTACCCCGTGGACCCGGCCAGCGTGGCGGCACAACTGGGCTTCACCGGGACCTGCGCCAACAGCCTGGACGCGGTCAGCGACCGCGATTTCGCCGCCGAACTCTTGTTCACCCTGACGCTCATCCAGGTACACCTGTCGCGCCTGGCCGAGGAGCTGATCCTGTGGTCCTCCAGCGAGTTCGGCTTCGTGCGCCTGTCGGACGCCTTCAGCACCGGCAGCTCCATCATGCCCCAGAAGAAGAACCCCGACGCCGCCGAACTGATTCGCGGCAAGACCGGCCGGGTGCTGGGGCACCTGGTGGCCATGCTCACGGTGCTCAAGGGCCTGCCCTTGGCCTACAACAAGGACCTGCAAGAGGACAAGGAGCCGGTCTTCGACGCCGTGGATACGGTGCTGGACTGCCTTCAGGTCTTGGCCCCCATGCTGGAGGGCCTGGAAGTGCGCCCGCAGGCCATGGCAAGCGCGGTCAAGGGCGGGTTCCTCAACGCCACCGAGCTGGCCGACTACCTGGCGGCCAAGGGCGTGCCCTTCCGCCAGGCCCACGAGATCGCCGGACGGGCGGTGCGCCTGGCCGAGGAGGGCGGGCGCGCCCTGGAAGAATTGAGCATCAGTGAATACAAGGGCCTGTCTTCTGTGATAGAAGAAGATGTGTTCGATGTGCTTCTGCCCGAGCACGCCGTGAACCGCCGCCAGAGCCCCGGAGGCACCGCCGGGGCCAATGTGCGGGCAGCCCTAAAGGAGGCGAGGAAGCGCTTATGGCCCCCTTCCGCATGAACCTCGGCAGCCTTGGTCTTTTGCTGGCGTTGACCGCCCTGCTCATGGGCTGTGGCATCAAGTCCGCGCCCCTGCCCGCCACCCTGGCCGCGCCTCTGCCGCCGGCCGACCTGGTGGCCCGGGCCGTGGAGCGGGGCGTGGAGATATCTTTCTCCGTGCCCTCGGTGGAGCAGTCTGACAAGCAGGTGACCGAGGCCTTGCTCTACTACGCCTACCTGCCCAAGGACGGCGACCCCGACTGCCCGCCCTGTCCGCCCCGCCTGCGGGCCCATTACGAGCTCAACCTGGCCAAGCAGTTGGGCAAGCTGGAGGGCGGGCGCTTCACCTACCTGGACACCCAGGTGCCCCTGGACCATCAGGCCGCCTACCAGGTCAAGCTGGTGGACGTGCGCGGACGCGCGGGGGCGGTTTCGGGCCTGGTGCGCGCCCTGCGCGTGGAACTGCCGGCCACGCCCCGGGATTTGGTGGCCGACTTGGGCGACCGCCTGGTGGAGCTGAAGTGGCAGCCGGTGACCACCCTGGCCAGCGGCCGCGACCTCGGCGAAAAGGACAAGATGGGCTACATCGTCTACCGGCGAGGCACGGCCCCGGCTCGCGCCCTCAACGAAAGGCCCATGAGCCAG
>JACQYR010000187.1:3371-4728 GCA_016208115.1 Desulfarculus sp.
GCCAGGCCGGCGTGCTGGACAGGACCGTGTCCCTGGGCCAGGCCTACGAGTACGAGGTGGCGGCGGCCCGCCAGATCGGCGATTACACGGTGGTGGGCCGGCCCACTCCCTGGGTGTCGGCCGTGGCCCGCAGCATGCAACCGCCGTCGCCGCCCACGGGCCTGGTGGGGGCCAGCCTGCAAGACGGCATCTACCTGCGCTTCACTCCCAGCCCCCAATTGGACACCGCCGGCTACTACCTCCTGCGCGCCCCGGCCAAGCAAGGCCCTTGGACCCAGATGGGCGGCGAGCTCAACCGCGAGAACACCTTCGTGGACAAGGACGTGAAGCTGGGCCAGAGCTACTGCTACCGGGTGGTGGCCGTCAGCGAGAGCGGCGTACAGAGCAAACCCAGCGATATCATCGAGGTGAAGCACCAGCCCTAACCCCCGGCCAACTGGCCCGCGTCGCCGATGGGGGCGCGGGCCGGCCCCCAGGCCGGGCAACCGCCACCAGATCAGGCATCAGAGAAGACATGCATCACTTTACGTATCAAGACGGCCAGCTCATGGCCGAGAGCGTGAGCCTAGACCAGATCGCCAGCCAGGTGGGCACCCCCACCTACGTGTATTCCCAGGCCACCCTGACCCGCCACTATGAGGCCTTTGGCCAGGCCTTCGCGGGCCTGGACCCCTTGATCTGCTTCGCGGTCAAGGCCAACACCAACCGGGCGGTGATGGGGCTTTTCGCCTCCCTGGGCGGCGGGGCCGACATCGTCAGCGGCGGGGAGCTGTACCGCGCGCTCCAGGCCGGCGTGGACCCGGGGCGCATCGTCTACTCTGGGGAGGGCAAGAGCGAGGCCGAGATGGGAGCCGCGCTAAAGGCCGGCATCCTGATGTTCAACCTGGAGAGCGTCCAGGAGCTACTCGTGCTGGACCAGGTGGCCGGCCGCCTGGGAGTGAAGGCCCCGGTGAGCCTGCGCGTCAACCCCGACGTGGACGCCCAGACCCACCCCAAGATCACCACCGGCCTGGCCAAGAATAAGTTCGGCCTGGACGTAGACCTGGCCTTTGAGCAATACCGCCTCATGGCCGGCCTGCCCAACTTGAGCATCAAGGGCGTCTCCTGCCACATCGGCAGCCAGCTCACCGACGTGCGGCCCTTTGCCGACGCGTGCGAGCGCCTGGCGGCCCTGGTGGAGCGCCTCAAGGCCGCCGGCATCAACCTGCGGGTGCTGGACCTGGGCGGCGGCCTGGGCATCACCTACCACGACGAGGAGCCGCCCGACCCGGCCCAGTACGCCGCGGCCCTCAGGGAGACCGTGGGCCGCCTGGGGCTCAGGCTGGTGCTGGAGCCGGGCCGGGTGCTGGTGGGCAAC
>JACQYR010000188.1 GCA_016208115.1 Desulfarculus sp.
CATCACCAGGCCGGCCAGGGCCAGGGCGGCCAGGGCGATCAGCACGTTGAGGTAGCCCAGCCTCCGGGCCGGGGCCATGAGGTCGCCGTGGTTGGCGGTCACCACCACCAGCCAGCCCAGTTCCTTCTCCTGGCGGAAGGCGGCCATCTTTTCCACGCCCTCGAAGGAGTAGGACAGCATCCCCTGCTTGGCCGCCAGCATACGCTGCCCGAAATCCAGCTTGGACAAATCCAGGCTCAGCACCTTGGTCTTGTCGGGATGGGCCAGGGTAAGGCCCTCCTTGTTGGTCAGAAAGGCATAGCCGCCTTGGCCCACCGTGACCGGGTCAACCACCTCGGCCGCCAGCAGGGAGACGTCCACCACCGCCATGAGTACTCCCTCGATCACGTCCTTGTCCATGACCGGCCCGGCGATAGTGACTACGGGATGCCCGGAGGTTGGGCTTTTGTATGCCTCGGAAACCGCCAGCTTGCCTTGCATGGCCCCCTTAAAATATTGGCGGTCGGCGATACTGGTTTTACCCACCACGGAGGGGTCGGAGGAGGCGGTGGCCAGGCCCTGGGGGTTGGTCACCATTATCATCTCATAATAGGGGGTCTCATTTTTCAGATGGTCCAGGTGCTTGTTGGTGTCGGCCAGGATGTCCTTGTCCGTGGCCACCACCGTGGCCCAACGCATCATGGGGTCCTGGCTCCACTGGCGCACGTTGAAGCGCCGCTCCTTGACCCAGGCGGCCACCTGGTTGGCGATGGAGGCGGCCTGCTGCTGTATCTGGCCGGCCACGGCCTCTTCCAAGGCCTGCTTGGTGTTAAGGAAGGAAACCAGGGTGGCGGTACCCATGCACACGAAGATGAGCACCAGGGTAGGGATCAAAAAGCGGTTGCGCAGACTCAGTCGCATGACGGCTCCTTGTCCAGCGGGGGCAGGCTTGGGGAGGCCCAATGACGCCGGATAAGGCCCCCCCAAAGCTATCTTACAGCTATTGATTGATTTTTGGCAACCGAACAATGACCGGGGCCAGGCCACCCCGCCGGGCGGCCTGGTCAAAAGGCGAGAGGGACGGGTTAAGGCTTGGGCCGCTTGAAGAACAGCCGGTGCCCCACCTCCACCGGCACCACCGCCACCAACTCCCAACCCACCAGGCCGATGATGTTGAGAAACTCATTCAGGAAGGGCAGGGTGTCCCGTTTTTCCTCGTAGCCCACGATGGACTTGACCTCCCAGTTCCTGTCCACCCAGACCGACATGTACTCCCACTTCTGCATTCAGGCCTCCCTTGCCCAAGACGGACGGCCAGCCGGCGCGTGGGGGGCGTTAGCCCCCTAGGCCAAGCCAGGCCCCTTGCCGAAGATGGTACTGCGCCGGGCCGCCAGCCGTCAATCGCCAGCGGCTGGGCCTAATCGCCGTCCAATAAGCGGTAGCCCACGCCGGGCTCGGTGCGCAGGTACACGGGGCGGGCCGGGTCGGGCTCCAGCTTGTGGCGCAACTGGTGCACATACACCCGGGGGTAGTGGGACTGCTCGGGGCTGGCCGTGCCCCAGACCGCCCGCAGCAGTTGGCCGTGGGTGACCACCTTGCCGGCGTTGCGCGCCAGATAGGCCAGAAGCTTGAACTCGATGGGGGTGAGGTGCACCTCCTGGCCCTGGCGCCAGACCTGGCGCCGCTCCAGGTCCACCTTGAGCCCCGGCGCCTCGAAGACTGGTGCCTGGCCCTCGGCTGGGCTGGCCGCCCGGCGCAGGGCGGCGCGGATGCGGGCGTTCAACTCGCCCACGCCAAAGGGCTTGGTCAGGTAGTCGTCGGCGCCGGCGTCCAGGCCGTCAATCTTGTCCCGCTCCTTGTCCCGG
Source organism: Desulfarculus sp. (assembly GCA_016208115.1). Classification (GTDB taxonomy): domain Bacteria; phylum Desulfobacterota; class Desulfarculia; order Desulfarculales; family Desulfarculaceae; genus JACRDC01. Next base: position 1,845 of record JACQYR010000188.1, read on the forward strand.
GCCGAGATGACTATGATGGGCGCCTGGGACCACTGGCGCAGGCTCTTTATCACTTCCAGGCCGTCGCGGTCGGGCAGGCCCAGGTCCAACAGCACCAGGTCGGGCTGGTGGCTGGCGGCCAAGGCCAGGCCCTGGCGGGCGTCGCCAGCCTCTTGGCAGCGCAGCCCGGCCGCCTCCAGGGCGGCCCGCAGAAAGCGCCGTATGGGCGCCTCGTCCTCGATGATGAGCACCAGCCATTTATCTTGGCTCATGGCCCCGTCCCCAAAAGATTCCCGTTGACGCTAGGCGTGTGCCGGAGCAAGCCATACATGGCTTTCTCCTCTTGGCGCTTGCCAAAAGTAAATTTTGGCAAGCTTGCGAAATCAGGCCAAATGAGAATTTGGCCTGATTTCGGGCGGGCCGTCCATGGCCCGCCCTAGGAGCCTGTCTGAGTATTACTCCGACAGGCTCCTAGCCGTATCATACACGTGGCAGGGGCAGGCTCAGGCGGAAGATGGCCCCTCCGCCCGCCCGGTTTTCGGCCCATACCCGTCCGCCGTGGGCCTGCGCCACCGCCCGGCAGATAGCCAGGCCCAGGCCGTGGCCGGGGTGGGCCTGGTCCCCGCCGAAGCGGTGATACATGTCGAAGACGCGCTCCAGCTCGGCCTCGGGCAGCCCCGGCCCCCGGTCGGCCAGCTCCACCTCCACCGTGCCCTCCTGGGGCCAGGCCTTCAGGTCCAGGGGGCTCTTGGGCGGGGTGTACTTGAGGGCGTTCTCCAAGAGGTTCAGGAACACCTGCTCCATCAGCGGCCCGTCCAGGAGCAAGAGCGGCAGGTCGGCGGGGATGCTTAAGTTCAACTCCCGGCCCGCTAGGCGGCCCTCCAGGCGGTTCAGGGCCGCGCCCACCACCTCCTCCAGGGGTTGCAGCTCCCTTTGTAGGGTCATGGCCCCCGACTCCAGGCGCGAGACCTTGAGCAAATTGTTGACCAGGCGGCTCAGGCGCTCGGCCTCGTCGTAGATGTTCTCGGCCAGGCCGCGCACCGCCTCCGCCTCCAGGCGGGGGCCCAGTTCCACGATGCTGCTGGCCGAGCCCATCACCGCCGCCAGGGGAGTCTGGAAGTCATGGGTCACGGCGCTGAGCAGCGAGGCGTGCAGGCGCTCGGTCTCCCGCTCCAGCAGGGCCTGCTGGGCGTTCTGCTCCAGGCGCTCCACCTCCAGGGTCAGGGCCAGTTGCCCGGCCAGGGATTCCAACAGGCGTATCTGCTCGGGACTGAGCAGGCGCTGGGGGCTAAGGGGGCGCACCTGCAACACCCCCACCGGCCCCTCCAGGCCCAACAGCGGCACGTAAAGGGCCTGGCAGTAGGGCAGGTTCTCGGTGCCCCAGCCGGCGGGCTGGCCCAGGTCGAAGGCCCACTGAGCCACTCCCCGCTCCTTGGTGCCCTCCGGCGAGCTTCCCCACTCCTGCCCCGCCGCTGGCACCAACCGCCCGTCCTGATCGGGCAACAGGCCCGTGACCTGGCATTCGAACAACTCGCCGATCTGCCCGGCGGCCACGGCCAGGAGGTTCTGGGTGCCGCGCTGGCGAGCCAGTTGGGCGCTCAGATTGTGCATGATCTCGCTGCGGCGCTGCAACAGCCGGGCGGCCTCGGCCCGCTCGCGCAGGCGGGTGGCCAGGGTGCTGATGACCAGGGCCACGGCCAGCATCACCGCGAAGGTGACCAGGTGCTGAGCGTCGGCCACGGCCATGGAGAAATAGGGCGGCACGAAGAAAAAGTCAAAGGCGGCAACTGACAGGATCGAGCACAGGATGGCCGGCGGACGTCCCCAGGCCACGGCC
>JACQYR010000215.1 GCA_016208115.1 Desulfarculus sp.
CGGCCCTGTCCATGGGGCCTCCCCAGGCCGTGGACGTGCTCAGCGAGGCTATCGCCATGGGGGCCGACCGGGGGGTGCTGCTCAGCGACCGCAACTTCGCCGGGGCCGACACCTGGGCCACCAGCTACACCCTGGGGCGCGCCCTGGAGCGGCTCATGAGCCAGGGGCCGCTGAACCTGGTGATCTGCGGCCGTCAGGCCAGCGACGGCGACACCGCCCAGATCGGCCCCCAGGTGGCCGAGCACCTGGGCTGGCCCCAGGTCACCTACGTGGAGCGCCTGGCCCTGGAGGGGACGGATTTGCGGGCCTGGCGGCGCCTGCCGGCTGAGGTGCAGGAAGTGTCCTGTCCCCTGCCGGCGGTGGTCACGGTGCTGGCCACGCCGAATTCGCCGCGCTGGCCCCTGGTGGACCGCTTGCTCTGGGCCTGTGGCCAGGCCGCCCCCCTGGAGCTCTGGGACGCCGCCGACATCGAGGCCCCGGCGGCCAAGACGGGTCTGCGGGGCTCCCTGACCAGGGTGGTGAAGACCTTCAGCCCCAAGAGCCAACGGGTCACGCAATGGCTGGAGGGCGCGGCCAGCGAGCAGGCCTCGGCCCTCTTGGCCGAGCTGCGCGGCCACAAACTCATATGACGGGCCTAATCCACAAGGCGGCAGGCTGATGGCCATCTGGGTGATCGCCGACAAGTGCACCGGCTGCGGGCTGTGCGCCAAGGCCTGCCCCTACGGGGCCATGCTGGTCGAGGACAAGCTGGCCAGCCTGGGGCCGCGCTGCACCCAGTGCGGGGCCTGCCTGGAGGCCTGCAAGTTCCAGGCGCTGCAATCAGACCTGGACCAGGAGCCGCCGCCCGACCTCACGGGTTATCGGGGCGTGTGGGTCTTCTGCGAGGTGCGGGAGGGCGCCCCGGCCCGGGTGAGCCTGGAGCTGCTGGGCCAGGGCGGGATCCTGGCCGCCGAGCTGGGCCAGCCCCTGGCCGCCGTGCTGGTGGGTGACAAGGTAGAGAGCCTCGTGCCCGAGCTGGCCGCCCAGGGCGCGCAGCGCGTGTACGTGGCCCAGGACCCGGGCCTGGCCGTCTACTCCACCCTGGCCTACACACGGGTGCTGAGCGAGTTGATCGCCACCCACCGGCCTGGCATCCTGCTCCTGGGGGCCACGCCCCTGGGACGCGACCTGGCCCCGCGCCTGAGCCGCCGCCTAGACCTGGGGCTGACTGCCGACTGCACAGAGTTGGCCATTGACCCGGAGGGCGGCGGGCTCATGCAGACCCGGCCGGCCTTTGGCGGCAACCTCATGGCCACCATCGTCACGCCCCGGGCCAGGCCCCAGATGGCCACGGTGCGCCCGGGGGTCATGGCCCTGGGGCCGCGCCGCGAGGGAGCCCAGGCCGAGGTGGTTCGCCATCCGGTGAGGCTGGAGCCCGGCGATCTCTTGGTCCGGCTGCTGGCCAGCCAGACCCAGGGCCAGCGCCCGGTGGACCTCACGGCGGCCCGGGTGATCGTGGCCGGCGGGCGCGGCTGCGGCGGGCCGAAGGGCATGGACCTGCTGGCCCAGTTGGCCCAGGCCCTGGGCGGCGAACTGGGCGGCACCCGCGTGGCTGTGGAGGAGGGCTGGCTGGCCCCGGCCCGCCAGATCGGCCAGACCGGCCTGACCGTGCGGCCCGAGCTGTACATCGCCTGCGGCGTAAGCGGGGCCATCCAGCACCGCGCCGGCTGCCTGGGAGCGCGCTACATCGTGGCCATCAACCGCGACCGGCGAGCGCCCATCTTTTCGGTGGCCGACTACGCCCTGGCCGGCGACATGTTCAAGATCGTGCCCGCCCTGCTGTCGGCCCTGAAGGGAGCAGCCTAGCCATGGCCCTACGCTCCGACCCACAGAAGCTCCTGCGCCAGGTGATGGCCCGCTTCGTGCGCGAGGAGGTGGCCCCGGTGGCCCGCCAGGTGGACGAGAGCGGCCGCTTCCCCCGCGAGCTTTTCGTCAAGCTGGCGAGCATGCATGCCTTCGGCCTGCGCTATCCGGTGAAAAGCGGCGGCGCTGGCGGCAACGCCACGCTGTACTGCATCATGTGCGAGGAGCTGGCCCAGGGCCTGATGTCCCTGGCGGCCATCGCCGCCAAGCAGTGCCTCATGGCCACCAATTTTTTGCACCGCTTCGCCGACCAGGACATGCGCGAACGCTACTTTCTGCCGGCCCTCAAGGGTGAGCTGGTGGGCTCTTTCTGCCTGACCGAGCCCGAGGCCGGAGGCGACCTGGGGCGGGTCTCCACCACGGCGGTGAAGGACGGCGACGGCTGGATCGTCAGCGGCATGAAGACCTGGATCACCAACGCGCCGGTGGCCGACTTTTTCACCGTGCTGTGCCAGACCGACCCCGGCAAGGGCATCCGGGGCCTGAATTTCTTCTTCGTGCCCCGCGACACGCCCGGCGTGCGGGTAAGCCCCAACTTCGAAACCCTGGGCACCCGCTCCACCGAGATCAGCGAGGTGGCCTTCAACGACTGCCGCATCCCGGCGCGCTTTCTGCTGGGCCAAGAGGGCAAGGGCCTGGGCGCCTTGTTGGCTATCCTGGCCGAGATCAGGGCCATGACCGCGGCCCTGGCCTTGGGCTTGGCCAAGGCCGCCTACCAGGCCGGCTTCCAGTACGCCAAGGAACGCTCAGCCTTCGGCAAGACCATCAATCAATACCAGCTCATCCAGTCCAAGATCGCCAGGCTGGCCACCGATATCTGGGCCGCTGAGCTGATGCTCTACGACACCACGGCCAAGATTGACGCCGGACAGCGCCCTTCCAAGGAATCCATGATGGTCAAATATTTTGCCACCGAGGTGGCCTGCCGGGCCTGCGACGAGGCCACGCGCATACTGGGCGCCTACGGCTACTCCATGGAATACCCGGTGCAGCGCTACTTCCGCGACGCGCGCTTTTTGCTGTACGGCGGGGGCACCCACGAGGTGCTGCAAACCAACATCGCCCGCGAGCTGGGCTTCTGAGGACGGCATGACTGGCTTGAGCATAGAGCGCCGGCCGGTGGGCGAGCAGGTGACTGACCACATCCGCCGCCTGATATTAAGCGGCGAGTTGCCGCCGGGCTCCCGCCTGGTGGGCAAGCACCTGGCCGAGGATATGGGCATCAGCCGTACGCCGGTGCGCGAGGCCCTGCACCGCCTGGCCCAGGAAAATCTGGTGGTACGGCGGGATTCGGGGGGCTTCGAGGTGCGCCCCCTGTCGGCCCGCGAGGTGGAGGAGGTGGTGGGGGTGCGCGCGGCCCTGGAGTCCTACGCCATGGAGCTGGCCGCCCAGCGCCTGAGCCCCCAGGTCTTGCAGGCCCTCCAGCGCAACGTGGAGGAGTACGCCCAGGCGCTCAAACAAAAAAAAGTCATGCGCCTGGTCAAACTCAACACCGCCTTTCACGAAACCGTCTACGAGGCCGCCGGCTCGCGGGTGCTCAGGGGCCAGATCAACGAGCTGGCCGAGATACTGCACCGTTTTCGGGTGGCGCTTCTGAGCGAGCCCCAGGCCGCGGCGCGCTCCTTGAAGGACCATCGCCGGCTGCTGGCGGCCCTGGAAAAAGGCGACGCCCGCCTGGCCGGGCGAATCTGCCGCGAGCACGTGCTGGCCGGCGGGCAGTGGATCGTCAGCCGCCTGCAGGACCAGCAGGAGGAAGACTAGGCATGGCCACCGACGTCCGCCAGAGCGCGCCCCCGCGGGTGCTGGTGGCCAAGCCCGGTCTGGACGGCCACGACCGGGGGGCCAAGGTGGTGGCCTATGCCCTGCGCGAGGGGGGCATGGAGGTGATCTACGGCGGCCTGCACCAGACCACCGAGCAGATACTGCACACCGCCCTGCAGGAGGCCGTGGACGTCATCGGACTGTCCATCATGAGCGGCGCCCACCTGCCCATCTGTCGGCGCCTGATGCGGGGGCTGACGGAACAAGGGCTGTCGCAGATCAAGGTGGTGGTGGGCGGGGTGATACCCCAGCCCGACATCCTCAGGCTCTTGGAGTTGGGCGTGGCGGCGGTGTTTCCGGGGGGCACGCCGCTGCCCGAAATCGTGGAGGGCGTGCGCCGGGTGGCTCGGGCCGCCCAGGAAGCCTGACAATCATGGGCGTGGCCAAGTACAGCAAGGACCAGCGCGGCGCCATCAGTGAGGTGGAGCTGCACAGCGGCATCAAGATCAAGCCTTCCTACGGGCCCGAGGACTTGGAACGCGTGGGCTTCGACTATCAAGAGGACCTGGGCCAGCCCGGCCAGTTCCCCTTCACGCGCTCCCTGCACCCCCTGGGCTTTCGCAGCCGCGAGTGGACCGTGCGCCAGTACTCGGGCTTCGGCACGCCCTCGGAAACCAACGAGCGCTTCAAGCTTCTGATCGCCCACGGTCAGACCGGGCTCAACGTGGCCTTTGATCTGCCCACCCAGATGGGCTACGACTCCGACCACCCCCTGGCCGAGGGCGAGGTGGGGCGGGTGGGCATGGCCGTGGACACCCTGGCCGATTTCGAGGCGGCCTTCCAGGGCATTGACCTGGCCCAGGTGGGATCGGGGCTGACCATCAACGCCGTGGCCACCATCATGCTGGCCATGTACGAGGCCCTGGCCCGGCGCTGGGGGGTGGATGTGGCGCGCATCAGCGCCACGCCCCAGAACGACATCCTCAAGGAGATCATCGGCCGGGGGGCCTGGATCTTTCCGGCGCGGCCGGCGGTGGACCTGGTGGGCGACGTGATCGAGTACGCCACGGCCCAGGGGCATCTGCCCCGCTGCAACCCGGTGAGCGTCTGCGGTTACCACATACGCGAGTCCGGGGCCACGCCGGCCCAGGAGATCGCCTTCGCCTTTGGCATCGCCTTCGCCTACCTGGACAACGTCATGGCCCGTGGCTACGGCCCGGACCAGGTGGTGGAGCGCTTCTCGTTCAACTTCAATATCTTTGGCAACCTGTGGGAGCAGGTGGCCAAGTTCCGCGCCGCCCGCAAGCTCTGGGCGCGGCTGCTGAAGGAGCGCTACGGGGTCAAGGAAGCAAAGGCCCTGTTCCTGCGCGGTCTCTTCGGCGGCGGCGGTTTCGGACTGACCAAGGCCCAACCCGAGAACAACATCGTGCGCGGAGCCTACTACGCCCTGGCTGCGGCCCTGGGCGGCGCCCAGACCACGGCCCTGTGCTCCTATGACGAGGCCTACACCATCCCCACGCCCCAGGCCGCGCTCCTTAGCCTGCGCACCTTGCAGATTCTCATGGACGAGATGGGCCTGCGCGACACCGTGGACCCCCTGGCCGGCTCCTACTTCATCGAGACGCTGACCAAGGAGATGGAAGACAAGATACTGGAGGAGATGGAGCGGGTGCAGCGCTGGGGCGGCATGGTGGCCGCCGTGGAGAGCGGCTAGGTGCAGCGCCTGGTCACCAGCCAGGCCTTTCAGTGGGAGAAGGACCTGCTGGAGGGCCGGCGGATCAAGGTGGGGGTGAACAAGTACACCGAGGGCGGGTCCCAGGCCGAGGTGGAATTGCACCAGTACAGCGAGGAATCGGCGGAACGTCAGGCGGCGTCCCTGCGGGAGGTCAAGCGCGGGCGCGCCCAACGGGAGGTGGCCCGCTGCCTGGGCGATCTGGAAGAGGCGCTTAAACACAGGCGCAACGTGATGCCCATCCTGGTGGAATGCTGCGCGGCCTACGCCACGGTGGGTGAGATGGCCGGCGTGATGCGCGAGGTTCTGGGCGAGATGAAGGAGCCCTCCATATTCTGAGAGGGCCAGGCCGTGGTCGGACAGCGGCGCCAAGGGCGGCGGGAAGCGAGCCATGAAATACAAGATCGGCATAGACGTGGGCGGCACCTTTACCGACTTTCTGCTCTGCGCTGACGGCGGCAGCTCGGAAATCTTCAAGGTGCTCTCCACGCCCCAGGACCCCTCAATTGGCACCATGGCCGGCATCGCCGAGATGGCCGGGTCCAAGGGACTATCGGTGCCCGTGTTCCTGGACCGGGTGAGCGCCATCGTGCACGGCACCACCGTGACCACCAACGCCGTGCTGACCATGCGCGGGGCCAAGACGGGGCTCATCACTACGCCGGGGGTGCGCGACGCGCTGGCGATGCGCCGGGGCATCCGCGAGGAGCAGTACAACAACCGCTACCGCAACGTGGAGCCGGTGGTGCCGCGCTACCTGCGCCGTCCGGTGGGCGGGCGCCTGGACTACGCCGGGCGCGAAATCGAGGGCTTCAACGAGGATGACCTACGGCAGGCCTGCCGGCTCTTGGGCCAAGAGGGCGTGGAGGCCATCGCCATCTGCTTCATGAACTCCTTCGCCAACCCGGCCCACGAGGAGCGGGCCGCTGCCCTGGTGGCCGAGCTCTTGCCCCAGGCCTACGTCAGCGTCTCCACCCGGGTGGTGCCCTCCATACGCTTCTACGACCGCCTCTCCACCACGGCGCTGAACGCCTTCGTGGGCCCCATCCTGCGCCGCTATCTGACCAGCCTTTTGCGCAAGCTGGACCAGGCGCGCTTCGGCGGGATATTGCTCATCATGCAGTCCAACGGCGGGGTCATCAGCCCCCAGGCGGCCCAGGACAAGGCCGCGGCCACCTTGCTATCGGGGCCGGCCGGCGGGCCGGTGGCCGGCATCGCCTATGGCCAGGCCCTGGGCCAGGCCGACCTCATCACCGTGGACATGGGCGGCACCAGCTTCGACGCCGCCCTGGTCAAGGACGGCCAGCCCCTGGTCACCACCGAGGGCGAGATTGACCGCCGCCGCATCGCCTTGCCCATGCTGAACGTGGTGACTATCGGGGCCGGTGGCGGCTCCATCGGCTGGATAGACGAGGGCGGGCTGTTGCGCATGGGGCCGCAGTCGGCCGGCTCCCTACCGGGCCCAGCCTGCTACGGCCTGGGCGGCGAGCTGCCCACCTGCACCGACGCCGACCTGGTGCTGGGCTACCTGGCCCCCGATTACTTCGCCGGCGGCCGCATGCCGCTGTTCGTGGACCAGGCCCGGCGGGCCATAGAGGAGCACGTGGCCTGCCCCTTGGGCTACACGGTGGAGCAGGCCGCGGCGGGCATGTACCGGGTCATCAACGTCAACATGGCCGCGGCGGTGCGCGAGGTGAGCGTCAAGCAGGGGGCCGACCCCCGGGACTTCCCCCTGGTGGTGGCCGGCGGGGCCGGACCCAACCACGCCTGCATGATCGCTCTGGAGCTGGAGATACCGCTGTTGCTGGTGCCGCGCGAGTCGTCCATCTTCTGCGCGGCCGGCATGCTCATGAGCGATCTGGAGCACGATTTCGTGCGCTCCTATCCCTGCCTGCTGAAAGACCTGGACCTGGCGCGCTTCAGGGAGATATTCGCGGGCATGCGTGGGCAGGGCGTGGACCTGCTGGCCAGCGAGGGCATAGAAGAAAAGCGGGTGCGCACGGTCTACTCCCTGGACCTGCGCTACCTCAAGCAGTACCACGAGGTGAGCGTGGAGGTTAGCGCCCAGGAGGTGACTGCCGGCGACATCGCGGCCATGGCGGCGCGCTTCCATCCCGAGCACAACCGCCTATTCGGTTACGAGCTGAGCGACACCAGCACTCCGGTGGAGCTCATCAACATGCGCGTCAAAACCGTCGGCGTCACCGACAAGCCGCGCCTGAGCCAGGAGCTCTACCACGGCCCCGACGCCTCGGCGGCCCTCAAGGGCAGCCGCCAGGTCTACGTGCCCGCGGCCGGCGCTTTCCAGGAGGTGCCGGTCTACGACGGCGCGCGCCTGCGCCACGGCATGCGCCTGGCTGGCCCGGCCATGGTGGAGCAGGTCAACACCTCCACCTTCATCACTCCCGAGTACCGCATGGTGGTGGACAGCTTCGGCACCATGACCATCTACCTGCCGGCCATCGAGGAGCGAATCCTGGGGAGGAACGTGCCGTGAGCCAGGTCAAGATAGACAAAGTTTTAGTGTCCATCCTGCAACGGCGCTTCAAGTCCATCACCGAGGAGATGTCCATCGCCCTGGCCCGCACCACGCGCTCGCCCATTCTCTGCGAGGCCAAGGATTTCGTCACCGGGCTCTACGACGCGAAAGGGCGCATGCTGGAGCAGTGCGAGAACCTGCCCATCCTGGCCTTCAGCCTGGGGCCGGTCTGCGAATACATCATCCAGTACTTCGGCGACGACATTCACGAAGGCGACGTGATCTTCCACAACGACGTCTTCTCCATGGGCAACCAGAACAACGACGTGGCTGCCTTCAAGCCCATTTTCTGGCAGGGGCAACTGGTGGCCTGGGCGGCCTGCAAGGGCCATCAGGCCGACATCGGCGGGGCGGTGCGCGGCGGCTACAACCCCGAGGCCACCGAGGTCTGGCAGGAGGGTCTGCGCATCCCGCCAGTTAAAGTCTACGAGCGGGGCCGCCTGCGCAAGGACGTCTGGGACCTCATCTTCGCCAACATCCGCCTGGACATCGTGGCCGAGGACATGCGCGCCGAGATCGGCTCCTGCGTGGTGGGTGAGCGCGGCATATTAAAGCTCATCGAGCGCTACGGCCTGGAGTCCTTCGAGGCCCACAAGGCGCACCTCTTCGAGTCCACGGAGAAGATGATGCGCGCCGAGATCAGGGGCATACCCAACGGCGTGTATCACGGCCAGTCCAACTGCTACTACGATGGCAAGAACCCGGGCAGCGTCTACACTATTCGGGTGGCCATCACCGTGGAAGACGAGGAGATCACCTTCGACTACTCGGCCACCGACGCCCAGACGCCGGGCTTTGTCAACGGCACCTACACCTCTAGCGCCTCGGCCACCCTGCTCACCTTCTTGCAGATGGTCAACCCGGCCATACCCCACAACGACGGCATGGTGCGGCCGCTCAAGATCGTCATCCCCGTGGGCACCATCCTGAACGCCGCCTATCCGGCGGCCACCACCTACGGCAACCACCTGTGCCCCAACAACGCCGACGCCATCATGCGCGCCCTGGCCCCGGCCATTCCCGGGCGCGTCACCGCCGAGTGGAACGAGCTGTTGTGCTCGCTGACCACGGGCATTGATCCTCGCAAAAAGGTGCCCTACGTGGACATCGGCTTCATGGGGCTCAAGGGCGGCTCGGGCGCCATCCTGGGTGAGGATGGCTACGACCACATCGGCATGATAGACGCCAGCGGCGGCGTGCTGGACCAGGACTACGAGATGTTTGAGCAGCAGACGCCGCATCTCTTGAAGCGTCACGAGTACTGGACCGACTCGGCCGGGGCGGGGCGCTGGCGGGGCGGCCTGGGCGTCATCACCGAGTTTGTCATCGGGGGCGACGACACCCAGGTTGTCACCTTCGGCGACGGCGACGTGGAACCGGCCCTGGGTGCCCACGGTGGCGGGCCGGGCACCCTGAACCAGATTTGGCTGCAATACCCCGATGGCCGCAAGTACGTCTGCACCACCAAGGACCTGGTGCGCGGGGTGCCCCAGGGCACGCTCTACCATCAGGACGCAGGCGGCGGCGGAGGCTATAGCGATCCCCATGAACGCCCGGCGGCCAAGGTGGACCGCGAGGTGCGCGACGAGATCATCAGCCGCCAGGCGGCCCGGGAGCAATACGGCGTGGCGCTGCGCGAGGACTTATCACTGGACGAGGAAGCAACCGCCCGCCTGCGCTCCTGAGCGCGGCGGTGTGAGGTGGCCATGAAAGACGTAGATTACTTCAAGCCCGCCAGCCTGGCCGAGGCCTTGGAGCTGAAGCGTGGCCTGGGCGAGGGGGCTGTCTTCCTGGCCGGGGGCACCGACGTGATGGTGCGGTCCCGCCAGAATAAGATCGCCCCCCAGGCCCTCATCAGCCTGCGGGGAATCGCTGAACTGCGCGGCGCGCGTCTGGAGGGCGAGAGCCTGCTCCTGGGCGCGGCCACCACCCTGAGCGGCATCCTGGCCGACCCCCTGATCGCCCAGCACCTGCCAGTGCTGACCGACGCCGCGCGGGTCATGGGCTCCACCCAGATGCGCAACGTGGCCACCGTGGGGGGCAACGTCATGAGCGCCGCGCCCAGCGGCGACACCCTGTGCCCGCTGTTGTGCCTGGAGGCGGTGTGCCACCTGGTCTCGCCGGAGGGAGCCCGCCAGGTGCCCATGCACGAGATGTTCCTGGGGCCGCGCCGCACCGCGGCCCGCCCCGGCGAGGTGCTCACCCATTTGGCCATACCCCTGCCCACGGCGGGCGGCCAGGCCAGCGCGGGGGCCTTCCTCAAGCTCAGCCGCCGGGCCGCCCTGGACCTGGCGCTCATCAACCTGGCCGCGCAACTGTGGCTCAACCCCGACGGCACGCGCATCGAGAAGGCCCGCCTGGCGGCCGGCGTGGTGGGTCCCACGCCCCTGCGCCTGACCGAGGCCGAGGAGGCGCTCACGGGGGCCCTGCCCACGGCGGCCAGCCTGGAGCGGGCGGCCCAGGGTCTGGGCAACAGTTGCAGCATCCGCGATAGTCACCGCTGCGCGGCCTGGTACCGGGAGGAGATGCTCCGGGTGCTGCTGCTGCGCGCTGGCGCGCTGGCCCTGCAACGCCTGGGCCTTTCGTTGGAGGTGGCGGCATGAGGCGCGAGATAGGTTTCACCCTCAACGGTCAGACAATGCGCGTGGAGGCCCGAGGCGGCCAGACCTTGCTGCAACTGCTGCGTGATGAGCTGGGCCTGCATGGCACCAAGGAAGGCTGCGGGGCCGGCGAGTGCGGGGCCTGCACGGTCATCGTAAATGGCCAGGCGCTCGCCTCCTGCATCTTCCCGGCCCTGGAGGCGGAGGGCGCCACCGTCACCACCATCGAGGGCCTGGCCGCGCCCGACGGCACCTTGCACCCCGTGCAGGAGGCCTTCGTGCGCCACGGGGCCGTGCAGTGCGGCTTCTGCACGCCCGGCCAGATATTGAGCGCCAAGGCCCTGCTGGACTTGAACCCGCATCCCAGCGAGGAAGAGATACGCACCG
>JACQYR010000097.1 GCA_016208115.1 Desulfarculus sp.
CATGTCTAGGAATCCGCACAGCCGACTCTCGAAACGATTGCTCATCGATGCCCTCCAGCTAAGCCGTCGAGAGCATCTTATACCATTATATCAAGATGTTAAAGCATTATTTCGTCGCGATTGCCGTGCATTGGTCTCAAGTTATGCTTAGTCATCAACGATAGAGAAAAGAACAAGATGAAAAGCCACAGTTGTCCCACGTCATAACCGCGGTCCTCATAGCGTTTGTAGAATACGGCCGACAGCAGGGCTGGCAAAATGGCCAAGCAGTCGAACTGATTGTGGAACCCGCTTATGAGCATGGACAATGGATTGAGGGCGAAGACCAGGGCCACGGCCAACCCGAATTGGGTCAATAACACCAGGCTGATGCCCATATCGGCCAGGCTATAGAGCAGGATCAGGCCATGGCGGAAATCCCGCGGCTCCGGGGCCAGACCGCGCAATGCGCCCAAGAGCTTATAAAGCACGGGGGCGTAATTGTAATACTGGTTGTCGAGGTACATGTCCTTGCCTTGCACCGACATTTCCGACAACCGCAGATAGGTTACTAAATCTCCGTTGTTACCGGCCAACGACAGGCTGAATTTAATCCCCATGGCCAGCAGGCTGGCCAGGATTACCACCAACACCTTTTGACGCTGAGTCATGCCTTATCTTTTCCTGCCCTCACGGACGCGCGGTTAGGCTCTCAAGAACACAGGGCCACGGTCAACCACAAGGCCAAGCGGGACCGCCGGTTGGGCATGGCGCTGCCCGCTGGTCTTGGTCCACGGTTGGAGTTCCCTGGACGCTATCTCTTTACCACGCCAGGGCCGGATCCGACAAGCCGGCCCCCGTTGGCCCCCGGGGTCCGGGCGGGGGGCGGTTCGCAATCCGGCGGCGAATATGTTAGTTTTGCAGACAATCTATTGGGTAATTGCCCCTGGGCGTCCTGCCCCCGGGCAATACCGGCTTGGCAAAAAGGTGGTTTTGCCAAGCCTCCCGAAGCACTCGCCATGGCCGGGCTCGTGCTTCGGTGGGCCAGCCATGGCCCGCCTGGGGCCACGGCCCTCGATTGCCGCCGCCAGGCGAGCTTACCTTGCCAGCATGGTTTATTTATCATCACCATGCCGAGCAATAGCCTTATTGGGACAAAGGGCCTATGAAGGTAGCCTTTTTCAACCCCTCCCGCTCCGGGCAGGGCAACATACCCCTGAACATCCCCCTCCTGATCGCCGTGGCCCGGGCCGGCGGCCACGAGGCGCGCCTGTTCGATCTGGGCGACTACGCCTGCTTTGACCAGGAGTCCCAGGCCTACGCCCAGATTTTCTTCAAGGAGGCCAGCCTGGACCAGCGGCGGGTGACCGCCGAGCGCGCGGCCTTCCACGGCGCGGGCGGCCTGCCCACCCCCGGTCCGGCCCAGCTCAAGCAGAGCGACCACGCCGCCGACTTCCGGCGCTTCCTGGAGGAGTTCCGGCCCCAGGTGGTGGCTTTGAGCTCCATGACCATTGACTACGCCTTTGCCTGCGAGTTCCTGGCGCCCTTCAAGGCTGAGTTCGGCTTCACGGTGGTGGCGGGCGGCATCCACGCCATTCTTTTACCCCAGGAAGCCTTGGCCCCGCCGGCGGTGGACTTCATCTGCGTGGGCGAGGGCGAGAACGCCCTGCCCCGGTTGCTCTCGGCCCTGGAGGCGGGACAATCGCCGGTGGACATCGCGGGCCTGTGGGGCAAGTGGCAAGGCCAGGAGTTCCACAACCCGCCGGCCCCCTTGAGCGACCTGGCGAAGCTGCCGGCCCCGGATTTCAGCCTCTACGACCCCATCCACTTCTTCCGCCCCTTTGACGGCAGCCGCTACAAGATGCTCAACTACGAGCTGAGCCGGGGCTGCCCCTTCAACTGCACCTACTGCGTCAACGGGGTGCTCAAGGCCCAGTACAAGGGCCTGGGTCCCTACCACCGGGTCAAGCCGGTGGAGAAAAGCATGGCCGAGCTCAAGGAGCTGATCGCCAGCCACGGCTTCGATTTCATCCGCTTCTGGGACGAGAGCTTCACGGCCCTGCGCACCGACTACCTGGAGCGCTACGCCGCGGCCTATGTGGAGCGCATCGGCCTGCCCTTTTTGATCTACGCCCGCGCCGAGAGCGTCAGCGAGGACAAGGTCAAGATACTGAAAAACATGGGCTGCCGCACCTTCGCCATGGGCATCGAGAGCGGCAATCCGCTGATCCGCCGCGAGGTGATGAACCGGCACATGTCGGACAACACCATCATCAAGGCCTTCCATCTGGTGGCCAAGCACGGCATACGCACCTCGGCCTACAACATCATCGGCCTGCCCCGCGAGGACCGCGCCGCCATCTTCGACACCATAAGGCTCAACCGGGCCGCCGCGCCCTCGTCCTTTTCGGTGACGCTTCTGGAGCCCTACAAGGGCACGCCCATCCGCCAGATGTGCGAGGACGAGGGCCTGGACCCGGCCTACGAGGTCACCACCACCTCTATCAGCGCGGGCGTGCACTTCACCCCCCGGGGCCTGACCGAGGCCCAACTCAAGGGGCTCTTCCGGGCCTTCCCGTTGTATGTCAAAATGCCTTTAGCGCGCTGGCCCGAGATAGAGCGGGCCGAGAGCGACGACCAGGAATACCAGCGGCTCATGGCCGAGTACAGCCGCCTGAAATAGGGCGCTGAATAGGATTTCCACATGAAAGCCATCCGCAACGTGGGCAGCTATCTCTTCGGGCCAGGCGCCCTGGGCCGGCTGGAGGAGGTGCTGCGCGGCGACCCCCGGGTGCCCGCCGGGCCGGTGGTCTATCTGGTGGACCATTTCTTCGCCGGTTTCACGGCCCCCCTGGCCAAGCTGCCCCAACGACCTTTGGACCGGCTCATCTTCATGGACACCACCCACGAACCCAGCACCGACCAGGTGGACCAGGTGGCGGCCAGGGTGCGCGCCGACTTCTCTGACCTGGGCGGCCTGCCGGGGGTGATCGTGGGCATGGGCGGCGGGGCCACCCTGGACATGGCCAAGGCGGTGAGCAACCTCCTGACCAACGGCGGCCAGGCAGCCGACTACCAGGGCTGGGACCTGGTCAAGGTGCCCGGGGTCTACAAGATCGGCGTGCCCACCCTGTCGGGCACCGGCTCGGAGACCAGCCGCACCTGCGTGCTGACCAACTACCAGACCGGGGTCAAGCTGGGCATGAACAGCGACTTCAGCGTCTTCGATCAACTCATCCTGGACCCGGATCTGACCGCCACGGTGCCCCGGGAGCAGTATTTCCACACCGGCCTGGACACCTACTTCCACTGCATGGAGACCCTGAACGGCCGCGCGCGCAACGGCATCGTGGACGCTTACTCAGAGAAGGCCATTGACCTGTGCCGCCAGGTCTTCCTGCAAGGCGACATGCAGGATCAGTCCAGCCGCGAGAATATGATGATCGCCAGCCTCATGGGCGGGGCGGCCGCCGGCAACACCGGCCTGGTGCATCCCCTCTCCGCCGGCCTCTCGGTGGTGCTGGGCGTTCACCACGGCCTGGCCAACTGCCTGGCCATGGGGCCTTTGGCCGAGTTCTACCCGCCCGAGCACGCCGAGTTCCTGGCCATGGCCCAGGCCCAGGGCATTAAGCTGCCCACCGGCCTGGGCGCGGACTTAAGCGACGAACAGATAGGCAAGCTCTACGCCTCCAGCATCGTGCACGCCAAGCCCCTCGGCAACCACCTGGGCGAGGGCTTCCGGGACATCCTCACCCCGGCCAGGATGGCCGCGCTCTTCCGGGCCATGTAGCAGCCATGCGCCCCGAGCCGGCCTATCGCATACCCTTCAGCGGACGCGCCCACCGCTATACCCAGGCAGAGGTGGACCTGGTGGCCAGGGTGATGCAGGAGGCCGACCCCCTGACCCAGGGCCGCCACCTGCGGGAGTTCGAGGCGGCCTTCGCGGCCTACATCGGAGCGCCCCATTGCTTCGCCACCAATAACGCAACTAACGCCCTGGAGCTGGCCGCCCAGCTCTGCGAGCTAAAGCCCGGCGACGAGGTGATCGTGCCGGCGCACACCTTCACCTCTAGCGCCTATCCCTTCGCCAAGCAGGGGGCGCGCCTGGTCTGGGCCGACAGCGACCGCGCCACGCGAGTGGTTACCGCCCAGATGATCGCCGACAAGCTCACGCCGCGCACCAAGGTGATCGTGGTGGTGCACCTCTACGGCTATGCCGCCCAGATGCCGGAGATCATGGACCTGGCCCGCCGCCACGATCTCATCGTGGTGGAGGACGTGGCCCAGGCCCTGGGGGCCGAGGTGGCGGGGCGCAAAGCCGGCACCTTCGGCGACCTGGGGGTCATCTCCTTCCACTCCCACAAGAACGTCACCACCCTGGGCGAGGGCGGCATGCTGGTGGTCAAGGACCCGGCCAAGGCCGCCCTGGTGCCGCTCCTCAGGCACAACGGCCACTGCGCCTTTGACTCCCCGCGCGAGCACTACTGGACGCCGGCCATGGGCAACCTGGATTTGCCGCGCCCCGGCCTGTGGCCCAGCAACTACTGCCTGGGCGAGGTGGAGTGCGCCCTGGGCACGGAGCTGCTCACGCGCATTGACCAGATGAACGCCGACAAGCGCGTCCGGGCCTGCCGTTTCATAGACGCGCTCGGCGATCATCCCGAATTGCAATTCCACCGCGTGGACTCCACCCGCCACACCTACCACCTGCTGGCCGCCTACA
The DNA here is from genome assembly GCA_016208115.1 of Desulfarculus sp. Lineage (GTDB taxonomy): Bacteria > Desulfobacterota > Desulfarculia > Desulfarculales > Desulfarculaceae > JACRDC01. The sequence goes on from JACQYR010000097.1 coordinate 4,703, forward strand.
TGGACGAGAGAGGCCGGCCCGGCCTGCGCGACGCCTTCATGGAGCGCATGGCCTTTGAGAAGCTCATCAAGTGCGTGGTGCAGTACTACCCGCTCTACCGCTACCCCCTCTACGCCAAGAACGGCTTCGGCCAGGCCAGTTGCCCCGGGGCCGACGACTTCTTCGACCACATGGTCTCCTTCCCTTTCCAGCACTGGCTAAGCGACGAGGACCTTGACTACATGCTGGCCAGCACCCGCGAGGTCCTGGAGGACTTAAGCCGATGAGCGCCGCCACCCCCGGCCCTGGCGCATCCCCGGGGGATTTCTGCGTGGTCATTCCGGCGGTCAAGAAGGAAGGCAGCATACCCGATCAATTGGTGAAGAAGCTGGCCGGGGTGACGCTGATCCAGCGCGCCCTGAACAAGGCCCTGCGCCTGACCGCGCCCCAGCACATCCTGGTGGTCACCGACAGCCAGGAGATAAGCCTCATCGCCCAGCGCAACGGCGTGCCCTTCGTGCGCGACCCCGAGCTGCGCCTGGCCCACAACTGGATACTCAAGGACATCGGCCCGCACATAGAGCAGATGGCGGCGCGCTACCCCTACACCGTCATCTACCGCCCCACGGCGCCCTTGATCTACGACCAGGACATCCGCCGGGGCCTGGAGCTTTTGGTCAAGCGCGGGGGCGACATCCTGGTGACCTTGCGCCCCGAGCACCGCCACTTCTGGCGCCTGGGGCAGGAGGACGACCTGGTCTGGCAACAGGACCAGGAGCGCGAGCACCTGCACGCCGAGTGCAAGGCCTTCTTGATCCTGGGGCGCCAGGCCTTGACCGACGGCCCCCAGGGCAAGAAGGTGGTGCCCTTCATCCTGGGCGACCAGGCCGTGGAGATCGCCTCCCATCAGGACTGGTGGGTCTGCGAGCGGCTGCTCCAGCGCAAGCGGGTGCTCTTCGTCACCCAGGGCAACGCCAGCCTGGGCCTGGGCCACGTGTACCGCTGCCTCTTGTTGGCCCACGAGATCAGCGAGCACCAGGTGCTGTTTCTGTGCACCAGCCAGAGCGAGATCGCCGCCAGCCGCATCGCCAGCTTCGACTACCAAACCATCCTGCAAGAAGGGCCGCTGGCCGAGCAGGTCCTGGGCCTTAACCCCGACCTGGTCATCAACGACATCCTGGACACATCCGCCGAGTACGTGGGGGCGCTGAAACAGGCCGGCATCAAGGTGGTGAACTTCGAGGACAACGGCCCCGGCGCCGCGCGGGCCGACCTGGTCTTCAACGCCCTCTACGAGGACGGCCTCTCCTTAAACCCCAACCTGCGCGCCGGCCATCAATACTTCTGCCTGCGCGACGAGTTCGAAGGCGCCCGCCGCGCCGCCCCAGCCCCCGAGGTGCGCGAGGTGCTCATCACTTTCGGCGGCACCGACCCCAACGACTTCACCCGCCAGACCCTGGAAACTCTATTGCCCCTGGCACGGGCGCGGGGCATGGGGCTGAACATCGTGGCCGGGCCGGGCTACCAGCACAAGGCGGCGCTACTGGCCTGGCTCAAGGACCTGGGCGAGGCGGGCGTCAGCTTCAGCGACGGCACCCGCATCATCTCCAGCATGATGGAGCGCGCCGACCTGGTCATCAGCTCGGCTGGGCGCACGGTGCTGGAGCTGGTGCACATGCAAAAGCCCTGCATCATCATGAGCCACCACGCCCGCGAGCACAGCCACTCCTTCGCCCGGCCCAAGAATGGCGTGGTCTACCTGGGGGTGATGGCGCCCTTTAAGGCCGCCAAGCTGCGGCGGGTATTCACGGCCATGCTGGACCAGGGCCTGCGGCAAAAATTCCACGAGCGCATGGCGCGCTTTGATTTCAGCGACAACAAGCAGCGGGTGCTGAGCGAGATATGGTCGTTGTTGGAGCCTCGGCGGCCCTGGCCAGCCGCCCCGGCCCGAAAGGCTTTGGAGACATGAGCGAGTACCTGCTGGACGGCAAGACCCTGGGCCCCCAAAGCCCGCCCTATGTGATAGCCGAGGTGGGCGTCAACCACGGCGGCGACCTGGGGCTGGCCAAGCGCCTGGTGGAGCTGGCCCTTGAGGGCGGGGCCGACGCGGTCAAGTTCCAGACCTACAAGCACAGCCCGGCCTACTGGGACCTCAAGTCCGAGCCCACCACCAGCCAGTTCGAGCTGTTCCAGAAGTACGACCGCTTCGGCCCGGCGGAATACGCGGCCCTGGCCCAGCACTGTGGGGAGCGGGGTATCACCTTTCTCTCCACGCCCTTTGACGACGGCGCCGTGGACTTCCTGGACCCCTTGATGCCTCTGTTCAAGATCGCATCCGCCGACCTGACCTGCGTGCCGCTCCTGGAGCGCATCGCCTCCAAGCATAAGCCCGTGCTGCTCAGCACCGGCGCGGCCACCGCCGCCGAGGTGGAGGACGCCCTGGCCATCCTGGAGACGGGCGGCGCGGCCAGCGTGCACCTGCTGCACTGCGTGCTCAACTACCCCACCCAGGACTTGAACGCCGACCTGGGGCAGATCAAGGCCCTGGCCCGGCTTTTTCCGGGCCGCCTCATCGGCTACAGCGACCACACCCTGCCCGAGGCCAACATGGACGCGCTCACCTGGGCCTACATCCTGGGGGCACGCATCATCGAGAAGCACTTCACCCACGACAAGACCCTGCCCGGCAACGACCACTACCACGCCATGGACTTGGGCGATCTGCGGCGCTTTAGGGAGCGGGTGGAGCGCTATCGCCAGATGGCCGGCGGCGAGGTCAAGCACTACCTGCCCAGCGAAGAGCCGGCCAGGGCCTTCGCCCGGCGCTCCATCGTGGCGGCGCGCGACATCGCCTTGGGCGAGGCCATCACGCCGGAGGCCATAACCTACAAGCGCCCTGGCACGGGCATACCGGCCAGCCACTGGCACCAGGTGCTGGGCATGAAGGCCGCCCGGGACATCGCCGAGGACCAGGTGCTGGCCTGGGGCGATTTGGCCCAGGCGGGGGACTAACGCCCCAAGGGGCAATAGCGTGGGCAGGGCCGCGACATGGTTCTTTTCCGGGGCAGCCCCGACAACTTGTTGCCGGAGCGCCGTCAGGCGCCAGAGGTGGTCAAGGGACCGTGTTCATATCAGGGGTTGATGATGCTGGCCAACCGTGAACCAGGACCTCTTGTGGCTGCGCCACCCGGACAACAAGTTGTCCGGGCCACCCGAAGGATTATTCCCTTGCCCACTCCCCCAGCCGGCGGCCAGTGGGCCAGACAGGAGCCAGGCTTTAACTCCATACAGGAGGTCCGGCCATGACCTTCGACCGCCCGGCGTGTGAAGCCCTGGCCGACCGGCTGCTGCGGGAGCTGTTCCCCATCTGCCGCAGCCTCAGCGGCGAGGGCGTGCGCCAGAGTCTGCGCGTCCTGCAAAACCACGCCCCGCTGACCATCCTGGAGTATGCAACCGGCACGCCCTGCTTTGATTGGACCATCCCCCGCGAGTGGAACGCGCGGGAGGCCTGGATCAAGGACGCCAGCGGCCACAAGGTGGTGGACTTCGCCCAGAGCAATCTGCACCTGGTGAGCTACAGCACGCCGGTGAGCGGCACCTTCACCTTCGCCGAGCTTGAGCCCCACCTGCACACCCTACCCCGCCTGCCCAGGGCCATCCCCTACCGCACCAGCTACTACCGCGAGGACTGGGGGTTTTGCCTGAGCCAAGAGCAGTTGGATGGCCTGGACCGCCAGGGGCGCTACGAGGTGTTCATTGACAGCGAACTTGAACACGGCGCCCTGACCCTGGCCGAGGCCCGGCTGGCCGGCGCCTCGGGGCGGGAGTATCTCTTCAGCACCTACTGCTGCCACCCCTCCCTGGCCAACGACAACCTCTCGGGCCTGGTGCTTACCACCCTGCTGTGCCGGGAACTTGCGGGACGTGACCTCCGCCACTCCTACCGCTTGGTCATCGTCCCCGAGACCATCGGCGCCATCGCCTACCTGGCCCACCACCAAGAGGAGATGCGCCGCATCGCCGGCGGCTTCGTGGTCACCTGCGTGGGCGGCCCCGGCCCCCTGGGCTATCAGCCCACCTTCCTGGGCGACCACCACATTGACCGCGCCGCCGGCCAGGCCTTTGCCGAGCTGGGCGTGGAGCCGGTGCTCTATCCCTTCGCGCCCAACGGCAGCGACGAGCGCCAATACTCTTCGCCGGGTTTCCGCATCCCCATGGCCACCATCTGCAAGGACAAATACTTTGCCTACGACTATTACCACACCTCCCTGGACGACCTGAGCTTCGTCAGCGCCGGCCAGATCATGGAGACCTTGGAGGTGTATCTCAAGGCCGTGGAGATATTGGAGCAGGACGAGGTGCTCATTTCCACCAATCCCCATGGCGAGCCCCAGTTGGGGCGCCGGGGGCTGTACCCCCAGTTGGGCGGCAAGCTGCTGCCGCGGCCGGCCCAGGCCCCGCCGGAGGTACTGGGCGGACCGAAGGTCCAGCCCCCGCCGGAGGTACTGGGCGGACCGAAGGTCCAGCCCCCGCCGGAACTGGGCGGACCGAAGGTCCAGCCCCCGCCGGAGTTGGACACCGTGGATGCCCTCTTGTGGATTCTCTTCCTGGCCGATGGGCAACACAGCCTCCTGGACATGGCCCGCCGCGCGGGCGCGCCCTTTGGCCAACTGCGCCGCCTGGCCACGGTGCTTCTAGAAGAAGGCCTGCTGCGCCGGGCGGACGGGAATGCCTAGCCGTCCCATTCCTCGCACCGTGATCCTGGTGCAGGCCCGCATGGGCTCCACCCGCCTGCCGGGCAAGATGCTCATGCCCCTGGCCGGCAAGCCGCTATTGGCCTGGGTCCTGGAGGGGGCCTTGGCTTCGCGCCTGGCCGGCCAGGTGGTGCTGTGCACCTCGGAGGGTCCCGAGAACGATGCCCTGGCCGGCCTGGCCCAGGGTCTGGGCGTGGCGGTCTTCCGGGGCAGCGAGGACGACGTGCTGGGGCGCTTTATCGCCGCCGGGCGCCGGCACGGGGCGGAGTGGGTGGTGCGGGTCTGCGGGGACAACCCCTTTGTCAACGGGGCCGAGATAGACCGGCTCATCGCCTTCTTCTCCGAGCACGCTAACGATTACGCCTGCAACCATGTGCCCCGGAGCGGCAACAACTACCCCGACGGCCTGGGGGCCGAGATCACCACCCTGGCCCTGCTGGAAGAGGCCGCCGGCCAGAGCGCCGACCCCCTGGACCACGAGCACGTCACCCGCCATCTGGTGGCCCACCCGGAGCGTTTTCGCCAGGGCCTGCTCCCGGCGCCACCAGAGATAGCCTTCCCGGAGGTCAAGCTGGACATAGACGCCCCGGACGACTACCAGCGCATGGAGCGCCTGGCGCTGGCACTGGCCCAGCGCGGCCTGAGTCCCCAGGACGACGTGGCGGTGTGCCGGGTGTGGCGGGAGCTTTTTGCCGGCTGACCGGCGCCACCCGGCCCCAGGCCGCGCGCCGGCCCCGACCCATGGACAAGACCAAGGCAGGACGGGCGGGGATACCCCCCGCCCCTTGTATGTTGAATAAGGTTTCCACGGGAGCCGGCTTGGCCGGTGAAGCCAGGGCGCCTCCCGACCCGTGCCGGGAGTCGAGGCACTCGACCCCCTCCCCCACGAAGGCAGAAAACCAGGCAATGAAAGAGATCGCTTCGTCGCTCTTCGGGCTCCTCGCAATGACTCCCTACTACAACCCCTCACCGGGAGCCGCCGGCCAGGGCTAAAACCGCAACACCACCCAACCCGTGTATGCCCGGCCGGGCACCGGCCCCGACCCGTGTATGCCCCGTGGGGGG
>JACQYR010000219.1 GCA_016208115.1 Desulfarculus sp.
CGTGCCCATCAAGCTGGCGGTGAGCCACCGCAGTTACGTGGACCCCGAAGGCGGCCTGTGGCGGGCGGTGCGCGAGGCCACCGGCCAGCCCGACCTCATCAACGAGGTCTAGGCCGCGTAGGCCGGGCATGGCGTTGTGCTTCGCCCTGAGCGACCTGGTGCGCGCCACCCTGCCCCAAGGCCAGGGCTGGGTGGGGCTGGTGGGGGTGGAGCCGGCGGGCCGGGCCTACCACGTGCTGGCCCCGGTGGATTTGGAGTTGGCCTGGGGGCTGATGCGCCTGGGCCTCCTGGACCAGGCCCGGGAACTGGGCGGGCGCCCCGGCTGGCGCTACCGCCTCTGCCCCGCCTACGCGCCGCCGCCGCCCCGGCGGGGCCGGCCGCCGGCAAGGGCCTTCCGGGTCGCCCGCCAGGCCCAGGCCCTGGCCACCGGCCGGGAGCTGTTGGCCTGGGCCGCGCGCCAGGGCTGGTGGGCCAGCCTGGAAGACATGACCTGAGCCAGGCGGGCGGCCCCACCGCCCGCGCCCCACATGCCATCTTGCCTGGCGGCGGGTTTGTTGCTAGCCTTACACACCGGTGCCTCGACAAAGCAAGGAGTCTCTCAGCCATGGAAATAACGACCAGCAAACAGGGTGAGGTGGCGGTGGTGGCCCTGGCCGGGCGCTTTGACGCCCAATCGGCCGGCCAGGTGGACCAGAGCCTGCAGGCCAACTTCCAAGAGGGCAGCCGCAAGCTGTTGGTGGACATGAGCCGGGTGGAGTACGTCTCCAGCGCCGGCCTGAGGGTGCTTCTGGCCGCGGCCAAGAAGAGCGGCAACCTGGGCGGGCGCATGGTGCTGTGCGGCTTGCAGCCCTACGTGCTGGAGGTCTTCGAGGTGGCCGGCTTCACCTCCATCTTCCAGATTCTGCCCGACGCGGCCTCGGCCCTGCAAAGCTTCTAGGCCCCCGCGCCAGCCCTTGCCTCGCCACGGCGGCCAAACCTTCCCCTCCAGCCTCAAATGGGCCCTGGCGCTCTTGGGGCTGGTCGCCGTCGGGTGGCTGGCCTGGCTGTACTGGCGGCCGCTCTGGGACTATGTCCTGGATTGGTGGGGGCTCCTGCGAGACAAAGACGCCTTCCGCGGCCGCATCGAGTCCTACGGGGCCTGGGCCCCGGCCGCGTTCATCATCTTTCAGATATTGCAGGTCGTCGCCGCCCCCATCCCCGGCGAGCTGGTGGGCGCGGTGGGGGGCTACATCTTCGGCTGGTGGTTGTCCCTGGCCTATTCCACGGTGGGCCTGACCCTGGGCTCGCTGGTCAACTTCGCCGTGGCCCGCCTGGTGGGCCGGGCCTTCGTGGAGCGGGTGGTGCCACCCCAATACATGGCCCGGCTGTCCTTCCTCATGGAGCGCCAGGGGGTGCTGGCCGCCTTCATCTGCTTCGTGGTGCCCGGCTTCCCCAAGGACATCCTGTGCTACATCCTGGGCCTGGCCCCCATGAGCTGGCGCATGTTCATCATCGTCTGCGCCATCGGACGCATACCCGGCACCCTCATGCTCAGCGTGCAGGGCGCCCTGGCCTACCACGAAAACTGGTGGACCATGGCCTGGCTCTTCCTGGCCAGCCTGGCCTTCGTGGCCCCGGTCTACATCTGGCGTGAGTCGGTCTACCACTGGCTCTACCGCCTGGAGAAGGGGCGCGGCCCCCTGCCGGCCCCCGACAACCCCAATGGCGGCCAGTCCGGTCAGCTAGATCAACGCTAGACGGCCATGGCGGCGCCGGCCCATCCCCTGGTCTGGCCGGCGGTGGCGCTCTTGGCCGGCATCGCCGTGGCCGACCGCTGGGCCTGGCCCTGGGGCTGGGCCCTGGGGCTGGGCGGCCTGGCGTGCGCGGCGGCCCTCTTCCGGGGGCTGTGGCATGGGCGCCTGCCCCTGGCCTGGCTGTGCCTGGGCATGTTCCTTTTGGGTGGCGGCCTGCTCGGTTGGCAGCGCGCCCAGCCCCTGCCCGACGACCATCTGCGCGGTTTTGCCGACAACCAGGTCCACGCGCTGACCGCCCAGGTGGTGGGCGCGCCCCAGCCGGGGCAGTTCGGCGGCCGGGTGCTGGTCAAGGCGCAAGGCCTGGACGGACGGCCGGCCTCGGGCCTGGCCCAGCTCAACCTGCCGCCGGGACAGGCCTGCCCGCCCGTGGGGAACCTGCTGGCGGTGAACGCCCGCCTCAAGCCGGTGACCAGCTTCGCCAACCCCGGGGGCTTTGACTACGCCCAGTTCCTGGCCACCCAAGACCTGTACGTGCAGGCCAGCGCCGGCAAACATGCCCATTTGACCGACCTGGGACCCGGCCCCGGGGGCGGCCTGGGCCTGTGGGTGGAGGGCCTTCGCCAGCGTCTCGGCCAGATCATGGCCGGCCTGCCCCCCGGCCAGGGCCGCGCCCTGCTCCTGGCCCTGGTTTTGGGCCAGCGCGGCGAGATGAGCGGCGCCGTGCGCGAGGCCTTCAACGTCACCGGCACGGCCCATTTGCTGGCCATCAGCGGCATGAACCTGGCCATGGTCTGGGGTTGGTGCTACCTGGCCTTGCGCCTGCTCCTGGCCAGCCTGCCCGGAGTGGCCCTGCGCTGGCCGGTGCCCAAACTGGCGGCGGCCCTGGCCTTGCCGCTGGCCTGGGCCTACGCCCTGGTGGCGGGAGGCTCCATCCCCACCGTGCGGGCCCTGCTGACGGCCCTGTGCCTGGTGGCCGCCCTGTGGGCCCAGCGGCCCTACAACCCCCTGGGCGCCCTGGCCCTGGCCGCCATCCTCATCGCCCTGGCCTGGCCCGAGGCCCCCCTGGGGGCCTCCTTCCAGCTTTCCTTCGCCGCCGTGGCGGCCATGCTGCTGGCCGCCGCGCCGCTGGCCAACTGGCTGCGCCAACGGCGGGGCCTGGGGCGCTGGCTGGGGGGGCTAATGGCCTGGCTGGCCCTGGGGGCCGTGACCGGCCTGGCCCTGTGGCCGTTGACCGTGATGTACTTCCACAACCTGCCTTGGCTGTCCATCCCGGCCAACGCCCTCTTGATACCCCTGGTGGCCATGGTGGCGACGCCCCTGGGGCTCCTGGGCGCCGGCCTGGCCCTGTTTTGGCCGGCGGGCGGGGCTTGGTTGTGGGGCTGGGCCTTGTATCCGGCCCAGGCCGCCGCCGACCTGGCCCTGTTCCTGGCCGGCCTGCCAGGGGCGTTCACCTACCTGGCCGGGCCAGTGCCCATGGTGGTGGCCCTGATTTACGCCGCGGCGTGCGCGCTCCTGATCCTGCCGCGCCCTTGGCGCTGGTGGCTGGGCGGGGCCGTGGCCGGCCTGGCGCTGGTGCTGGGGGTCATGGAGGCCCAGCCGCCGCCGTCTGACGGCAAGCTCACGGTCTGGGTGCTGGACGTGGGCCAGGGCTCGGCCGCCGTGGTCCGCCTGCCCCAGGGGCAGGTATTGGTGGTGGACGCCGGCGGCGGCCGGGGCGATCTGGACACCGGCCAGCAGGTGGTGGCGCCCTTTCTGTGGTCCCAGGGCTTCAGGCATCTGGACTACCTGGCCTGCTCCCACCCCCACCCGGACCACGCCGGCGGCCTGCCCTTCCTGGCCCGTTGGTTCGCGCCGGCCCAGGTGTGGACCAACGGCGAGACGCCCCCCAAGCCCGATGGACCTTACGCCCGCCTGCTGGCCCAGGCCCAGCAGGGGCGGGTGCCCATAGTCACCCCGGTGGAGTTGGCCCAGGTGACGGAACTGGGCGGGGCCAGCCTGCGGGTGGCCTGGCCCCCGCCGGGGGTGGACCTGGCCGGGCTAAAGGAGAACGACCGCTCCCTGTGGCTGGGCCTGGGCCTGGGCGACACCTGGCTGTGGCTGCCCGGCGACGCCGGCCCCAAGATCGAGAAGACCCTGGCCCCCCTGCTGCCCGGCGGCGGCCAGCAGGTGCTGGTGGCCTCCCACCACGGGGGCAAGGACTCCTGCACCAGCGAGCTGCTGGCCCACCTGCGCCCCCTGGCCGTGGTCTACTCCGCCGGCTGCGGCAACAGCTTCGGCATGCCCCGGGCCGACAGCCGCGCCCGCGCCCAGGCCGTGGGCGCCTCGGTCTACACCACCACCCGCCAGGGCTGCGTCAAGCTGGTCAGCGACGGCCAAAACTGGCAGGTCGTGCCCTACCTGGACCCGCCCCGGGAGTGCGCTTTGCCCTAGGCTGGCGGGGTGTCCCCGGCTGGGCCGTATCCGGCCGGGTGCCGGCCTTGCCCTGGCCAAGGTTCAGACACACACTCCCCAGGATCACCCCTCACCCAGCTTGGCCGCCGCCTTTTTAATCAGATAGGCGCCTTGGCCTATGCCAAAACCTGACAACAACGTGGTGTCCACGTCAGGGAGCTTGGTCGTGACTTCAACCGGCAATGAGCCAAGGAAGTGGTAACCGGTGACAGCAAAAATGATCACCGCCGCGAGAGAGACCAATAGCATTTGGAAGTCGCCCAAGTCGTATTCCTCTGAATCGTTCCGCACTAGGTCGCTAAAAATATTGGGGCTGTCGGCGCGCGTCTTCTGGGCAACAGGAGGAACGGCCGCGGCGGCGGGAGCGGCGGGTGCGGTTGCGGCGCCAGCAGCGACGGCGGCGGGCGCGGCGGGTGCGGCAGGTGCGCTTGCCTTGGCGGCGGCGGCGGCCTTTTCCGCGTTCTGGACTTTTTGCGCGGTTATCATCTTGGCGCCGCCATAGGAAAAGGCGGACAACCCGGATAAGATCAACAAATTATCCGGGATGTCTATGCCGCCCAGAAAACTGGCGTCAAACTTGAAATAGCGCAGCGCCAGGGCCGAGCAATAAATGGTGGCGGTCACGGCAAACCAAAGTGTCATCTGTACTTGTGAGTTGCTGTAGCGGTTGTCTTTTCCCAGGATGAACTTAGCGGGGTTGCCCTGGCTGAATAGCAGCGCGATCAGGAATAACCCCAGGAGTGACGCCGCGATGGCCATCAGACGATGTTTCCGGCTGACTGGGCGGGAAATTTTTTCGATTTTGGTGATGGTGCTAGGCGCGGTGATGGAATCCAGTTGCATGCTGACCTTGTCGCCAGCCTTGGCCGATGCCATTTTTTTGCGGGTTTCGTATGCCGGGACCGCTAGCTCTTGTGGCTGGTCATTAATTATAAATTTGTGTTTGTCTTTGGTGCTGGCTGGTCCCTGGTAAATGCCATCCACCGTGTCCAGCGGCAGGCCCTGCGATGACGGCTTGGCCTGCTCGGCCCCGGCGGGAAGCGCCGCCAGGAGCGCCAGGCAGATGATGGGGAAAAAAACCGAGCGGACAAGCATCGTGCGAGGCCAACGCATTTCAATCCCCCTTGGCGTTTGTTGGTCAGCAATCTGTCTACACGAATGCGGTAGCCAGCCCCAGGATGTTGCCCAGCAATGAGGCAAGGCTGGCGGCGGCCCCCGTGGCGTCGGAAATGGTACTTAAGTCGTTGCCCGCCTGCTTAAGCTTCTGATTGAGCTCGGTGATGTTTTGGTTGGCTTCCAACACCTCTTGGGTGCCATCCTTGAATATGGCCGATATGATGTTCAACAGGGCCCCCCGCAACAACTTGCCCGCCACCAAACAATTCGTGGCCTGTTCCTCCGACAGCCGTGGGTTCCTGGCTAAAGCGAAGCATTCCTCGATGCATTGGGTTAGGGTAACACTGTCTATTTTCAGCATGGCGCGCTCCCTGGCTTAGAGTCTGGTGCATTAGGAATTGCGGAGCAGTTTGTAGGCATCGGATATTTGCTTTATCCGGGAGCTGAAAACATCCATGGCCGTGGCAAGCTCGGCCAGGCTGCCGGGTTGGCGGTCCGAACTGGCGTACTTGACCAGGGCCTGGTGAGCCTCCCGAATGCTCTCCACCACCTCGGCGGGGCGATAAGCCTTGGCGGCCTGGTATTTTTGCGCGGCCTCGTCAAGGTTGGCCAGGACCTTCTCGCGCTCCGCGAAGGTCAGCGTCAACCGGTTTTTGTCGTAGAAGATAACCTGCTCCGTGTAGGCTTGGCCCAAGGCGGTCAGCCGTTGTGGCCCCACGACCTCTTCCATGTCCCTTTTCAGCAGGTCTAGGATGCTTTCAACCGTGGGCGCGCCTTCCTGGATGGCGGCGGTCAAGGCCTGGTCCCTTTGCTGTTCCAGGTACATGCGGCCCAGGATGCCCACGAGCTTCCCTATTGGCGTCAGGTAGTCATTCGCCTTGGTATCACCCTGTTTTGAAAGGGCGTTGAAGTTGTCTTGCAGGCCATACAGATTGCCGCCCAGGGCGGATGCCGCCGACTCGAAGCGGGCCGGGGCGTCGCTGCCCGCCAACTCCCCCAGGCGGGTGCCATACTTTCCCAGGAGGTTGAGGGCGTCAAGCCGGGCCTGGATGGCCAAGGCCGAAAATGCCTCGCCCTCCAACGACGACATTTTTTCGTGCCTAACAGGTAGCTTGGGGTCGTACAGACGTTCCTGGAGATAGCAGTCGCGCTCAAGTTGGTTCATATCCTTGTAGTAGCCGGCCAGTACCGCGCCCGAGGTGTCAAGGCTGGTCTGAAAGGCCGCGACCGGTTGCTTGTAACCGCTGGTCTGGGCGCAACCAACCATCAGCAAAAGGGCGAGCAAGGCCGCCAAGCAATATCGCCGCGCAAAGGATAAGCGTGTCATGGTTTTCCCCCACGAGAATTGGCTAATGCCCTTGCAATAGGGCATCTCGCCACCCCCATGGAACATGGAGGGGCGCGGTTTGGGGGCAGGGCTAAGCAGGAATGGTAATGATTAGATAATTATGTGTTTATATTGTGAGATGCTTCAGCGCATGAAGTCAACAACAAACATGCCCGTGCAGCCGTATTGGCTGAAACGCCGGCAAAGGCGTCGCGGGCAAGCGATCTTTCCCTAAGATAGGCGCTAGAACAACCGGCCGCCGTGCTCCAGTTCCAAGAGGGCCTGCTTGGTGGTCAGGCCGGCCCCGAAGCCGGTGAGGGCGCCGCCGGCGCCCAGCACGCGGTGTCAGGGCACGAACAGGGGCACGGGGTTGTGGTGCATGACCTGGCCCACGGCGCGGGCGGCGGCCGGGCGGCCCACCTCCCGGGCCACGCGGCCATAGGTCAGGGTCTGGCCGTGGGGGATGGCCCGCACCCGCTCCATTACCGCGATGGCAAAGGGCGTGAGTCCCTGAAGGTCCAGGGGGGCATCCAGGCTGGTGCCCCGGCCGGCCAGGTAGTCCAAGAGCTGGCGGCCAGATAGGGTCTCCTCGGCCTCCACGGGCAGGATGGCCGCCCGGGGGGCGCGGCGGTCCAGCAGGAGGGCGAAGTCGCGGCTGTTGTGGCTGGGCAGGGTCAGGGCGCACAGGCCCCGGGGGCTTTCGGCCGCGAAGATGGTGCCCAGCCGGCAGTCCACGGTGTAGGTTTTCAGGGTGTGTTCTGGCATGAATCCCCCTGTCGCAGATCGTGCTCCAGCATATACCCGGCCAGGGCCTTCAGGGCAAGGTCCTTGTGGGCGGCCCAGTCGGGGGCCAGCAGGCGCTCGGGGCCGGGATCGGCCACCAGGCGGTGGATGACCGTCTGCCTGGGCAGCCGGGCCAGGAAGTGGGCCGCGGCCTCGGCCCACTGCTCCAAGCCCCAGGGGGTGAAGCCGCCGGCGGCGAAGTTAGCGGCCAGGGGGGCGCCTTCCAGCACCATGAGGTTGTGCATCTTCACCCCCCACAGGCCCAGGCCGGCCAGGTGGCGGGCGGTGGAGTTGGTCTGCTCCAAGCCCTCGCCGGGCAGGCCCAGGATGATGTGGGCCACCACCTCGATGCCCCGCGCCCTGGCCTGGGCCACGGCGGCGTCAAAGCAGGCCAGGCCGTGACCCCGATTGATGGCCGCCAGGGTGGGCTCGTGGGCGCTTTGCAGGCCCAGCTCCAGCCACAGGGGCAGGCGCTCGGCCAGGTGGCTGAGCAGGTCCCAGCGGGGCGGGTCCAGGCAGTCGGGCCGGGTGGAGACCACCAGGCCGGCCAGACCGGGGAAGGCGCGGGCTTCCTCGAAGAGGGGTGCCAGTCTCCCTGCCGGGGCGTGGGTGGAGGTGTGGGCCTGGAAGTAGGCCAGCAGGCGGGGCATATCCCGGCCGGCGCGGGCGGCCCGGCTGGCCAGGCGCTCCAGGCCTTGTTCCAACTGTTGGGTGATGCTTGAACGCCCCTGGCCGCGCCCCGAGGCCCGGGGCGGGCAGTAGGCGCAGCCGCCGCGCCCCAGGGTACCATCGCGGTTGGGGCAGCCCAGGCCGGCCTCCCGGCCGATCTTGGCCACCGGCCCCCCGAAACGCGCCCTGAGCACCGGCCCCAGCAGGGTGATGCGCTCGGCCAGCAGACTAGCGTCCATGGCTATGAGCCGCTGGGGGGTGGGGCCTGGCCCTCGGGGTCGGGGCGGGCGTCTTCCATTATCTGGGCGTTCTCGATGATTACCCAGATGCGGTTGATATGGCCGGGGATGGGCTGGCCGCGGCCGTAGCGGCGGCGGTATTCGGGGTTCTTGCACAGACCGAAATAGAGGCGCTCGTCAAAGGGGCCGCAGAACTCCAGGCAGACCGCCTGGCCGTCCTGCTCGTTGTCGTGCACCTCGTAGTCAATCTTCCAGCTTTTGCGCCAATTGATGTACTTGTCGTCCAGGCCGGCGGGGCGGCTGGTCATCATGGCGTCGGGGGGGAAGCGGCCGCCGTGGTCGGCGGCGAAGCGCTCCAGGGCGGCCTGCACCTGGGGGGCCGCCTCCAGAAAGCGTTCATAGGCCAGGCGCTCCCGCCGGCCCTTGCCCCAGGTGGCCAGGATGATCAAAAGGCCCACCGCCAGGGCCAAAATCCACCACTCCCAGCGCTTGAAGTCCAGGGGGCGGGCGATTTGCCGGTGCATGGTCACGGCTGGCAATATATCACAGGCCCTCATAATTGTCCGCTTCACCCCGCCCCGGTATATAATAAATCCAATCCGCGTACACACCCGGTCCCGGGGGCCGGCGGCGGCCAGGTGGGGGGCAACGGGCAACAAGGTAGGAGAGGCCATGTCTGGTCCAGGGGAGCAGGAAACGGGGCTGGTGACCATCAAGGAGGCGGCGCGCCGCACGGGCCTGCCGGCCTCCACCATCAGGTTCTACGATCAGCAGTTCGAGGAATTTTTGGCCGTGAAGCGTGGGGCGGGACGGCGCCGTCTGTTCACGCCCCAGGCCGTGCAGCGTCTGTTGGACATACAGCGTTTGCTCAAGGACGAGGGCCTGAGCCTGCGCCAGACCCGCCAGGCCCTGGCCGGCCAGGGCGCGCCGGGGGCGGCCGTGGCGCCGGCCCCGGAGGCCGCCGGGCAGGTGGAGTCCCTCAGGGCCGAGGTGGAGGCCTTAAGGGGCGAGGTGCGGACCCTGGAGAGACGCCTCAAGGACCTCAAGGAGATACAGGAGCGCACCCTGGCCTTGGTGGGCTCTCTCACCAGGGCCTAGGGCGGGCGCCCGCGCCGCCGGCCCGGGCCGGAGGCGCCGCCAGGGGCGGCTGGGGGACGAGGGGGGCGGGGGAGTTGTTTATGCGCCGGTCAGGCGCTAGACCACCAGGCAGTTCATCTCCAGGCCGGCCAACAGGCCGCGGATGGACAGGGGGCAGCGGGTCCCCAGGAAGTTGGCGCAGCGCCGGGCCTCCTCGTCCCACTCCATGCCTTGACAACGCAGACAATACAACTCGGGCTCGAACTTGTCGCTATGGGTCTTGGCTCGTTCCATGTGGCGCTCCCCGCTTGGCTCCCGGCCTTGGTTGCCCTGCCATTAAGCAAGTTGGGTGCCAGGCGGGCTTCGCGGGTTAACTTTTGTATTTTCCTGGATATAATCGCAAGGGCCGCCGCCGGGCCTCCCCCGGCGGCAATAACTGCCCAGGCCGAGGGAGCCAGGCGAGTCCTGGGCGCTAAAAACCTGCCGCCGGCATGGGCCCCGGCCCCGCCGGTCCCCGCCTCGGCGGCCATCCATACGGGAGCAAAGGCTTGAGCAGCGCGCCCTTCGGTCCCCAGGCCCAGGTGGTGCTGGAACGCCGCTACCTGGTCAAGGACCAGGCAGGCCGGGTGATCGAGACCCCCGAGCAGATGCTCTCACGGGTGGCCGGGGCCGTGGCCGGCGCCGAGGCCCGCTGGGGCGGTCAGGCGGCGGTGGAGGGCGCGGCCCGGGAATTCTTCGAGCTCATGGCCGAGGGGCGTTTTCTGCCCAATTCCCCCACCCTGATGAACGCCGGACGCAGTCTGGGCCAGCTCTCGGCCTGCTTCGTGCTGCCGGTGGACGACTCCCTGGAATCCATCTTCGAGGCGGTCAAGGAGACGGCTCTGATCCACAAGTCCGGCGGCGGCACTGGCTTTTCCTTCAGCCGCCTGCGCCCGGCCGGCGACTTGGTGGCCTCCAC
>JACQYR010000220.1 GCA_016208115.1 Desulfarculus sp.
AAATACACCCTCAAGGAGCTCAGGGCCGAGGTGCTCAAGGGCGCCCTGATGTATTACGCCGCCGCGCACTTCGTGTTCCACGAGCGCCACCTGGCCCAGTGCTGGCGGGCGCTCATGCTCTGCGCCGGGATCATGGCCGGGGCGGCCCTGATCCTGTTCTACACTTACGGCGGCAGCCCGCATTCGCCCTTTGTGCGCGCCGGCTCCCTGCACAGCGGCTACGGGGCCTACGGCACCTACCTGGTGCAGGTCTGGCCCTACCTGCTCCTGGCACCTCTGGCCTTTCCGCAACCCCGCTGGCTGCCCCTGTGGCTGGGCCTGATACTGCTCAACGCCCTGGCCGCCTACCTGACCTTCAGCCGGGCCTGCTGGCTGGCCCTGGTCCTGGAGCTGGGTCTGTGCCTGCTGCTCTTGGCCCGCCATCGCCTGCGCAACGCCCTGATCGTTTGCGTGGCCTGTCTGGGCATTCTGACCGCGCTGTTCCTGGCCCCGGGCGCCCACCATGGCGAACGTTGGCACAAGCTCTGGGAAAACCCCCACGAGGTGGGCGGCACCGCCGGCGACCTCCTGGCCCTGTGGCGCTTCTCCTACGCCGAGATCAAGGAGCATCCCTTCCGGGGCATCGGCCTGGGCCGGCACAGCTTCTCCAAGGCCTACCCCGAGTTCCGGCAGAGGCACCAGCCCCTGTTGTGGCACGCCCACAACGCCTTCATGGACCTGGCGCTGCAACTGGGCGTGCAGGGCCTGTTGGCCATCCTGGCCGTCATGATAACCCTGGTGGTGGTGCTCTGGCCCCACGCCCCGCCGGCGCGGGGCGATTGGCCGGGCCTGTTCGGCATGGCCACGGCGGTGATGGTGCTGGGCTTTTGCCTGCGCAACCTGTTCGATGACTTCTTCGTGGACGACAACTCGCTTTTCTTTTGGCTATTATGCGGTCTGGCCATGGGCGCCCGCGGCCTGGGCATCGGGACCAAGGATCAATCACCGGCGACGCCCATGGGCGCGGCCGCCAAGGGAGCTGCTTAAGGCATGAATATCTGCGTGGTGGGCGTGGGCTACGTGGGCCTGGTCACCGGCACCTGCTTCGCCGAGCTGGGGCTCAACGTGACCTGCGTGGACAACGACGAGAAGAAGATCGCCATGCTCAAGAAGGGCAAGGTGCCCATCTACGAGCCGGGCCTGGAGGAGATGGTCCTCAAGAACGCCCGTGAGAAGCGCCTGGCCTTCACCACCGATCTCAAGGAAGGCGTGGCCAAGGCCCTGGTGATCTTCATCGCCGTGGGCACTCCCCAGGGCGACGACGGCTCGGCCAACCTGCAATACGTCTGGGAGGTGGCCCGCTCCATCGGCGAGACCATGGCCGACTACAAGGTGGTGGTCACCAAGTCCACGGTGCCGGTGGGCACCGGGCAAAGGGTGGCCCAGATAATCCGCGAAAGCCAGCCCCAACCGGTGAACTTCGACGTGGTCAGCAACCCCGAGTTTCTGCGCGAGGGTTCGGCCATCGAGGACTTCATGCGCCCCAACCGGGTGGTCATCGGCGCCGAGAGCGACCAGGCCAAGGCCATCATGAAGGACCTCTACTCGCCGTTGTACCTCTTGGAAACGCCCTTCGTCGTCACCGGCGTGGAAAGCGCCGAGATGATCAAGTACGCCTCCAACGCCTTTTTGGCCACCAAGATCAGCTTCATCAACGAGATGGCCAACATCTGCGAGATGGTGGGGGCCGACGTCAACGTGGTGGCCAAGGGCATGGGCCTGGACCAGCGCATAGGGCAGAAGTTCCTGCACGCCGGCCCGGGCTTTGGCGGCTCCTGCTTCCCCAAGGACACGGCGGCCATCGCCTCCCTGGCCGCGGACAAGGGCTACCGCTTCCGCATCGTGGAGGCGGTGATGGAGGTCAACGCCCAGCAACGTCTGGTCATGGTGGAGAAGGTCAAGCAGGCCCTGGGCGGCGACCTGGGGGGTAAGACCATCGCCTGCCTGGGGCTGACCTTCAAGCCCAACACCGACGACATGCGCGACGCCCCCAGCCTGGTGATCCTGCCGGTCCTTCAAGAGCAAGGCGCCCTGGTGCGGGCTTTTGATCCGGCGGGGGTGGAGGAAGCCCAAAAGTACCTGTCGGGGCTGGTCTACTGCGAGGACCCCTACGACGCGGCCCAGGGCGCTGACCTGCTTTTGCTCATGACCGAGTGGAACCAGTTCCGCAACCTGGACTGGTCGCGGGTCAAGGCGGCCATGCGCGGCCGGGTGGTGGTGGATTTGCGCAATGTCTATAACCCCCAGCGGGTACGCGATGAGGGGCTCGCCTACCATAGCGTGGGCAGGCCCTAATGTGGGTCGGAGAAAGCCATCCCCGGCCCGTTTAGGCTGAACCCCCTTGGCCGTCCCGGAGGAGGCCATGACCCAGACGTCGCCCGAGGTGCGCCTGGTGGTGAGCCTGCTGGCGGCCAGCGAGCCTGCCCGGTCCGGGGCGGTGCGCCGCCTGGCCCAGGACTTCGGTCCCCTGGATTACCTGAGCCGGCCCCTGGCCTTTGACCAGACCGGCTATTACGCCGCCGAGATGGGCCGGCCCCTGACCCGGCGCCTGGTCAGTTTCCGGCGCCTGGTGCCGGCCCACGCTTTGGCCGACATCAAGCGCGCCTGCCAGACCCTGGAGGCCGAGCTTTCCCAGGACGGGCGCCGGCTGGTCAATGTGGACCCGGGCCTCTTGTGCGCCCACTCGCTCGTGCTGGCCTCCGGCAAGCGTCAGGGCCACCGCCTGGCCTTGGCCGAGGGGCTGTGGGCCGAGTTGACCCTGTGGTATCACCATGGCGAATATCACCCTCTGCCCTGGACCTATCCGGATTACGCCGAGGTCCCCATGCGCCGCCTGCTCCAGGCCCTGCGGGCGCGCTATCTGTGGCAGCTAAAGGAAGACCGGGCCCAGGGAGGCACGCCTTGATAAAGTCCATGACCGCCTACGGGCGCGGCCAGGCCCCGGCCGGCGAGGGCAGTTGGATCGTGGAGTTGCGTTGTGTCAACTCCCGCTTCCTGGACCCCCACCTGCGCCTGCCCTCCGGCCTGGCCGGCCTGGAGGACCGGGTCAAGAAATACTTAAGCGAGCGCCTGACCCGGGGGCGCATCAACCTGACGGTCAGCGCCTCGGGCGCCGTGGAGGCCCCGCCGCGTCTGGTGCTCAACCGGCCCCTGGTACGCGAGTACCGCCGGGTGCTGGAGGAGCTGAAAGGCGAGCTGGGCGTGGAGTCCGACCCCGGCCTGGCGCCCTTTTTGGCCAACCGCGACCTGATCCTGGTGGAGGAGGCCACCCCCGACCTGGAGGCCATCTGGCGGGCACTGGAGCCGGCCCTGGCCTCGGCCCTTGGCGAGGCCGAGGCCATGCGCCTGGCCGAGGGCGCGGCCTTGGCCCAGGATTTGGGCGAGCGCCTGGGCCGGGTGGAAGAACTGTTCAGGCAGGCGGCGGCCCGCTCCCCGGAGATCGTGGCGAACTACCGCCAGCGTCTTAACGAGCGCCTGGCCAAGCTCATGGAGTTGCCCGAGGTGGACCCCCAGCGCCTGGCCCTGGAGACGGCGGTCATCGCCGACAAGTGCGACGTCACCGAAGAGGCCGTGCGCGCCCAGAGCCACGTCGAGCAGTTCCGGGCCTTTTTGTCCGTGGCCGAGCCGGTGGGTCGCAAGCTGGACTTTCTCATCCAGGAACTGAACCGCGAGGCCAACACCATGGGCTCCAAGAGCCCCGACGCCACCGCCAGCCAGGTGATCGTGGAGATCAAGACCGAGCTGGAACGCATACGCGAACAGGTACAGAATATCGAGTAGAGGCCATGGCGCGGGTGCGCCACGCCCCCGTGCAATCATCCCCAACAGGAGGACGCCATGCCTGGCAAGCTCCTTAATCTAGGCTTCGGCAACTTCGTGGTGGCCCGGCGGGTGGTGGCCATCGTGGGGCCGGGCAGCTCGCCCATGAAGCGCCTGCGCGAGGAGGCCCGCGAGGCCCGCCTCTTGGTGGACGCCACCCAGGGCCGGCGCACCCGCTCCATCATCGTGGCCGACTCGGGGCACGTGATCCTCTCGGCCATCCAGGCCGAGACCATGGCCCAGCGCTTCGAGCAGACCACCTTCGAGGAGGCCAGCATCACCTTGTCCGCCGCCGAGCCCGAGGAGGATTAGGCATGGCCCAGGGACAGGTCTTCGTGCTCTCCGGTCCGCCGGGCTCCGGCAAGTCCACGGTGGGCGCCCGGGTGCGCCAGGCCTGCCCGGACCTGGCCTTTTCGGTGAGCTACACCACCCGCGACCCGCGACCCGGCGAGGCTGACGGCGTGGACTACCACTTCATCGGCCGCCAGCAGTTCTTGAACAGGCTGGCCCAGGGCGAGATGGTGGAGCACGTGGAGGTCTATGGCAACCTCTACGGCACCTCGCGCCAGGCCATCGCCCAGACCGTGGAGGGCGGAAGCGACCTGTTCTTGGACATCGAGGTCAAGGGCGGGGCGGCCCTCAAACAGGCCTTTCCCCAGGGGGTCTTCATTTTCCTGGTGCCGCCCTCTCCGGCCGAGCTGGAGCGCCGCCTGCGCGGCCGGGGCACCGAGAGCGAGGAGAAGATCAGGGAACGCCTGGCCCGGGTGGCCTTTGAGCTGGCCGCGGCCCGGGACTACACCCACCTGGTTGTCAACGACGACCTGGAGCGGGCCGTAAGTGACGTGCTGGCCATCATCCACGGCGACCGCCTGCGCGCCTGCCGCCGCTTCCCCGAGCTGCGCCGGGTCTGGGGGCTGTGATGGCCGCCGGCGACGGTAGCGTGGTGGTGGGGCGCCACGCCGTGGCCCAGGCCCTGGAGGCCGCCCCCCAGCGCGCCCAGGAACTCTTGCTGGCCGCGCCCAGCGGCGGGGCGGCCCTGGCGCGCATCCTGGAGATGGCCCGCGCCGCTGGGGTGAAGGTGCGCCGGGTGCAGCGCCGCGACCTGGACCTCTTGGCCGGCGGGGCGGCCCACCAGGGACTGGGCCTGCGCCTGGCCGCCGCCGAGTACGCACCCTTCGACGAGGTCCGGCTCCTGGCCCGGGCCGCCGGTCCCAAGGCCCTGGTGCTCATGGCCGACCACATCCAGGACCCCCACAACCTGGGCGCTTGCGCCCGCTCGGCCGCCGCCGCCGGGGCCGTGGCCCTGGTGGTGCCCAAGGACCGCGCCTGCCCGCTGACCCCCGCCGTGGCCAAGGCCGCGGCCGGCGCCCTGGAGCGCCTGCCCCTGTGCCGGG
Organism: Desulfarculus sp.; assembly: GCA_016208115.1. Lineage (GTDB taxonomy): Bacteria > Desulfobacterota > Desulfarculia > Desulfarculales > Desulfarculaceae > JACRDC01. The sequence continues at coordinate 5,253 of JACQYR010000220.1, forward strand.
TCACCAACCTCACCAACGCCCTGGAGGACCTCAAGGAGGCCGGCCTGTGGTCCCTGGCTGCGGCCACCCAAGGCCACCCCGCGCCCTGGGACCTGGACCTGAATATGCCTTTGGTCCTGGTGGTGGGCGGCGAGCACCAGGGCGTGGGCCAGCGCCTGTTGAAGGCCTGCGACCTGGCCGCCAGCCTGCCTCTGGCCGAGGGCGTGGAGAGCCTCAACGCCTCGGTGGCCGCCGGCGTCATGCTCTTCGAAATCGTGCGCCAGCGGCGGCTAGCGATTACCTAGCCGGCGACGACACAACCCGAAAATCCGGCCGTGTCGCTCAAGGCAATAAAGAAGCGTTTTCTATTTGTGTCCCGCTAGAGCCGCCCGGCCATACTGGCTTTGCAGGTGCAAGCGTCGGCGCGGGGTGGCCTGTCCGCCCCGGCGCGGGCTGGGGCCGTAGGGTCCCGTATACTTTGCCGGGGTGGATCATAGCCGCCCTCTCCCGCTGCCCCAAGAATGGCCGGGCTAAGAGCGGGACACGGGGCTTTGGCTACCCAAAACCTTAACCCGCCGGCCAGCGGATGCCCGGATCAAAGGGCCAAAGACTCAACACGATATGAGAGAGAGGCCCAAGGACTCATCGCGCGTAAGCGCTGGCGGCCTGGCGCGAGCCCTCGATGCCCACGGGTAGCTTTTTACCTTTCCTTGATTCTTTCCGTGGCTCTTGACGGCGTAACCTTGGCCCCGCGGCGGCTGACCTCAGCCCCGCTGGCCGAAGATGGCCGTGCCCACGCGCACCAGGGTGGAGCCCTCATATATGGCCGCCTCGAAGTCGCCGCTCATGCCCATGGAAAGCTCGTCCATGCTGCCCGGCGGCAGATCAGGGGCCAGGGAGGCGGCCAGACGGCGCAACTGGGCGAAGATGGGCCGGGCCTGCTCGGGGTCGTCGTAAAAGGGGGGCATGGTCATCAGGCCCCTCAGCTCCAGGCCGGGCAGGGCAGCCAGGGCTGAAGCCAGGGCCGGGGCTTCCTCGGGCTGGCAGCCCGACTTCTGGGCCTCGCCACCCAGGTTGACCTGCAAGAGCACCGGCAGGCGCTTTCCTATTTCCTGGCAATGCCGGTCCAGGGCCTGGGCCAATTTAAGGCTGTCCACGCTTTCGATCATGTCGAAGAGCTGGACCGCCAGGCGGGCCTTGTTGCCCTGCAAGTGTCCGATGAAGTGCCAGCGCGCGCCCGGCCCCACCTGGGCGCTCTTGGCCTGGGCCTCCTGGGCGTAGTTCTCGCCGAAGATGGCCTGCCCCGCCGCTAGGGCCTGGGTCACCTCGGAGGCCGCGTGCAGCTTGGAGACCGCCACCAGGCGCACGCTGGCCGGGTCGCGGCCAACGGCCTGGGCGGCGGCGGCCATGCGCGCGCGCACGGCTTGCAGGTTCTGGGCGATGCTCATGGCCGGCCCTCCATGTCTGGCTCTATGATTCCCCGCCGCAAAAGCAGCTCCACCACCTCGGCCAGGGGCAGGCCCACCACGTTGGTGTAGGAGCCGCCCACCTGGTCCACCAAGGCCGCGCCCAGGCCTTGCACGGCATAGGCCCCGGCCTTGCCCAGGGGCTCGCCGCTGGCCACATAGGCCGCGATCTCGGCGGGGCTTAAGGCGCGGAAGCGCACGCGGCTGACCGCCTGGCCGCAGTCCTCCCGTCCCTGCCAGAGCAGACAGTAGCCGGTGACCACCTGGTGCTCGGCCCCGGCCAGCAGCCCCAGCATGCGCCGGGCGTCCTCCCGGTCCAGGGGCTTGCCCAGGATGTGCTGGTCCAGAACCACCAGGGTGTCGGCGGCCAGCACCGCCGCGCCCGGCCAGGCCATGGCCACGGCCCGGGCCTTCTGCCCAGCCAGGCGGCGGGCGGCCTCTGGCGCGGGCTCGCCGGGCAGCAGGCTTTCGTCCACCTGGGCGGGCACGCCGTGAAAGACCAGGCCCAGGCGGCGCAGGAACTCCTGGCGCCGGGGCGAGGCCGAGGCCAGCACCATCTCCACGCCCTGGCATACCCGGTACACGGCCTTCAGCCCTCCAGGTCCGGCACGTCTGGCAGACGGTACAGGCGGCGGGTGTTGGCCGTGGTCAGGGCCGCGCACTCCTGGGGGGTGATGCCCAGGGCCTGGGCCAGGGCGGCGTTGGCCAGGGCCAGGTAGGCTGGCTCATTGGGCTGGCCACGGTGGGGCAGGGGCGACAGGAAGGGGCAGTCGGTCTCCAGGTGCAGGCGCTCCCGGGGCACCAGGGCCACCAGCTCGCGCAGGGCGCTGGCGTTTTTGTAAGTGATGGTGCCGGTGATGCCCAGGCCAAAACCCAGGTCCAGCACCTGGCGGGCCAGGCTCAAATCGCCCGAGAAGCAGTGCAGCACCCCGCCCACCCGCTGGGCTCCGTGGGCCTTGAGGGTGTCGGCGGTCTCCTGGTGGGCCTCGCGGTCGTGGATCACCAGGGGCAGGCCCAGTTCCAGGGCCAGCTCGATCTGGCGGGCAAAGGCCCGGCGCTGGGCCACGCGCGGCGAGAGGTCGCGGTAAAAGTCCAGGCCGCACTCGCCGATGGCCACGGCCCGGCTCTCCTGGGCCAGGGCCTTCATCTTGGCGAAGTACCTTTCGCCGGCTTGGTTGGCGTCGTGGGGGTGCAGGCCCACGGTGGCCTGGACATTGGGCAGGCGGGCGGCCAGGGCGGCGGCGGCCTGGGAGGAGGCCAGGTCCACGCCGATGGTCACGATCTGGGCCACGCCAGCTTTCGCGGCGCGGGCCAGGACGCCCTCCAGGTCGTCGAGCATGTCCAGGTGGGCGTGGCTGTCAATCAGGGTCATGGCTAATGGCCTTGCCTAACGCCGGCCGCCAGGGTGCGGCGCGCCGGCGGGGAAAAGGATCATCTGAAAAAGATTGGGGCCTGGTCTTCCTCGCGGGGCCTGACTGCCTTGCCCCAGACTCTAGCGGCTCGGGGCGGCATGTGGCCGCCACCGTCCTGGCCAGGGTCTGGCTTGGCCCGCCGCGTCTAGGTGACTTTACCTTTCCCCAAACTCTTGCATCCAACTGCCTTGCCAGCAACCCTTCAGCCCGCCAGTATCACGCGGGCTGGTGCTCGGCCGGGGCGAAGAGGCGCTCGCCACCGAAGACCGCGCACAGCCGCGCCGTGGCCATGAGCCCTGGATCGGACACGTCCAGCAGGGCGATGTCCAGACCGGCGCCAAAGGCCGCCGCCAAAAAGGGCGGGCCGGCGAACTGGGCGCGGGCGTTGGCCGTGGCCGTGGTCAGGTTGCTGATGGCGATGAGGCTGCGCGGGGCCGGGTCGAACAAGAAGGGCAGGGCGCGCAGGGTGGCCAGCACCGCCTGGGCCTGGGCCTCGCCGCCAGTCAGGGCCAGGGGCAGCACCATGGGGTCCAGGATCAGGCGCGGTCCCTCGATGCCCCGGCGGGCGGCCTCCTGCACGATCAGCGCCGCCAGGGCCAGGCGCTCCTCGCTGGTGGCCGGCACGCTGTGGGTCATGGTGGCGGCCACCACCTCCAGGCCGTGGGCGGCGGCCAGGTCCAGGATGGGTCCCAGGCGCTCCGGCTGGGCCGTGGCCATGTTCAACACCGGCGGCCGGGTGCAATGCCCGAGCGCCAGGGCCAGGGAGTCGGCCTGGGGCGCGTCCAGGATCAGCTTGAGGGCGCAGGCGGCCTCGGCGGTTTGCACCAAGAAACGCCACGCCTCGTCCCGCTGGGCCGGGGGCAGGTAGCCAGGGTTGAGGTCCAGCCAGTGGGCGCCAGCCGCCACGGCCCGCTGGCAGATATGGCCTATGGCCTGGGCGTCGCGCTGCCCGATGGCCCGGCGCACCGAGGGGCGGGCGGCCGAGAGATTGTCTGCGGCGATTATCATGGCCCGCAGTTTATCCCCGCCCCGCCCTGGGGGCAAGGGCTGTAGGCACCGGCCTGGGGCCGGGGAAGTGTGCGCGGACGATGGCTGGCCGAAGCAATTTTGCGGCTTGACTGGCTGGCCACCGAGCGGGGGGTCAGGAAGAGTCAGGGAGGGGGGAGGCGGGGGGGCTCGTCCGCAGGGCATGCCTGGCGGTCCAGAGCGTGAAGCGTGGCGGAGGACGGCTCTCAACTCGCTTTCGCCCGCCCGGGCGGCGGGCCGCTGATGATGACCATGGAACGCGAGCCCTCCACGGGAGACGCCAGCCATCGCCCGCCATTCGGCCTCGCCCGACTCGTATGCGCCCGCCCGGGCACCGGGCTTGACAGGGTAGGCGCCGCCGGGTTTAGTTGGGAATGGCCTCGGTGGCCGGCACCCGCTCCCAAGAGGACATCCATGACCACAGCCTCGCTGCCCCAGATGCGCCGCCGCCTGGAAGAGGAGGAGGCCCTACGGCTCTCGCCCCGGGCCTGCCCCAGCCTTGAGGCCCTGCGCCGCCGGCCCGACCCTCGCGCCCAGGAGGGGCACCGCCTGGATTTCAGCCTGGACGCCGACCGGGTGCTGCACTCCCTGGCCTACACCCGCTACATAGACAAGACCCAGGTCTTCTCGCTGATTGACAACGACCATATAACCCACCGGGTGCTGCACGTTCAGTTGGTGAGCAAGATCGGCCGCACCATGGGCCGCCTGCTGGGGCTCAACGAAGACCTCATCGAGGCCATGGCCCTGGCCCACGACATCGGCCACCCGCCCTTTGGGCATGACGGCGAAAGCTTCCTGAACGAGAAGTGCCAGGAGCACGGCCTGGGCGCCTTCCTGCACAGCGTGCAGGGGGTGCACTTTCTGGAGCGAGTGGAGCGGGGCGGCAAAGGCTTGAACCTGACCTTGCAGGTGCTGGACGGGGTGCTCTGCCACGACGGCGAGCGCCACAGCGCCCTTTTGACCCCCCAGCGGGGCAAGACCTTCAGCGACCTAGACGCCGAGGCCCTGGCCAAGACCAGCGACCCGGCCACCCCCCTGGCCCCCATGACCATGGAGGGCTGCCTGGTGCGCATCGCCGACACCGTGGCCTATATCGGCCGCGACTTCGAGGACGCCATCCGAGTGGGGCTGGTGGGCCGGGAGGATTTGCCCCCGGAGGTGGCCCAGGTGCTGGGCGCCAGCAACGGCACCATGGTCTACCGCCTGGTGGAGGACCTGGTGGCCAGCAGCCACGGCCAGGAGCACGTGGGCTTCTCGCCACGGGTGGGTCAGGCCCTGGCCAAGCTAAAGGCCTTCAATTACCAGCGCATTTACCTGCACCCCCGCATCAAGACCGAACAACACAAGATTCGCGACATCTACCACCGCCTTTTTGAGCGCTACCTGGACGACCTGCGCCAGGAGCGGCGCTCCAGCCCCATCCTGGGCCAGTACCTGGCCCACCAGGACCCGGCCTACCGCCAGTCCTTGCCAGCGGCGGCGGTGGTGCGCGACTTTCTGGCCGGCATGACCGACGAGTATTTCCTGCGGCACTACCGGGAGATGACCTGGCCCCGGCGCCTGCCCCCCCGCCTGGGCGGCGCCGAGCCCGGTATCTCCTGACCGCCCCCGGCGCTCCCGGCCGTTTCCCTGGCCTGAACAATGGTGAAAAACTGGATAATTGCGTTCAGACACCATTGAACCGTGATTCACAAATCTGCGAAATTTCAGTGCTTGCTGGTTTTTGGGCTTGACAATGCCCGAGCCGGTTAGCTACAAAAAAGTTACTTCGAAACTGGAGCCGGCCAGCCGGGCCCACCACTGGGCAGACCCGTGGGGATGTTATGGTGGGCATGGCTGGACATGGAGTTGGCCAGAACAAGGGGGCGGTGGAACCTACAAGCCTGTGCTGAAACCACCCCCGCGTAGGGCCTCCGCTCAAGCCGTATCACATCCTTGTGCTTCTTGCTGACGCTGACGGCTGTCTGGCTCCCATCCAAAAGAGGGCAGTTATATTAAGTGCTTGCGACATTATAGGTATGCACGGGCATCCGAGCGAGCGCTCAGTTTGAACTTGTGCACATTATCACCTTTACAAATACGAATAAATTACCTATGGTAAATATTAGCCACAGATTAAGCTTGGCCTTGAGGGCGCGGTCAAACAAGCTGGCATGAACCTGGGACCGTCATCACTGGAGGCAAAAGGCATCACCCCAAGGTACGGCAGGGCGTTGGCAACCAGTCAGGCCGGGGAGGTTTTATGTCTGCTGTAGCTAGCCCCGGGCGCAGGGCCCCGGAGGCCCTTAAACCCGAGGACGTCCTTCTGGAGCTGGACGACATCCATCTTAGGTTCGGGGGCCTCAACGCCCTCAGTGGGGTCAGCTTCAAGGTAAAAAAGGGACACATCCAGGCCATCATCGGCCCCAACGGCGCGGGCAAGACCTGCATCCTCAACTGCATCTGCCGGTTCTACAATCCCTACCAAGGCAAGATCATCTTCGGCGGCCGCGACATCTCCCACGTGGCCACCCACCGGGTGGCCGAGCTGGGCATCGCCCGCAGTTTCCAGAACATCGAGCTGTTCCGCGGCATGACCGTGCTGGACAACATCAAGCTGGGCCATCACGTGCACATGAAGAGCGGCTTCCTCTCCGGGGGCCTGTATCTGGGCAAGGCCCAGGCCGAGGAGATAAGGGTGCGCACCGAGATTGAGGAGCGCATCATTGACCTTCTGGAGATCGAGGCCATCCGCAAGAAGGTGGTGGGTACCCTGCCCTATGGCTTCCAGAAGCGGGTGGAACTGGCCCGGGCCCTGGCCATGCGGCCCAAAATCCTCCTACTGGACGAGCCCATGGCCGGCATGAACCTCGAGGAGACCGAGGACATGGCCCGCTTCATCCTGGACATCAGCCAGGAATGGGGCGTCACGGTGGTGCTGATCGAACACGACATGGGCGTGGTGATGGACATCAGCGACAGCGTGGTGGTCCTGGACTTCGGCACCAAGATCGCCCAGGGGAGTCCGAAGGAAGTCAGCCAGAACCCGCACGTGATAGAGGCCTATCTGGGCTCCGAGGCGGCGGCTCACTCCAAGCTCGGCTTGTAAGCCGATTCATCACGGGAGAAGGCGCGAAGTGGCCCTGACCTACCTAAAAGCCCAAGAGCCCGGGGTGGACATCGGCTCAGCCACCCTGCCGGCCCTACTGCAGCAAAACGCGCAAAAATTCGGCCACGACCGGGTGGCCCTGCGCGAAAAGGAATACGGCATCTGGCAGGACGTCACCTGGCGGAGCTATTTCGAGCGCGTCAAGGACTTCGCCCTGGGGCTGGCCGCCCTGGGATTTAGCGACGACGACGCCCTGGCCATCATCGGCGACAACCGGCCGGAGTGGGTCTATGCCGAGCTGGCCGCCCAATCCCTCAAGGGCCGCCCGCTGGGCATCTACCAGGATTCCATCCTCACCGAGGTGGCCTACGTCATAGACCACTCGGGGGCGCGCTTCGTGGTGGCCGAGGACCAGGAGCAGGCCGACAAGGTTCTGGACATGAAGGAGAAGCTGCCCGGGCTGGCCAAGATCATCTACACCGACCCCAAGGGCATGCGCGACTACGACGACCCTCTGCTCATCTATTTCCCCGAGGTGGAGGAGCTGGGCCGCCAGTTCGAGAAGGAGCACCCCAACTACCTGGAGAACTCCATCGCCCGGCTCAAGCCCCAGGACCTGGCGCTCATCGCCTACACCTCCGGCACCACCGGCTTTCCCAAGGGTTCCCTGCTCACCCACTCCAACATGCTCAAGATGGCGCTCAACCTCTCCAGCGTGGACCCCAAGCTGCCCGACGACGAGTTCGTGTCCTTTTTGCCCCTGCCCTGGCGCCAGTTGGTTCAAGCAGTTCATCTACCGCCTGTGCATGCCCATCGGCTACCAACTGGCCGACTTCCACTTCCAAAAGAAGAACCCGCCCCTGGGCTGGAAGATCATGTACAGCCTGAGCTACGCCTTGCTGTTCAGGGCCTTGAAGGACCGCCTGGGCTTCAGCAACATCCGTAGCGCCAGTACCGGCGGCGCCGCCCTGGGGCCCGACGTGTTCCGCTTCTTCCACGCCTGCGGCGTCAACCTCAAGCAGATCTACGGCCAGACCGAGATCAGCGGCATCAGTTGCATCCACCGCAGCGGCAACGTGGATTTCACCAGCGTGGGCCAGCCCATCCCCGACACCGAGGTGCGGATAGACCAGCCCGACCCCGAGGGCGTGGGCGAGATCATCTCGCGCTCGCCGGCCTTGTTCGAGGGCTACCTCAAGAACGACGAGGCCACCAAGGAAACCATCGTGGAGGGCTGGCTGCACTCGGGCGACGCCGGCTACGTCACCGACGGCGGCCAACTGGTGTGCATAGACCGCGTCAAGGACCTGATGAAGCTCACCAGCGGGGCGCGGTTTTCGCCCATGTTCATCGAGAACAAGCTGAAGTTCTGCCCCTACATCGTGGAGTGCATCGTGCTGGGCCACGAGCGCGACTTTGTCACCACCATGATCTGCATTGACTACAAGCACACCGGCAAGTGGGCCGAGGAGCACCGCATCGGCTACACCACCTACACCGACCTGGCCAGCAAGCCAGAGATCTACGACCTGATCGAGCAGGAGGTGGTGCGCGTCAACCGCGTGCTGCCCGATAAGGCCCGGGTGCAGAAGTTCCTGCTGCTCTACAAGGAGTTCGACCCCGACGACGAGGAGCTGACCCGCACGCGCAAGCTGCGGCGCAAGTTCATCGCCCAGCGCTACGCCAAGGAGATCGAGGCGCTCTACGGCCAGGGCGGGCAGGTGCACGTGGAGAGCCAGATCCGCTACCAGGACGGCAAGACCACCACCATCATCACCGACCTGCAAATCCGCAAGATGCAGCCCATGGATCAGTACAGCCTGGAGCAGGAGCGCAAGTGGTGGCAGTTCTGGAAGCCGGTCCACTAATGCTGGAGGCAGTCAAGGCCGTCCCTGGCCTTGACTGCCATCGGCCGGGTAAAAGCTTGGGTTTTGCCCGGCCCGCATTCTCAACTGTGTGAAAGGCTAGACGCATGCAGGAGTTCTTACAGCTTGTCGTGACCGGCCTGGTCATCGGCTCGGTCTACGCCCTGGTGGCCATGGGTTTCGCGCTGATCTACAAATCCACCAGCATCATCAACTTCGCCCAGGGCGAGTTCGTGCTGGTGGGGGCCTACGTCTGCCTGTGGTTCTACTCGGGCCTGGGCCTGCCCATCGTGCTGGCCTTTCTGCTGACGCTGGTCTTCAGCGTGTTCATGGGCGTGGTGCTGGAGCGGCTGATCCTGCGCCCCATGATCGGCGAGCCCATCATCAGCGTCATCATGATAACCATCGCCCTGGCCACGGTGCTCAAAAGCGCCGTCACCGTAGTCTGGGGCACCCAGATCATGGTCTTCGATCCGCCGCTCTTCAGCCAGCAGGCCATCCACTTCGGCACGGTGCGCGTCTCCGAGGTCTACCTGTGGACCTTGGGCTTCGCCTTCCTCTTCCTGGGGATATTCGCCGCCTTCTTCAAGTTCACCCGCGTGGGCATCAGCATGCGGGCCGTGGCCAACAACCAGACCGTGGCCCAGAGCATGGGCATCAGCGTGAAGAAGGTCTTCGCCATCTCCTGGTCCATAGGGGCACTGGTCTCGGCGGTGGGCGGCATTCTGGTGGGCAACATCAACGGCATCAACAGCGCCCTGGCCGGCTTTGGGCTCAAGGTCTTTCCGGCGGTGATCCTGGGCGGCCTGGAGAGTATCGGCGGGGCCATCATCGGCGGGCTCACCATCGGCGTCCTGGAGAACATCATGGGTTCCTACCTGGACGTATATCTGGGCGGCGGCGTCAAGGAGATCGCCCCCTTCATCGTGCTGATCGTCATCCTGATGGTCAAACCCTACGGCTTGTTCGGCATCAAAGAGATCGAGCGCGTATAAGGGGAAAGGGAGCAAGCAATGCCCTGCGGACTTTTCTTCTCCAGCTATCGCAAAGACGACGCCATCTTCAAGACCTGGTGGCTCAGGGGGTGGATGGCGGCCATGTTCGTGGCCCTCTTGGTCTACCCCTTGTTCTCGGCCGAGGCCAACAACCTCACCGGCATGAACATCACCAACATGTTCAACCTGATCTTCATCTATGTCATCGGGGCTCACGGGCTCAACCTGCTCACCGGCTTCACCGGCCAGATATCCCTGGGTCACGGGGCCTTCATGGGCGTGGGGGCCTACACCGCCGGCATCCTGGCCAAGATGGGCTGGCCCTTCTTCCTGGCCCTGCCGGCCGCCGGGCTTATGGCCGCCGCCGTGGGCATGCTCTTCGGCCTGCCCTCCCTGCGCCTCAAGGGCTTGTACCTGGCCATCGCCACCATGGCCGCCCAGTTCATCCTGGACTACGCCATGCGCAACTGGACCTCGCTGACCGGCGGCTCGGCCGGTCTGACCGTGCACTCGGCCACGTTCTTTGGCATTGACCTCAACACCGACGAGTCGTTCTATTACCTGGCCCTGTTCTTCGCGGTGCTGGCCACCCTGTATCTCAAGAACATCACCCGCAGCCGCACCGGACGGGCCTTCGTGGCCGTGCGCGACCGCTACCTCTCGGCCGAGGTGATCGGGGTCAATCTCTTCCAGTACCGCATCATGAGCTTCGGCATCAGCTCCTTCATGGTGGGCATCGCCGGCGGCCTGTGGGCCTACTACATCACCATCATCAGCGACGAGCACTTCACCATGTGGCTGTCGGTGCAGTACCTGGCCATGGTCATCGTGGGCGGGTTGGGCCACGTGCTGGGTGGCATCTTCGGGGCCATCTTCTTCGTGGTGCTGCCCGAGCTCCTGCGCATACCCGCCGAGGCGCTGACCGAGATTTACCCCAACATCTTCGGCATCTTCGCCAGCCTGCGCGAGATGGTCTTCGGCCTGATCGTCATCCTGTTCCTCATCTTCGAACCCGACGGCCTTGCGGCCCGCTGGCACACCGTGCGAGCATATTGGAAGTTGTGGCCATTTTCCTATTGACCTCGGATTGGCGCTATTGCCGGCCCATAATCCAGCGGTCACACCGGCAAGTGGAGGGGAGGTGAGGCTGGGCGAGGCAGTCGGAAAGCCAAGTCACCATGCGGCCGCTTAAGGCGGCGGCGCTCCAATGGTTGCAAAGGGAAGCGAAGGGAGAGAGACATGCGGAAGGTATCGTTGCTTGTGGCGGTGGCATTGGCCCTGGGCCTGATGGTCGCCCCCGCGGTCATAGCCAAGGCAATCAAGGTGGGCGGCATCTACGACATCACCGGCCCCACCTCCGACGTGGGCAAGGACTACGGCACCGGCGCCGTGGCCGCCGAGAAATACATCAACGGCAAGGGCGGCATTGACGGCGACACCATCAAACTCATTCCCAACGACTACGCCTACAAGATCCCCGAGGCCGTGAACCTTTACAAGAAGTACCTGTCGGTAGACAAGGTCTTCGTGATCCAGGGCTGGGGCACTGGCGACACCAACGCCCTGAAGCCCTTGGTCAACAAGGACAAGGTCGTCTTCCTCAGCGCCTCCTATGACGGCACTCTGACCGACCCCAAGGAAAACCCCTACAACTTCTTCATCGGCACCGACTACTCCACCTCCATCCGCGCGGCCATCAAGTTCGCCAAGGACCAGGGCGCCAAGAAGTTCGTGTTCATCTATCCCGACCACCCCTACGGCAAGAACCCCATCCCGGCCGGCATGGAGTACGCCAAGGAAGTGGGCCTGGAGATCGGCCCCGACCAGATCGTGGACCTGAAGGCCATTGACGCCACCAGCCAGCTCCTGGCCATGAAGAACTTCGACCCCGAGTTCGCCTGGATCGGCGGCACCACCGCCTCGGCGGCGGTCATCATCAAGGACGCGGCCAAGCTGGGCCTGCGCACCAAGTTCGTCATCAACTGCTGGGGCTTTGATGAGAACCTGGCCAAACTGGCCGGCGAGGCCGCCGAGGGGCGCGCCTTTGGCATGGTGCCCGTGGCCCCCTTCGGCGCCGACGTGCCGGGCATGAAGGACGTCGTGGCCAGCGCCGGCGGCCAGTCCTACACCGTGCATTACGTCAAGAGCTGGGTTTCCATGATGGTCATGGCCGAAGGCCTCAAGAGGGCCAAGAAGGCCGGCAAGCTGGACGCCCCCGGCCTCAAGGCCGCCCTGGAGACCATCAAGGACTTCGACACCGGCGGGCTGACCGCGCCCATCACCTTCACCGCCACCGACCACCGCCCCAACACCGCCCTGGGCATCTACAGCGTGGGTAAGGGCGGCAAGCTGGAGAAGGTCAAGGACGTGACCATGCCGCGCGATCCCAAGCAGGCCGGCAAGTAGCCTGGCAAGCGAGCCGGGGGCCCCAGCCGGGGCCTCCGGCCCCTTGTCCGATCCAGTTGGCTCCAACGGGAGTCTTCGGGAATGGCCGGGACGACAACCCCACCCGGCCCGTTAAGGTAGCCGGAGCCTCCGGCCTCTCTCCAATATCGAGGGAATGATATGCCGCTGCTGTCGGTGAACAACATCGAGGTCATCTACGACGACGTGATCCTGGTGCTCAAGGGCCTGTCGCTGACCGTCGAGAAAGGCCAGATCGTGGCCGTGCTGGGCGCCAACGGCGCCGGCAAAAGCACCACCCTCAAGGCCATCAGCGGCCTGCTCAAAACCGAGGAGGGCGAGGTCACCGACGGCACCATCGAATTCGATGGCGTGCGCATCAACGGCATGGACGCCGAGAAAATCGTGCGCCTGGGCGTCTTCCAGGTCATGGAGGGCCGCCGGGTCTTCGAGGACCTGACCGTGCGCGAGAACCTCATCGCCGCGGCCCACACCCAGAAGTGCAACCGGGGCGAGCTGGATAGCCGCATTGACCACGTCTACTCCTACTTCCCCCGCCTCAAGGAGCGCGAGGCCGGCCTGGCCGGCTACCTCTCCGGCGGCGAGCAGCAGATGCTGGTCATCGGCCGAGGCATGATGGCCAAGCCCAAGCTGATGATGCTCGACGAGCCCAGCCTGGGCCTGAGCCCCCTGTTGGTCAGCGAGATATTCGAGATCATCGTCAAGCTCAACCGCGAGTTGGGCACCACCATCCTCTTGGTGGAACAGAACGCCCGCATGGCGCTCAACATCGCCGATCATGGCTACATCATGGAAAACGGCAAGATCGTCCTCGACGACACCACCGAGAAGCTGAAAAACAACGAAGACGTCAAGCGCTTCTACCTGGGCATGACCGACATGGGCACCAAGCGCTCCTACCGCGACGTCAAGCACTACAAGCGCCGCAAGCGCTGGCTGACATAGCCGGCGGGCGGGGGGACGCCCCGCCCCGTCCGCCGTGGTTGAACACCGGCGGGCTCCGGGGAGCCGTCCACGCCCCGCCAAGAACCGCCCGGCCTTTGGCCCTGGTCCGACCTCAAACTCGACGCTGGCCACGGAGAAGATCATGCCCGACAAGGACCGCACCTCGGGTTATTTCCGCCCCGAGCTGGAGACCATGGACCCGGAGGCCCGCCAGGCCTACCTGGACCGCAAGACCGCCCTGATCGTGGCCCACGCCTACGACCACGCCCCGGCCTTCACGGCAAAGATGCGCTCCGTGGGCGCCCTGCCCGGCGACATCACCAAGGTGGCCGACCTGGCCCGGTTGCCCATCACCGAAAAGGGCGAGCTGACCGAGATGCAGCAGAAGGGCCTGCCCTTCGGCGGGCTCAATGGCGAGCCGCTGTCTTCCATGTCGCGCATCTACGTCTCGCCTGGCCCCATCTACGAGCCCGGCGAGAAGGTCTATGACGACGACCGCTGGGCCCAGGCCTTCTACGCCGCCGGCTTCCGCTCGGGCGACATCGCCCAGGTCACCTTCAACTTCAACATGGTGCCCTTCGCCTTCTGGCTGGACGCCTCGCTCAACATGGTGGGCTGCATCTCCATCCCCATGGGCGTGGGCAACACCGAGGTGCAGATACAGGCGCTCAAGGACCTCAAGGTCCAGGGCTACCTGGGCACCCCCAGCTTTCTGGCCACCATCGCCGACAAGGCCGAGGCCCTGGGCCTGGACCTCCAGAAGGACCTGAACCTGCAAGTGGCCTTCGTGGCCGCCGAGATGCTGCCGCCCAGCCTGCGCGTCTCCCTGCAGGAGCGCCTGGGCATGGTCATACGCCAGTCCTACGGCACCGCCGACGTGGGCTGCCTGTCCTACGAGTGCCTGCACATGGATGGCATGCACTTCGCCCAGGACTGCGTGGTGGAGGTGGTGGACCCCCAGACCGGCCAGCCCGTGGGCGAGAACGAACCCGGCGAGGTCGTGGCCACCATCTTCAACAAGGCCTACCCGCTCATCCGCTTCGGCACCGGCGACCTCTCGGCCTTTAGTAACGCCCCGTGCGCCTGCGGACGCACCTCCCCCAAGCTCACCCGCATCATGGGCCGCGTGGACCAAGTCACCAAGGTCAAGGGCATGTTCGTGCACCCCAGCGGCGTGCAGCAGGTGGCCAGCAAATTCCCCGAGGTCATGGCCTACCAACTGGTGGTCAACCGGCGGGGGCATAACGACGTCATGACCCTGGTCTGCGAGTTGGGGGCCGGCGCGCCGGCCGAAACCGGTGAGCTCAGGGCCAAGGTGGAATCGGCCATGAAGGAAATCCTGCGGGTCAGCGGCGAGGTGCAGTTCCAGGAGCCGGGCAGCCTGCCCCAGGGCTGCAAGGTCATTGACGACCGCCGCGTCTGGAAATAACCGGCGGGGTGTCCCCCACGGGGCCTAAACGGGTCGGGTGGGGTGGTCGCGCTGACCGAGGCTGGCGGCTCCCGTAGAGGGCTCGCCCCTGGGGGCCGCCAAGAAAACCTGTAGGGCGGGCTAGCGTAGCGTAACCCGCCTTCACTACCTCATCCCGCC
>JACQYR010000231.1 GCA_016208115.1 Desulfarculus sp.
ATGGGCATATCCTCGGGCCTGGGCAAGCTCAAGGAACTGGGCTTTGAGCAGCCCGTGGTGGGCGTGGTGGGCGACAGCACCTTCTTCCACGCCGCCCTGCCGGGGCTGATCAACGCCCGCTGGAACCAGGCCGACTACACGCTCATCGTGCTGGACAACTCGGCCACGGCCATGACCGGCTTCCAGCCCCACCCCGGCACCGGCCAGACCGCCACCGGCCAGGCCGGCACGGTGGTGGACGTGGAGAGCATCTGCCGGGGCCTGGGCCTGGACTGCCAGGTGGTGGACCCCTACGACCTGGCCGCGGCCCAGGAGACGGTCTACCGGGCCGTGCAGGGGCCGCCGGGCCTGAGGGTGCTGGTCTTCCGCCGCACCTGCGCCCTGGTGCAGGGCCGGCAGGGCGGCCATCCCTATCGCATGAGCGTGGACCAGGGGCTGTGCCGGGGCGACGACTGCGGTTGCCATCGCTTTTGCAGCCGCGCTTTCCGCTGTCCGGGGCTGACTTTCGACGAGGCGGCCGGCAAGGCGGTGATTGACGAGGTGGTGTGCGTGGGCTGCGGGGTCTGCGCCCAGATATGTCCGGCCGGGGCCATCCAGGCCCAGGCCAAGGAGGCGGCGGCATGAAGACCCTAGCTCACGACCCACTGGACATCGTCATCACCGGCGTGGGCGGCCAGGGCAACGTGCTGGCCAGCCAGGTGCTGGGCCGGGCGCTGTTGAAGGCCGGCTACACCGTCACCGTGGGCGAGACCTACGGCATGAGCCAGCGGGGCGGGGCGGTGATGAGCCAGGTGCGCGTCACCAGCGGTCCGGCCCTGGGTCCCTTGATCCCCGAGAACCGGGCCACGGCCATCGTCAGCCTGGAGCCCCTGGAGGCCCTAAGGGTGCTGGGCCAGTACGGCCACCCCGGGGTGGTGGTGCTGACCAACGACCGGCCGCTGATGCCGCTGAACGTGCTCACCGGCCAAGACCGCTACCCCGAGCTGGATGAGCTCAAGGCTGCCCTGGAAAGCCTGAGCGGCCGGCTGTACTGGCTGCCAGCCACCGAGGCGGCCTTCGCCCTGGGTGCGCCCATCCTGGCCAACGTAATCATGCTGGGTGCCCTGCTGGGCAGCGGGCTGGTGCCCCTGGGACCGGAGGAGCTGGAGGCCGAGCTGGGGGGGCTGTTCCCCGAGAAGAAGATGGCCGCCAACCGCCAGGCCCTGGCCAGGGGCATGGAGTTGCCCACGGCCTGATACGGCTGGCCCCGCGCCGGGGGGCCTTGGCCTGAACAAGACGGGCGGGGGTAAACCCCGCCCCTACATCAAGAAAAGACAATTGCCACGTTGTCTTAATGTAGGGGCGGGGTTTACCCCCGCCCGATTTTTACCTTGGGGTGGGGCCTGCGCCTACTTCAGGACGATGATAACCTGGTCGGCCTCCACGGTCTGGCCCGCGCTGACCTTGACCTCGGCCACGGTGCCATCGCCCTCGGCCAGGATGGGCATTTCCATCTTCATGGCCTCCAACACGGCCACCTCGTCGTCCTCGGAGATGGTGTCGCCCACGTTAACCGTGACTTTGATGACCTTGCCACCCATGGGTGCCTTGATATCCGCCAACTTAGTCCTCCTCGTCCAGCCGCGGGCAAGCGACGGCCTGCCTGGGGTTTTGTCTATTAAACGCCTGCTTCCAAAGGTCAGGGAAGGATAGAACGCCCGTGGCCTGCCGTCAAGTCCAAAGCTCCCCGGCGGCGCCGGGCCCCGGGCGCGTCCGCTACTCCTCCTCGGTGGCCTCGTCCTCCATCTTGGCCAACTCCTCGAAGCGGATGTCGGCCCCCAGCACGCCCACGATCTGCTCGTTGTCGTCGCGCACCGGCCCGCTCACGGTCATGCACAGGGCGTTGGTGATCTTGCTGGTATAGAACTCGCTCACATGCACCTTGCCGTCCTTGATAGGCTCCACGAACCATTCGCGGTCGCTGAAGTCCACGTCCAGGCTGGCGCGGCCGTACTTGGCCTTGTCGGTGATGTGGGTGATGTTGCGGGTCACCTTGTAGCCGTTGGTGTTGACCACGTAGAGGAACTGGATGAAGGGGTTGGTCTCCAGGAACTTTTCCAGCACCGGCTCCATGACCGCCGGGGCCATGGTTTGGAACTCGGGGCGGCTCAACAGGTCGGTGCACTGGTTGATGGCGATCTTGTGGGCCCGCTCCTTCAACTTGTCGAACTCGCTGAGGAACAGCTGCGGCAGTTGCTTGCGGGCCACCACCTCCAGCTCGGCGCTGCCGATGGTGGTCAGCCGGCCCTCGTCGTACTGGTCCTTGACCCACTTGTAGATCTTCTGCACGCCGGGGTGGCGCTTGTCCACGCGCTTGTCGTCGGTGAGCTTGAGCCGCTGGTTGATCCAGTGGGCCACGCCGGCGGCCCCGGACTTGTCGGTGATGGCGATGGTGTAGGGCCGGCCCAGGATCAGCTCCGTGTCGAAGATGTTGTATATCTCCGGGTTCTTTATCAGCCCGTCGGCGTGGATGCCCGCCGAGGTGGAGTTGAAGTCGCGCCCCACCAGGGGGGTGGCCGGCGGGATGCGGTGGCCGATGTCATGCTCGAAGTAATCGGCGATCTCGGTGATGACCCGGGTGTCCATGCCGTCGTCCTTGCCCTTGAGCTGGATGTACTCCAGGACCAGGGCCTCCACCGGGGTGTTGCCGGTGCGCTCGCCAAAACCCAACAGCGAACCGTTGATGGTCCCGCAGCCGTAGAGCCAGGCCGTGGTGCCGTTGATGAGGGCTTTGTAGAAGTCGTTGTGGCCGTGCCACTCCAACAGCTTGCCCGGGCAACCCGCGTCCTCGATCATGGCGCGCACCAGCTTGGCCACCGAGCGGGGTAAAGCCGCCCCCAGGTAGGGCACGCCGTAGCCCATGGTGTCGCACAGGCGCATCTTGATGGGCACCCCCGACTCCTCGCGCAGCCTGGTCAGCTCCAGGGCGAAGGGCACCACGAAACCGTAGATGTCGGCCCGGGTCAGGTCCTCCAGGTGGCAGCGGGGCACGATGCCGAGTTCCAGGGCGTCCTTGACCACCCCCAGGTAGCGGTCCAGGCAGGTCTTGCGGTCCAGGCCCAGCTTGAGGAAGATGTGATAGTCGCTCACCGAGGTGAGGATGCCCGTCTCCTTGAGCCCCATCTGCTTGACCACCCTGAGCTCGTCCTTGCTGGCCCGCACCCAGCCCGTGATCTCGGGGAAGCGGTGCCCCAGGGCCTGGCAGCGCTCCACGGCCTCGCGGTCGCGGGCGGCGTAGAGGAAGAACTCGCACTGGCGGATGATGCCCTTGGGCCCGGACAGACGATGCATCATGTCGTATAGATTGACGATTTGCTCGACTTTATAGGGGGGGCGCGCCTGCTGGCCATCGCGGAAGGTGGTGTCGGTGATAAGCATCTCATCCGGCGGGTCCAGGGGCTGAATCTTGTGGTCGAAGTCTATGCGGCACACCTCGCTGTAGGGGAACACGTCCCTCAAAAGCTGAGGGTCGGCGGTTTCCTCCAAGCTGGTGAACTGGGCCTGATGGATGTGGTCCAATAATCTTCTGCGGGAATTCCACTTGGCCATGGGTCTCTCTCGGATTGGGTGATAGGTGGTAATTATACCGGCGGTTGTCGCCGGCGCAGCGGGATAATCGCCGGGGGGCCTCTTGGCGGCTGGGCTCATGAAGGCCACCGCCGTTGACCGGCAATCGGCCATGCCATTTGGGTGCCCCCAAAAAACCGGGGAGGAGACACCCGCCTAGGGTGCCTCCTCCCCGGTCTACCGCAAGGTCTCCGGGGAGGGACCGCCCCGGGCGGTCCCTCCCCGGCTGTTGGTCCTTACTTCGGGGGGCAGTAACGCTTGGCGCCCTTGGGCACGACGTACTTGGGGAACTTGCCGGCCTGCTTGCGGCAGTCGGCCTTCTGAGCGTCGGTCAGGTCGCGAGGAATGCTCAGGACCATGCCGACCTTCAGCTTGTTGGCGTTCTTGATCTTGGCCTTGTTGGCGTTGAAGATGCAGGGCCACAGCATGGCATCCTGGTAGATCTGCGGCTTGGCGGAGATGCTCCACAGATCGTCACACTTCTCGACCGTGTAGGTGGTGGGCAGGGCCGGGGCCGCGGCCGGGGCCTCGGTCACCGGGGCAGGAGCACCCTCCCACTTTTTGGGCGGAGGAGGCGGCGCCACCTTGGCCTCTTCCACACCACACACCGCCGCGCACCCGCTGAGCATGGCCAGCGCGACCAGAGCGGCAATCCAGGGGAAAACCTTTACCAGCTTCTTCATTCCAGAAACCCTCCTTCCCAAGTTTACCAGCAAACACAAACCCTTTACTTCGGCACGACTCACCCAGGGACTGCGGTCGCTCCCGTCTATTTAGGCGGAAAATACCGACTGCACAGGCAACCCCGCGCACAAGACATTCTAGGCACGTATATTACTTACTGTCAACAGCTTTGCAACCCGAAAATTAGGGCCTTATGAGGTCTTCTCCACCCTGAGCCCCAGCTCCAAAAGCTGCACTTGGTCCACCTTGCCGGGGGCGCCGGTAAGCGGGCAGGTGCCCTTCTGGGTCTTGGGGAAGGCGATGACCTCGCGGATGGAGGGCTGGCCGGCCAGAATGGCCACCAGCCGATCGAAACCCAGGGCCAGGCCGCCGTGGGGCGGCGCGCCGAAGGTCAGGGCCTCCAGTAAAAACCCGAACTTCTCCGTCGCCTCCTCCGCGTCGATGCCCAAGGCCTCGAAGAGCTTTTGCTGCATCTGCTGGGTGTGGATGCGGATGCTGCCGCCGCCGATCTCGCTGCCGTTGAGCACCAGGTCGTAGGCCCTGGCCCGCACCTGGCCCGGCTCGGACTCCAGCAGGGGCAGGTCCTCGGGGCTGGGCGAGGTGAAGGGGTGGTGCATGGCCACCCAGCGCTTGGCCTCGGGGTCGTACTCCAACAGCGGGAAATGCGTCACCCAGCAGAAGGTCAGGGGCGCGCCCTTGGTCAACTCGAAGCGCCGCGAAAGCTCGAGCCGCAAGCGGCCCAAGGACTCGCACACCACCTTGGGCGTGTCGGCGCCAAAAAACAGTATATCACCTTCAGTGGCCGCCAGGCGCTCATTGAGGCGCTGCTGGTGTTCGGCGCTGAAGAACTTGGCGATGGGCGACTGCCACTCCAGGCCTTCCTTGATCTTGACCCAGGCCAGGCCCTTGGCCCCGTAGGTGCCCACGAAGGCCGTCAGGTCGTCCAGGTCCTTGCGCGATAGAACCGCCATGCCCTTGCCGTTGAGGGCCTTGACCATGTTGCCCTTGGCCACCGCCTCCTTGAAGAGCTTGAACTCGGCGTCGCCCACCAGGTCGGCCACGTCAACCAGTTCCAGGCCGAAGCGCACGTCGGGCGCGTCCAGGCCGAACCGCTCCATGGCCTGGGCATAGGTCAGGCGGGGCACCGGCCGGGGCATGGTCTGGCCGGCGGCCTCCACGATGGCCGCCACCAGCCCCTCGGTTAATTCCATGACGTCGTCCTCGCAGACGAAGCTCATCTCCAGGTCAATCTGGGTGAACTCGGGCTGGCGGTCGGCGCGCAGGTCCTCGTCGCGGAAGCAGCGGGCGATCTGGTAGTAGCGCTCCACGCCGCCCACCATGAGCAACTGCTTGAAGAGCTGCGGCGACTGGGGCAGGGCGTAGAAGGAGCCCCGGGACAGGCGGCTGGGGACCAGGAAGTCGCGGGCACCCTCGGGCGTGGAGCGGGTGAGGAAGGGCGTCTCCACCTCCAGAAAGCCCTGGCCGTTGAGGTGGCCCCGGGCGGCCTGGGCGGTCTGGTGGCGCAGCAGGAGGTTCTTGTACATCTCCGGCCGTCTGAGGTCCAGGTAGCGGTAGCGCAGGCGCACGTTCTCGTTGACCTCCACCCATTCCTCCAGCATGAAGGGCGGGGTCTGGCTGGGTCCCAGGATCTCGAAGTGCTCGACCACCACCTCGATCTGGCCGGTAATGAGCTTGTCGTTGTCCTGGCCGGCCGGGCGGCGGCGCACCAGGCCCTTCAGGGCCAGGCAGTACTCCGAGCGGATCTGGTGGGCCTCGTCATGGGCGCCGCCGGCGTCCTGGGGGTTGAAGACCACCTGGGTGATGCCGGTGCGGTCGCGCAGGTCCACGAAGATCAGGCCGCCGTGGTCGCGGCGGCGCATGCCCCAGCCCATGAGCACCACGTCCTGGCCCACCTCGGCCAGGGTCAGCTCGCCGCAGGTGTGGGTGCGCTTCAGTTCGGTGATGAATTTCTTAGCCACGTCGGCCTTCTTCCTTCTATTAGGTGCCTGGAAAAGGCAAAAAAACTAAAGGCAGTCAGGGAAAGGGTGAAGAGCCCTTTTGGTATTGCAGGTTTTCGGGCGGGGGTCATCCCCGCCCCGGCCGCCATCTGGAAATAGTGTCATTGCGAGCGTAGTGAAGCAATCCACCCTACTTCAATTCTTTAAACCAGCCACGCCGGTTACCACCTTGCGTGCCAGAGCAAGGGGACAAACAGGGTGGATTGCTTCGTCGCATCTCTCCTGAGATGCTCCTCGCAATGACACCAATTGCTGGATGGCTGCCTCCGGTTCTTTGGTTTTCGTAGGGGCAGGGTTTATCCCCGCCCGTCTTGGCGCATGCGGGAGGGCCTCCCGCCAGCACCCCAATCCAGCAATCGTGTCACCGCGAGCGCAGCGTGGCGATCTCCCGCCTCGCTCTCCTCACGAACGAATCAAGGGCATCAGGGAATGGAAAAAGGCATCCCAGAGCCTGTCTTGCATCTCGGCGTCAGCCTGGGCTTGGTCAAAGTTCATAAACAGATGACCCAGCCCGCCCATCTCAAATTCGACCTGGTGGCTGTCATCCATGCGTTTGATCTGGCCTTTGTCCTCTTGGAGTTCTCTGTCGCCCAGGAACAGCACCAGCCGCGCCCGTTCCTTGTTGGCTTTTCTGAGCTGGGCCTTGAGGCTCTTGTCGTCGGTGGTCATCTCGGCCCAGTACCCGTCACGGCGCAGCTTCTGGGTCATCAAGAAGGCCATCAGGCGAGGCTTGGGGCCGGTGGCCGCGATAAAGATGTCAGGACGCGGGGCCTCTGGCTCCTCGGGGATCAGAAGCGCCAGGCGCTCGATGCCCGCGCCGAAGCCGATGCAGGCCTGGGCCGGGCCGCCCAGCTCGGCCAGGAGGCCGTCGTAGCGACCGCCGCCGGCCACGGCGTTCTGGGCTCCCAGGTCGCCGGTGACGGCCTCGAAGGTGGTGCGCACGTAGTAGTCCAGGCCGCGCACCAGGCGGGGGTCCAGGGCGTAGGCCACCCCGGCCAGGTCCAGAAGACGCCGCACCTCAGCGAAGTGCGTCCGGCAGTCCTCGCAGAGGTGGTCGCTCATGCTGGGGGCACCTATCGCCGCCTCCTGGCAGCCCGCCGCCTTGCAGTCCAGGACGCGCAGGGGGTTGGTGCTTAGCCGCCGTTGGCAGTCCTCGCAAAGCTGCTGCTCCTTGCCGGCCAGAAAGCTGGTCAGCGCCTGGCGGAAGGCGGGGCGGCAGTTGGGGCAGCCCAGGGAGTTGAGCTTGAGCGAAATCTTTTGCAGGCCCAGGCGGGTGAGCAGATGGGTCAGCATGACCATCAGCTCGGCGTCGCTCTGGGGGCCTTGATCGTCCAGCACCTCCACGTCCAGTTGGTGGAACTGGCGCAGCCGGCCTTTTTGGGGGCGCTCGTGGCGGAACATGGGCCCCAGGGTGCAGAGCTTGTGGGGGCCGGGAATGGCGTGGAGTTTGTTTTCGATGTAGGCCCTCAGGATGCCGGCCGTGGCCTCGGGGCGCAGGGTCAGCGAGTCGCCGGAGCGGTCGCTGAAGGTGTACATTTCCTTCTCTACGATGTCGGTGGCGGCCCCGATGGAGCGGGCGAACAGTTCGGTGCGCTCCAGGATGGGCACGCGTATCTCCTGGAACCCGAAGGCGCCGAAGACCGCGCGCGCCGTGACCTCAATGAAGCGCCACTTGCCCGCATCACTGGGCAGAAGGTCTTTCATGCCCCTGACCGCCTGGATCGTCACTTGGTCCTGCCTCCGTAAATCCCGTAAAATGGCATATATACCTCTGGCGGCTCCCAGCGTCAATAAAAAGGCCAGCCCAGGCGGGTCCGCCCAGGGAGGCCGGCCGGTTTGGCCACTGGGGTGTAGGTTATTTTCTTACAATAAAATCCGAGTTCTTGGGGTTGACCCTAGTTCAGGCCGGAGAATAGGGTGGGGCTGGGCGCCGGCTTCAGGCCTGGCCCAGCAGGGTGAGCAGGGTGCCGCTGGCGATCTGCTCCAATTCGCCGGGCGATAGCGGCAGGTCCTCGAACCACTGGCGGAAGGCGCTTGCCTCGCGCCAGGGGGCGTCGGAGCCGTAGATGACGCGGTCCGCGCCCTTCTGGCGGATGATCTCGACCAGGCGGGACGGTTCCAAGAGGCCCATGAGGTAGGAGAGATCGAAGTAGACGTTGTCCATCTCGTAGAGCGGGTCCAGATGGTCCCAGCCGTAGAGGCTGCCGCCGTGGGCGGCGATGAACTTTTGGCCTGGGTGGGCCTTGGCCGCGCGGGCGATCTGGGCCGCCTCGCAGCCGCCGAAGTTGAACATCTTCACCACCCAGTCCAGATGGGGCTTGGCCCGCACCAGGCCCTCGATGAACAGGGTGTCCAGGAGCACCGGCAGGCCGCTGGGCTCCAGCAGGGTGAGCATCTCCTGGCTGGCCGGGTCGTCCAGGGAGAAGCGCTGTATGAAGGGGTGCAGCTTGACGCCCCTCAGCCCCAGTTCCAGGAGCAGCGTGAGGTCCTGGGCCACTTGCCCCTGGGGGTGCAGCAGGCCAAAGGGGATGAGCCGGGGGTCGGCCTGGGCAGCCGCCGCGGCCCAGCGGTTGAGGTCGGCCACGCGGTCTTTTTTGCCCGACACGGGCAGGAGCACGTAGCGGTCCACCCCGGCGCGCTCCATGATGGCGGCCAAGGCCTCCAAGGTGCCGCCGCCGTCAATGATCTGCCACTTGTGGGGATTATCGGCCGGCAGGTGGTCGTCCAGCAGGGTCAGCCGCTGACTCAAGACCTCCAGGTCCTCGGGCAGGAAGGCGTGGGTGTGGGCGTCTATGATGGTCACGTGGGCACCTTGGCTTGTGATATGGTTACTGTAACCCTGATATTGACGATGTCAATGGCGGCAACCAGTTGACCATATCAGGGTCGCTCTTGTCCAATCATGTCGAACAATGGGGGTGACTATAATGGCTGGTTTGCGCATCGGCATCGGCGGCAAGATCATGGCCGCCGTACTGGCCTCGCTCCTGCCCCTGCTGGTGGTGATCCTGGTGCTGGAAAACCGGGCCCGGGAAACCATAACCCTGGGGGTGGAGCAGGATCAGGACCACATCGCCCAGCAGCTCATGGTCAACTGCCAGGCCCAGCAGGAGATACTCCAGGTTAAGCTGGGCGACGACCTGCGGGTGGCCGAGTATCTGCTCAACCAGCTCAGTGGCGGC
Organism: Desulfarculus sp.; assembly: GCA_016208115.1. GTDB lineage: Bacteria > Desulfobacterota > Desulfarculia > Desulfarculales > Desulfarculaceae > JACRDC01. Next base: position 9,491 of record JACQYR010000231.1, read on the forward strand.
TGGGGGCTCAACCTCAACAAGATGGAAGCCGTGCAGTGGAAGGCGGTGAACCAGGTCAGCAAGGAGACCAAGGACCTGAGCCTACCCGGCTTCATGGCCGGCCCGGCCACCAACCTGAGCCAGGACACCTCCCTGGTGGACAAGGTCAAGGCCCTGGTGGGCGGCACCTGCACCATTTTTCAGCGCATGAACCCCGAGGGCGACCTGCTCAGGGTTTCCACCAACGTCACGAACAAGGAAGGCGCCCGCGCCCTGGGCACCTTCATTCCCCGCGACTCCCCGGTGGCCCAGGCCGTGGTCAAGGGCGAGACCTTCCACGGCCGGGCCTTCGTGGTCAACGGCTGGTACATCACCGCCTACAAGCCCCTCAAGGACGGCCAGGACCAGGTGATCGGCGCCCTGTACGTGGGCGTGCCCGAGCAGTCGGCCAAGGGCCTTCTTGAGGCCATCCGCAAGGTCAAGGTGGGCCAGAGCGGTTTTGCCTTTGTCTTCAACGGCGACGGCGAGATGATCGTGCACCCCAGCCTGGCCGGCCAGAAGGTGCTGGAGGTCAAGGACGCCCGGGGCCAGGCGGTCTACGCCGAGATGGCCCAGGCCCTCAAAGGCGCCGCCCAGGACGGCCAGGTGCGGGCGGTACGTCTGGATGGTGGCCAGGCAGGCCGCCTGGCCATCAAGTACACCACCTTCTCGCCCTGGCAGTGGATCATCGCCGTGGCGGCCCACGAGGACGAGCTCTACGCCGGCGTGCGCCAGATGACCCTGTGGGGCTGGGGCATCCTGGTGGCGGCGGCCCTGGTGCTCTTGCCCCTGGGCTGGCTCTTCGCCCGCTCCCTGAGCCGGCCCCTGACCAGGGCCATCGCCGCCCTGGGACAGGAGGCCGTGGCGGTGCAGGACTCGGCCGCCGGCCTGAGCCAGGCCTCCCAGAACCTGGCCGTGGGCTCCAGCCAGCAGGCCTCGTCCCTGGAGGAGACCAGCTCTTCCCTGGAGGAGATGGCTTCCATGACCACGGGCACCGCCGACAACGCCGCCCAGGCCGACCAGGAGATGCGCGCCGCCCAGGCCAAGGTGGACAAGGCCGGCCAGGGCATGGAGGCCGTGGCCGCCTCCATGACCCAGATGGCCGGGGCCGGCGAGCAGATCAGCAAGATCATCAAGACCATTGACGAGATCGCCTTCCAGACCAACCTGCTGGCGCTGAACGCCGGCCAAGAACACCCAGGCGCTCATCGAGGAGACGGTCAGGAGCATCAACCAGGGCGCCCGCCAGGTGGCCGACACCAAGGCCGAGTTCCAGGAGGTGGCCAGGTCGGCGGGCAAGGTTGCCAGCCTCATTTCCGAGATTTCGGCGGCCAGCCGGGAGCAGGCCCAGGGCATCACCCAGATCACCCAGGCCCTGACCCACATGGACCAGGTGGTGCAGGCCAACGCCGGCCACTCCGAGGAGACCGCCGCCGCCGCCAGCGAGATGGACGGACAGGCCCGCCGCCTGGCCCAGGTGGTGGAGGAACTGGCCAGCCTGGCCGGCGGGCGCGCCCAGGCCCCCCAGGTGGCCCCAGAGGAACCAGCCCCCGCCCCGGCGGCCCGCAAGAGCCTGCCCGGTCCGGCCAGGCCCGGGGCGCCGGCCCAGGCCAGGCCGGCGGCCAAGACCCCGGCGCCGGACAAGGGCGGCCAACCCCGGCCCGAGCAGGTCATCCCCCTGGACGACGACAAGGACTTCAAGGATTTCTAGCCGCGAGCCGCGGCGGGCATATACGGGTCGGGCCGCGTTGCGGCGGCCGCAGGCGCTGGCGGCTCCCGTTGAGGGCCAGTAGAATAAAAGACGCGGGCGGGGGTAAACCCCGCCCCTACAATAAGATGTTGTAACCTATGTATTTTCGTGGTGTAGGGGCGGGGGTTATCCCCGCCCGTCTTGCTTGCCGGGTAAGCCTCGCAACGGGAGCCGCCGGCCCTGGCCAGGGAACAGCGCCCCCCGACCCGTTATTGGCCGCCGCGGCTCGCGGCCCCCGCCCGTTTTTTTGTCGGATGAGCCACTCTACGGGAGCCGCCGGCCCTGGCCTGGGGAAGAGCGTCCCCCGACCCGTTATCGCCCGCCGCGGCTCGCGGCTGGTTTACAAGTAGCTGACCCTGTGATACAAACGGTGAACTTGGGCCTGGTGGGCCCGGGGATGGGTGTTCACCGAGAGCCCCCGTGGGGGCCTACAGGATAAGTATCGGCGATCATGAATCAAAACACGTCAAGCTTAGAAGAGCGTTACGATGCCTCCCTGGTGGAGGCCCGCTGGCAGGGGCGCTGGCAAGAGGCCGGCCTGTTCAAAGTGGAGATGGACCCCAAGCGGCCCAAGTACTATCTCTTGGAGATGTTCCCCTATCCCTCGGGGCGCATCCACATGGGGCACATGCGGGTCTACTCCATCGGCGACGCGTGCGCGCGCATGAAGCGCATGAAGGGCTTCAACGTGCTGCACCCCATGGGCTGGGACGCCTTTGGCATGCCCGCCGAGAACGCGGCCATCGCCCATAAAACCCACCCAGCCAAGTGGACCTACGAGAACATTGACTACATGCGTGGCCAGCTCAAGCGCCTGGGCTTTTCCTACGACTGGGACCGCGAGTTCGCCACCTGCGACGCCAGCTACTACCGCTGGGAGCAACTGGTCTTCACGCGCATGTGGGAAAAGGGCCTGGTCTACCGCAAGCAGGCCCTGGTCAACTGGTGCGAGCCCTGCAAGACGGTGCTGGCCAACGAGCAGGTGGAGAACGGGGCCTGCTGGCGCTGCTCCACGCCGGTGCGGCAGAAGCTCCTGCACGGCTATTTCTTCAAGATCACCCAATACGCCGACGAGCTGTTGGACTGGCTGGACAAGCTGCCCGGCTGGCCCGAGCGGGTCACGGTGCAGCAGCGCAACTGGATCGGCAAGTCCTACGGGGCCGAGATCGTCTTCCCCTTGTGGGAGCGCCAGGGCGCCATCAAGGTCTTCACCACCCGGGCCGACACGCTGTTTGGCGCCACCTTCATGAGCCTGGCCCCGGAGCACCCCCTGGCCCTGGAACTCAGCGCCGGCACGGGCCAGGAGCAGGCGGTCAAGGAGTTCGTGGACCGGGTGGGGCGCCAATCCCACGCCGAGCGTGGCGACGAGAAGCAGAAGGAGGGCGTCTTCACCGGGGCCTACTGCCAGAACCCCATGACCGGCCGCAAGATGCCCATCTTCGTGGCCAACTTTGTGCTCATGGAGTACGGCACCGGCGCGGTGATGGCCGTGCCCACCCATGACCAGCGCGACTTCGAGTTCGCGGCGGTCTACGGCCTGGACCTGGTGGAGGTCATCGTGGGGCCGGACGGCGCCAAAGGCGTGGAGAACATGTCCCAGGCCTTCACCGAGTATGGCCGGCTCATCAACTCCGGGGCCTTTGATGGCCTGAGTTCACAGGAGGCCAAACGGGCCATCGCCCAGGATTTGGAGAAGCGCGGATTGGGGCGCGAGACGGTTAACTACCGCCTGCGCGACTGGGGTATCTCCCGCCAGCGTTACTGGGGCGCGCCCATCCCCATGATCCACTGCGACAAGTGCGGCCTGGTGCCGGTGCCCGAGAAGGACCTGCCGGTGGTGCTGCCCCTCAACGCGGTCATTCCCCCCACCGGCGGCTCGCCCCTACCCCACATGCCCGAGTGGCTTAACGTGCCCTGCCCGGCCTGCGGCGCGCCAGCCCGGCGCGAGACCGACACCATGGACACCTTCGTGGAGTCCTCCTGGTACTTCGCCCGCTACGCCTGCCCGGACTATGCCCAAGGACCCTTGGAGCCCCAGCGCACCGGCTACTGGATGCCCGTGGACCAGTACGTGGGCGGCATCGAGCACGCGGTGCTGCACCTGCTCTACAGCCGTTTTTACACCAAGGTCTTGCGCGATCTGGGCCTGGTCAAGGCCGACGAGCCCTTCCTCAACCTGCTCACCCAGGGCATGGTCATCAAGGACGGGGCCAAGATGAGCAAGAGCAAGGGCAACGTGGTGGACCCCGACGACATGATCGCCCGCTACGGGGCCGACACGGTGCGCACCTTCTCGCTCTTTGCCGCCCCACCCGAGCGCGACCTGGAGTGGTCGGACCAGGGCGTGGAGGGGGCCAGCCGCTTTTTGCAGCGTCTGTGGCGGGTGGGCCTGGCCGTGGCGGCCCAAGCGGCCGGCGTGCCGGCCTTTGCCGGCGGGGCCGACCTCCCGCCCGAGCTGGCCGAGCTGCACCGCAAGACCCACGAGGCCATCAAGCGCTATAGCGAGGACGTGGAGGAGCGCTTCCAGTTCAACACCGCCATCGCCCAGGTCATGGAGCTGGTCAACGCCATCAGCCTGGCCGAGCAGAACCCCGATCTGGCGGGCCAGCCCCGGCGGGAGGCGGTCTTAAGGGCGGCGGTAGAGACGGCGGTGGTCCTGATAAGCCCCATCGCGCCCCACCTGGCCGACGAGCTGTGGGCCCGCCTGGGACATGAGGGTTATCTGCTGGACCACCCCTGGCCGGCGCACGACCCCTCGGCCCTGGTCAAGGATGAGAAGGTAGTGGTGGTGCAGGTGGGCGGCAAGGTGCGGGCGCGGCTCAACCTGCCCGCCGAGGCCGGCGAGGAGGCCATCAAGGCCGCGGCCCTGGCCGACGACAAAGTCGTCGCTTTCCTGGCCGGCGCCAAGCCCAAGAAGGTCATCGTGGTGCAGGGCAAACTGGTCAACATCGTCCTTTAAGGGGACGCTTTGGGGGAAGCCTGGCAAACATGAAAAAGGCCCTGCGCGACATCAAGGCTATCCCCGACAAGATACGCCAGCACTACCTCAAGAAACGCATCGGCAAGCGCTGGGTGGCCGCCGGCGACGACCTCCTGCTCAAACGTCACTATGACAGTTACGAAGACTATGTGGAGCACCAGCAGGCCAAGTTCAAGCTGAGGAACATCTGCCCCCGGGAGATCGAGGACTACGACCAGAAGTACCGGCGCGTGCTGCTGGAGCGGCTCAGCGAGTTTGGCGTGGTGCAAAAGGGCACGGCCCTGTGCCTGGGCGCCCGCCAGGGCAGCGAGGTCAAGGCCTTCCTGGACAAGGGCTGCTTCGCGGTGGGCATTGACCTCAACCCGGGGCAAGGCAACCGCTACGTGCTGCCGGGAGACTTCCACGCCATCCAGTTTCCCGACGATTCGGTGGACATCGTGTTCTCCAACTCCTTTGACCATGCCTTCGATCTGCCCAGGCTCCTGAAAGAGATCACCAGGGTGCTCAGGCCTGGCGGGCTGTTGGTGCTGGAGGTGGGCTGGGGCACCGAGGAGAAGGGCTCGGCCGGTTTCTACGAGTGCCTGCAATGGACCACCGTTGACCAGTTGCTGGAACTCATGGGCGGCCATGGCTTTGGGCTGGCTTGCCGCCATGACATCGAGTTCCCCAACCGGGGGTGGCACCTGGTGCTGCGCCTGGAGGGCTAGGGCCTGGCCGGCGGGCGTGGACAGACCGGCCGCCCCCGTGTTAACTATGATCTGCCCGCGAATTGGCGGGCGCGGCCTCAACCATATAGGCAGGGCAGGGGAGGCGTGAAAGTGCGCAAGCTATCCTTGATGATGGTCTTGATGGCGGCGGCCTTGGCGCTGACGGCCTGCGGCTACAACTTCCGCGGCAAGCAGAACAACCTGCCCTCGGACGTGCGCACCGTGGCCATCCCGGTCTTCGACAACCAGACCGGCGAGCTGCGCATCGAGCGCGTCTTTACCGACGAGACCATCTTCCAGTTCACCCGCAGCCAGATGCTCAGGGTAGTCTCCGAGGGACAGTCCGACGTGGTCCTCAGGGGCACCATCAAGAAGGTGGAGACCGAGGACATCTCGCTGACCAGGGGCTCCACCAGCCTGCAGCGCCGCATCACCATCTTCGTGGCCGCCCAACTGGTGCGCCGCAACAATGGCGACATCCTGTGGGAGAACCGCGATCTGTCCAAGAACCGCACCTTCAACATCGTGGGCACCATCCAGGCCAGCGAGCAGTTCAAGCAGGTGGCCATCAGCGAGCTGGCCAAGGAACTGGCCCAGTCCCTGCACGACAGCGTGTTCGAAAACTTCTAGACCCGGCGGTCCAAACCATGGCGGTCAAGGGCTCGGCCGTTGGCGGCGGGGCAGGGGCCAGCCCCTGGCCCGAGGTGGCCGGCGGCCAGCCGGGGCCTCTTTACGGCCTTTTCGGCGAGGAGGACTTCCTGGTGGCCCAGGCCCTGGAGGACTTCCTGGCCTCGCCGGCCTTCAGCCAGAACCCCAGCCTCAACGTGGAGCGCCTGCACGCCCAGGACACACCACCCTCGCGGGTGCTGGAAGGCGCCCGCACCCTGCCTTTCCTGGGCAGCCGCCGCCTGGTGATCCTGCAAGAAATGGAAGCCTACAAGGCCGAGCAGCTTAACGCCCTCTTGCCCTACGTGGAGGACCCGGCGCCCAGCACCTGCCTGGTGCTGGCCGGCGCCAAGCTGGACAGCCGCACCCGCCTGGCCAAGGCCCTGGCCAAGGCCGGCAAGGTACACGTCTTCAAGAAGATGTGGCCCCGGGACCTGCCTCCCTGGCTTAACCAGCGGGCGGCGGCCCGCGGCAAGACCCTGGACAGGGAGGCGGCCGAGCGCCTGGCCGAGCTGATGGGCCTGGGCCTGGGGGCCTTGGACTCCGAGATCGAGAAGCTCTCGCTATACGTGGGCGGCCGGGCGCGGATAAGCGCCCAGGACGTGGCGGCGGTCACCGGCCGGGGGAGGCTCTACTCCATCTTCGACTTCACCGACGCTCTGGCCGCCGGCCACCTGCACCGCGCCCTGACCAGCCACGATCAGCTCACTTCCCTGGGCGAGCCGGCGGTGAAGGTGCTGGCCATGGTGACAAGGCTGTTTCGGCAGCTTCTGGAGGCCCGCCAGGTGCTGGACCAGGGCGGGGGGCCCGCCCAGGCCCAGAGCGCCTTGCGCCTGCCCCCCCAGGCGGCGGGCACCATCCTGGGGCGGGCGCAAAAAGAGAGCGCCGCCAGCCTAGCCGGCTGCCTGGCGCGCATTCTTGAGGCCGATTTGGCGCTCAAATCCTCGCCCGGCGCCGACCGGGTCATCATGGAGCGCCTGATAATGGACCTGTGCGTGGGTGTTGCACACGTCCCCGCCGACCCTGGCTCAGGGCGGCGGGGGCGTGACGGCCTGGCTAGGCGGTGAGGGCTTGAACCTGACGGGACAGGCGGGAGATGTAGCGCGAGGCGGCGTTGTCGTGGATCACGCCTTCGCCGGCGGCCTTGTCTATGACGCTGGCGGCCTGGCGCAGGGCGGTCTGGGCCGCGCCAGCGTCCTTGCCCTCCAGGGCCTGGCGGACGCTCTTGACGGCGTTGCGCACGCGGGTACGCGTGGCCTTGTTGCGCATGCGGGCCATTTCGCTCTGTTTGGCCCTCTTGATGGCGGAAGCGTGGTTGGCCACCTTGGCAATCCTCCCAAGTTGTCTCAAGTCAAGGCAAAAGCGGCCCCAAGGGGCCGTGCGAATCAAGAACCCAACTTTTATCCGGCTTTTGCCCCCCTGTCAAGGGGCTTGCGCCAAGGATTTTAGCACAAGGGATGCCCCAGTCTACCTCCAGTGAGCAACGCAAGGTGGCCAAGGCCGCCGGCGTGGTGGGCCTGGCCACCCTTTTGAGCCGGGTGGGCGGCTTTCTGCGCGACCTGGTCATCGCCTATTTCTTCGGGGCCGGACCGGCGGCCGACGCCTTTTTCGTGGCCTTCCGCATTCCCAACCTGCTGAGAAGGCTATTTGCCGAGGGCACGCTCACCATCGCCTTCATCCCCGTGTTCACCGAGGTGCTGGCCAAACAGGGCAAGGAGGAGGCCAGACTCCTGGCCCGCTCCACCTACGGGCTCTTGGCCCTGACCCTGCTGGTGGTCTGCGCGCTGGGCATGACCTTCGCCGCGGAGGTTGTGCGGATCATGGCCCCGGGTTTTTCCGCCGACGGCCAGCTATTTGCCCTGACCGTGAGCCTCACCCGCTGGTGCTTTCCCTATATTTTCTTCATCAGCCTGGCCGCCCTGGCCGCCGGGGTGCTCAACTCCCAGGAGCATTTCTTCGCCCCGGCCTTCTCGCCGGTGCTCCTGAACCTGTTTTTCATCGCCTGCCCCATGCTCCTGGCCGGCCGCCTGGACCCGCCGGTGTTGAGCCTGGCCGTGGGCGTGCTCCTGGGCGGCACGGCCCAACTGCTCCTGCACCTGCCCTATCTGCGGGCCAAAGGCTTCTTGCTGCCGCCGGCCTGGGACCTGAAGAACCCCCACCTGCGCCGCATCGCGCGGCTCATGGGGCCGGCCATCTTCGGGGCGGCGGTGTACCAGGTGACCGTGGCCATGAACACCATCCTGGCCTCCTACCTGCCCAAGGGCAGCGTGAGCTTCCTCTACTACGCCGACCGGCTCATCGAGTTTCCCCTGGGCATCTTCGCCATCGCCGTCTCCACGGCCATCCTGCCCAGCCTGTCGCGCCAGGCCACCCAGGGCGACCACCAGGCGCTGAAGCAGACCATGGCCTATGGCTTGCGCCTGACCATGTTCATCGTCCTGCCGGCCATGGTGGGGCTGATCGTGCTGGCCAAGCCCCTGGTGCTGCTCTTGTTCGCCCGGGGCCAGTTTGACGAGCACAGCGCCTCGGCCACGGCCGGGGCGGTGGTGGGCTACGGCCTGGGGCTGTGGGCCTTCGCCGCCGTGCGCTCGGTGCTGCCGGCCTTCTACGCCCTCAAGGACACGGCCACCCCGGTGAAGGTGGCGGCCTTCTGCCTGCTGATCAACCTGGGGGTGAGCCTGGCCCTGATGGGGCCCTTGGCCCATGTGGGCCTGGCCTTGGCCACCACGGTCTCGGGGGCGGTGAACTTCCTGGTGCTCTTGTGGCGCCTGCGGCTCAGGCTGGGTCCCCTGGGCGGCCGCGAGATGCTCACGAGCAGCCTGCGCATCGCCCTGGCCTCGGCGGTGATGGGCCTGGCGGCGTGGCTGGTGGCCTACCTGCCAGACTGGGGCGACCCCCAGGGCTACCTGGGGCGGTCCCTGCCCCCCCTGGCGGGCATGGCCGT
>JACQYR010000232.1:0-6057 GCA_016208115.1 Desulfarculus sp.
CTTGGCCAGGCGCTCCTGGAGCTTCTCGCGGTCGTAGTCGCTGGTGGTCTCATCAATCTGGGCGCGGATGGTGCGCACGCGGCCTTCCAGGTCCTTGCGCGAGCCGCCGCCGTCCACGATGGTGGTGTTGTCCTTGTCCAGGGTGACGCGTTTGGCGGTGCCCAGGTCATTGATGCTGGCGCCGTCCAGCTTGATGCCCAGGTCCTCGCTCAAGACGGTGCCGCCGGTGAGGATGGCGATGTCTTCCAGCATGGCCTTGCGGCGGTCGCCGAAGCCCGGGGCCTTGACGGCGCAGGCGTTCAGGGTGCCGCGCAGCTTGTTGACCACCAGGGTGGCCAGGGCCTCGCCCTCCACGTCCTCGGCGATGATGAGAAGCGGACGCCCCATCTTGGCGATCTGCTCCAGGATGGGCAGCATGTCCTTCATGGAGCTGATCTTCTTCTCGTGGATCAGGATGTAGGGGTTCTCCAGGTTGACTTCCATCTTCTCGGGGTCGGTGACGAAGTAGGGGGAGAGGTAGCCGCGGTCAAACTGCATGCCCTCGACCACCTCCAGGGTGGTCTCCATGGACTTGGCCTCCTCGACCGTGATGACGCCCTCCTTGCCGACCTTGTTCATGGCCTCGGCGATGATGTTGCCGATGGTGGCGTCGTTGTTGGCGCTGATGGTGCCGACCTGGGCGATTTCCTTCTGGTCCTTGGTGGCCTTGCTGATTTTCTTCAGCTCGGCGACCACGGCCTCCACGGCCTTGTCAATGCCGCGCTTGATGGCCATGGGGTTGTGGCCGGCGGCCACCAGCTTGGAGCCCTCGCGGTAGATGGCCTGGGCCAGGATGGTGGCCGTGGTGGTGCCGTCGCCGGCCACGTCGGAGGTCTTGGAGGCGACCTCCTTGACCATCTGGGCGCCCATGTTCTCGAACTTGTCCTCGATCTCGATTTCCTTGGCCACGGTGACGCCGTCCTTGGTGATGGTCGGCGAGCCGAAGGTCTTCTCGATGATGACGTTGCGGCCCTTGGGGCCCAGGGTGACCTTGACGGCGTTGGCCAGGGTGTCCACGCCGCGGGCCATGGCCTCGCGGGCCTTGATGGCGTATTTCAGCTCTTTAGCCATTGAAAAACCTCCTCAGATTTTATGGGTTGGCCCGCGGGGGGCCGAGGGGAGCGCCTTACTTGGTGATGATGCCCAGGATGTCGTCCTCGCGCATAATCAGCACCTCGTCGCCGTCAATCTTGACCTCGCTGCCGGAATACTTGCCGAACAGCACCAGGTCGCCGACCTTCACGGTCATGTCCACGCGGGTGCCGCCCTCCAGCACCTTGCCGGGGCCCACGGCCAGAATTTTGCCCTGCTGGGGTTTTTCCTTGGCCGAGTCGGGGATGATGATGCCGCCGGCGGTCTTGGTCTCCTCCTCCATCCGTTTGACGATGACGCGGTCCTGCAAGGGTTTGATCTTCATGTGCCCTCTCCTTGAGATATGCGGTTGGTTACTGATGTTGGGGGTGGCCCGGGGGCCTCTACCCGATGGTGCCGCTTGCCGTTGGTTGGCACTCGCCGGGCGGGAGTGCTAACAGGCGAAGTGTAAGCACAGCCTTTGCCCCGCGCAAGGGGAGGGGGCGATTTTTTTATCCGCCGGCCGCGATTTAACCTGGGCGGTCAATAGCATGCCCCGGCCTGCCGGCCGGCCGGGCTTGACCGCCGCCCGCGAGGCCCTCATACTGCAAGCCATGACCACAGCCCTGAAATTCCCCCCCGGCGTTCAGAGCCATGTGCCCAATTTTATTGAGGAGACAGGCATCATGCACATCGCGGCCCTCTTGGGTAGCCCCCGCAAGCAAGGCAACAGCACCGCCCTGGCCACGGCCTTTTTGGAGCAGGCCGCTGAGTTGGGCGCCCAGACCCAGGCCTTTGCCCTCAACCAGCTCAGCTACAAGGGCTGCCAGGGCTGTTACGCCTGCAAGGGCAAGTCCGAAACCTGCGTGGTCAAGGACGACCTGGCCCCGGTCTTGGAGGCCCTGAGCCTGGCCGACATCTGGGTGGTGGCCTCGCCCATCTACTTCGGCCAGATATCCGGGCAGTTGAAGTGCTGCCTGGACCGCTGGTTCTCCTTTCTGGTGCCCGACTACATGACCAACCCCCAGCCCTGCCGCCTGACCCCGGGCAAAAGGAGCGTGTGGGTCTTGAGCCAGGCTGGCCCCGAGGGGGCTTTCGGCGATGTGTTCCCCGCCTACGCCAACTTCTTGAAATGGTACGGCTTCGTGGACAACCGCCTGGTGCGCGCCGTGGCCACCGGCCAGGGCGGGGCCCGCGATCTAAATCCGGCCCGGCTGCAAGAAGCCCAGGCCCTGGCCCGCGAGCTGGTTTCCTAAAAGCCGGCCGGCCCTGGCCCCCGGGCGGGGCCTGGCTCCAGGCACCCGCCCCGGGGCGGCCCAAGGCCCCCTCCCGGGACTTGACTCCCGCCGTAAAGGTGCATATACTCCTATTATGGCCGCGCAAGACCACAACCCTTCAGCTCCCTGCCTGCCCGGGGCCGGGCTGTCCCTGGTGGACCAGGCCAGTTGCCTGGATATGACCCGCCGTTGCGCCGACTTCAACCTGCGGCGGGCCACCCGCCTGGTCTCCCAGGCCTTTGACCGGGCCTTGAAGCCCACTGGTCTCAAGATCACCCAGTTCAGCCTCTTGGTGGCCGCCTACATGAACCAGAACCTCATCCTGCACAAGCTGGCCAGGGTCATGGGCATGGACCGCACCACCTTGAGCCGCAACCTGGCCATCCTGGAGAAGAAGGGCTTGGTCAACCTGGAGCGGGGCCAGGACCGCCGCGAGGTGGTGGCCCAGCTAACGCCCCAGGGGCTCAAGGCCCTGGAGGCCGCCGCGCCCCTGTGGCACCAGGCCCAGGAGCGCATCACCGCCAACCTGGGGGATCAGCGATGGGAGCAGGTGCTGGGCGACCTGCGCGCCCTGGTCAAGGGCCTGAAGTAGGCCCAGGGCAGGCGCATATTTTTTTTGCCGCAAAAGGTGTATCTGCACCCATGTCGGCGTTTTTGTTGCCTTAAAACGTGCATATGCACATAAAAAGGAGGACCGCGATGAGTGTCATGGCCAAGCAAATGCCGTTGCTGCTCAAGACCTGCTGCCCGGCCCGCCGCCACGCCCCCGCCGGCGGGGAACCCCAGCCCCTGGCCCAGCGCTACCAGGAGGCCAGCCAGCACGACCGCCTGTGCCTGTGGTTGCAGTTCCGCGAGGCCAGGCCCGAGCTGGATATCTTGGAGGCGGCCTGCCCGATGCCGCCGGCCCGCCGCCGAAGCTGGCTGCGGCGGCTCTTCGGATTGCCGTCCCTGGGCTGATGAGGATGACAGACCCGGCTGGGGGCGCGCCGTACCAGGCCGCCCCCAGCCGGCCAGCCGGGGAGGACTGGTGGCGGCCTGGACCCTAGCCCGCACCTAGGCTACAATGCAATGGTGGCCTGGACGGTCCTGGCCCAGGATTGAATTGGCTGACATCATCGCCCTGGCGGCTCCCCTGCCCCGGAGTCAGGCCCATGGAACCCCGGCTGGCCCTGCTGGCGCGGCCCGGCCCCCATTTGGAGCGCTACCTGTCCGCCCGGGAGGGCCTGGCCCAGGTGGACAGCGCCGCCACGGTGGCCCAGTTCCTAGAGCTGCTGCGCCGGCGGGCCTACCAGGGCCTGCTCATAGACATCCCCACCCAGATCAAGGCCAGCGACAGCCAGGCCGTCAAGGACGAGCTGGCCGTGATCCTGCGGCGCTTCCCCACGGCGCGCCTCAACTGGCGCCCGGACGGCGGCGCCGTCTCGGTGCTGGTGCTGGGGGCCAGCACCGCCGGCGACTACACCCTGTCCGACTTCATCGAAAACCAGTGCGCCCAGTTCCACGGCGCGCCGGCGCGCTCCAACCAGCGCATCGAGCTGCACCTGCACCTGCTCCTGCACCGCGCGCCGCCCGGCGGAGCGGAGGCCGGCCAACCCACGGTCACCCACAACCTCTCCCCCGGCGGCTGCTTCATCATCACCGGCGATCCCTGGGACCTGGGGGCGCGGGCCTGGATCACCCTGCCGGAGTTGCCCGCCATGGGGGCCATCCAGGTGGAGGTGCGCTGGGCCCAGCCCTGGGGCCAGACCCGGCGCCTGCCGGGCATCGGGGTGCGGTTCCTGGACCTGGGGCCGGAACAAGCCCAGCAGATCGCCGGCCTGCTGGGCCTCTGACACCAAACCCAGACCGCCACGAACGCGGCCCCCGCCGGAGGCTCCGGCGGGGGCCGCTGGTTGGCTCTGGCCAGGTCTGAGGCCGGGCCGAAGGCTAGCCCCGGGGCGGCTCCAGGCCCAGGGCTTGGGCCACGCCGGCGCCGTAGGCCGGGTCGGCCTTGAAGCAGTTGCCTATGTGGCGCTGTTTCACCTCCAGGGGCGCGTCGCCCAGGGCGCGGGCCGTGTTGGCGAACAGCACCTCCTGCTGCTCCTTGCTCATCAGGCGGAAGAGCGCCCCGGGCTGGGAGTAGTAGTCGTCGTCCTCGCGGTGGTCCCAGTTGGCCGCCGCGCCCGACAGGGCCAGGGGCGGCTCGGCGAACTGGGGCTGCTGTTGCCACTGGCCGTAGCTGTTGGGCTCGTAGCCCAGAGTGGAGCCGGCGTTGCCGTCCACGCGCATGGACCCGTCGCGGTGATAGCTGTGCACCGGGCAACGGGGGGCGTTGACCGGGATGAGGTGGTGGTTCACCCCCAGGCGGTAACGCTGGGCGTCGCCGTAGGAGAACAGGCGCCCCTGGAGCATCTTGTCCGGCGAGAACCCGATGCCCGGCACGATGTTGGCCGGGTTGAAGGCCGCCTGCTCCACGTCGGCGAAGTAGTTCTCGGGGTTTTTGTTAAGCTCCATGACCCCCACCTCCATCAAGGGATAGTCCTTGTGGGGCCAAACCTTGGTGAGGTCGAAGGGATGGTAGGGGCAGGTGGCGGCGTCTTTTTCGGGCATGATCTGGAAATACAGGGTCCAGCGGGGATAATCGCCCTTCTCGATGCTCTCGTAGAGGTCGCGCTGGTGGCTCTCGCGGTCGCGCCCCACCAACTCCGCCGCCTCCTGGTCGGTCAGGTTCTTGATGCCCTGCTGGCTCTTGAAGTGGAACTTGACCCAGAAGCGCTGGTTGTCGGCGTTGATGAGGCTGAAGGTGTGGCTGCCGAAACCGTGCATGTGGCGGTAGGAGAGGGGAATGCCCCGGTCGCTCATGACGATGGTCACCTGGTGCAGGGCCTCGGGCAGGCTGGTCCAGAAGTCCCAGTTATTCTTGGCGCTGCGCAGGTTGGTGCGGGGGTCGCGCTTGACCGCGTGGTTCAGGTCAGGGAACTTCAAGGGGTCGCGCAAAAAAAAGACCGGGGTGTTGTTGCCCACCAGGTCCCAGTTGCCCTCCTCGGTGTAGAATTTCATGGCGAAGCCCCGGATGTCGCGCTCGGCGTCGGCGGCGCCGCGCTCGCCGGCCACGGTGCTGAAGCGCACGAACAGCTCGGTCTTCTTGCCCTTGGCGGCGAATATCTTGGCCTTGGTGTATTTGGTGATGTCCTGGGTCACCGTGAAGTGGCCGAAGGCCCCGGAGCCCTTGGCGTGCATGCGCCGCTCGGGGATGACCTCGCGGTCGAAGTGAGCCAGCTTCTCCAAAAACCAGACGTCCTGCAACAGGGCCGGACCGCGCGGCCCGGCGGTCATGATGTTCTGATTGTCCACCACCGGCCGGCCAAAGGCCGAGGTCAGTTTTTTGTCGTTGTCGCCCATCTTGCTTCCCTCCTTGGTTGGGGGCCAGGGGCCGCCCGCCCCGGTCGGGGTGGCCCCTGGCCCAGTTCAATCACCCAGCGAACTTGGCTATTAACAAATAATCATTATCCATTGCCCGCCAAAAAAATTTACTCCTCCCGGGCCTGACAGGCCGGGCACAGGCCGAAGAAATCCAGGCGGTGGCTGGTGAGGCGAAAGCCCGACTTGGCCTCCATCTCCCGGGCCATCTGGGGCATGCCCGAAAACTGGGGATCGGCGATCTCACCGCAGCGGGTGCAGATCGCGTGGG
>JACQYR010000232.1:6100-21303 GCA_016208115.1 Desulfarculus sp.
AAGCGCGGGTCGGCGATGCTGCCGCAGCGCGTGCAGATCACGTGCGGATGGGGCTGGGGCTGGTGGCCATCGTAGCGGCTGCCCCAGCCGGCGAAGCCCAGTTCCAGGACCTGCCCCAGTTCCTTGAGCAGGGTCACGGTCTTGTAGATGGTGGCCAGGCTAGTGGTGGGGAACTTTTGGCGCACCTGCTGATAGATGCCCTCCACGCTGGGGTGCTGGCGGCTGTTGGCCAGCACCTCCAGGACCGCCAGGCGCTGGGGGGTGAGGCGGTGGCCGCTCTCCCGCAGGGCCGCCGTCATGGCCCGTAGACGCTCTGAATTCTGGGTCAAGCCCGCCGCCCTCCTGGCCGTTGGCCAAGACCGAGAAAGGTTGTCAGTCAATAACTATTATCAATATTCTGAGGGCCGGACCGCCCGCCGTCAAGATCAAAAAATGCCCAAAAAGACCGGCCCGGAGGATATCCGCCCAGCCTGGAGCGTGCCGTGGCCACCGGGCGCGATTATTCCGCTTGCCCCGCCGGGGCCGGCCGGCGTGTAATGCTCTTGAGCATGGAGCAAAGGCCCAACTCCGGGCTGGCCCGGGGGCCGGCGCGGCGGGTACCCACAAGAAAGGATTTTGGCATGAAAAGAACTCTGTTGATTCTCCTGGCCGCCCTGCTGGCGCTGGCCATGGCCAGCCCGCCGGCAATGGCCAAGGGCAACCTCAAGGATGAGGTGCAGGGCCTGCTCAACCAGGCGGCCAAGGCCCTGGCCCAAAAGGACGTGGAGGCGGCCGCCGCCACCCTCACGCCCGATGCCACCTTGCGCTATCTGAACGGCACCACCATGGCCATGGCCCAGTGGAAGCCCTTCGTGGCCGGCGAGCTGGCCAAGCGCCAGACCATGAGCGCGCGCTTCCAGGTCAACAAGGTCAAGGCCAAGGGCGACCAGGCGGTGGCCACCTACGAGGAGTTCTACACCTACACCCTCAAGGCCGAACCCCAGCACAAGTACGCCAGCAAGGCCACGTGGCGGGTGGTCCTGCAAAAGACCCCCCAAGGCTGGCGCTTCCATGAATTCCGGGAACTGGCCTTGGCCATGACCAGGGACGGCAAGCCCTACAAGCCCACCCCCGGCCCCGTGGGCGGCTCCTAGGCCGCGAGCCGCGGCTGGCATGCACGGGTCGGGCCGGGTGGCCCCGGCTGGCCGCGAGCCGCGGCTGGCATAGACGGGTCGGGGGGGGCGGTCGGGTAAACGGTCCTTGCGGGCTCCCGTTGTTGGCTTGTCCCCTAAAGAGATAAATCAGCCCAGGGTCAGGGGGTCCACGTCCACTATGAGGCGCACGCCGGCGGGCAAGGCCCCGGCCTGGTGCAGGCCCAGGCGCAGGATGGCCGCGGCGCTGCTGGCCTCGGGTGACTTGATGAGCAAAAGGTAGCGCCAGCGGCTGGCCAGCCGGGCCACCGGGGCCGGGGCCGGCCCCAGGAGCTGGGCCGCCGGCCGCAATTGGCGCCGGGCCCGCTCCAGATGACGGGCCAGCAGGGCGGCCGCCCGCTCCACCCGGGCCTGGTCGCCGCCCTCCAGGCGCAGGCCCAACAGCCGCCGGAAGGGCGGGTAGCCCAAGGCCTGGCGCTCGGCCAGCTCCTGGGCGTAGAAGTCGTCCGGGCGTTGGCCCAGGGCGGCCTGGAGGGCGTGGTGGTGCGGGTCGTAGGTCTGCACGATCACCAGCCCCGGCCCGCCCTCGCGCCCCGCCCGGCCCGCCACCTGGGTGACCAGGGCATAGGCCCGCTCGCTGGCCCGGTAGTCCGGGGCGGCCAGGGCCTGGTCGGCCATGAGCACCCCCACCAGGGCGATGCGCGGAAAGTGGTGCCCCTTGGCCAGCATCTGGGTGCCCACCAGCACGTCCACCTTCAACTCGGCCACCTGCTTGAGGATGTGCCTGAGCTGGGCCGGGGTGTCGGCGGTATCGCGGTCCAGGCGGGCGATGCGCCAGTCAGGGTGCAGCTCGGCCAGCCTGGCGGCCACGGCCTCGGTGCCCAGGCCCAGGGGCTTCATGTGCTCGGCATCCTGGCCGCAGGCCGGGCAGGCCTGGGGCAGCGGGCGCTCGAAGCCGCAGGCGTGGCAGATCAAGCGCGCCCGGGCCTGGTGCAGGGTCAGGGCCAGGGAGCAGGCCGGGCAGCCCAGGCTCTGGCCGCAGGCGGTGCACAACAAGGCCGGCGCAAAGCCCCGGCGGTTGAGAAACAAGAGGGCCTGATTGCCGGCGGCCACGGCCTCCGTGAGCTTTTGCCCCAGCCGCCGGCTTAAAAAACCGCCCTCCAGGGGGCCGGCGGAACGCAGGTCCAGCACCTCCATGCGCGGTAGCCGCGCCGCCCGCACCCGCGTGGGCATGCTGAGCAGGGTTATCTCGCCGGCCTGGGCCCGGTGATAGGTGGTCACCGCCGGGGTGGCGCTGCCCAGCACCACCGGGCAGCCCTGCTCCTGGCCCCTAAGCAGGGCCAGATCGCGGCCGTGGTAGCGCAGGCGGTCCTCCTGCTTGTAGGCCTCGTCCTGCGCCTCGTCCACGCAGATCACCCCGGGGTCGCTTAAAGGGGCGAAGACCGCCGAGCGCGCCCCCACCACCACCCGGCATTGCCCCCGGCTGATGCCCCGCCACTGCTCCCGCCGGGCGGCGGGCGAGAGCCCCGAGTGCAAGACCGCCACGCCCTCGGCCCCCAGGCGGTCGCGCAACAGCCCCTCCAGGCGCAGGCACAGGCCGATCTCCGGGGTGAGGAGCAGGGCCTGGCGCCCGTCGTCCAGGGCGGCCTGGCAGGCGGCGAGATAGACCTCGGTCTTGCCCGAGCCGGTGACGCCGTAGAGCAGAAAAGGCTGGAAGCGCCGGGCGGCCACGGCCGGCAGGATGGCCACCAGCGCCTTCTCTTGGTCCTCGCTGAGTTTTTGGGGCTTGGGCTCGGGCCACAGGGGCCGGCCCAAGAGGTCCTTGACCAGGGGCCGATGGCTGATGGCCAGCCAGCCCAGGGCCTCCAGGCGCCGCGCCAGGGCCGTGGCCTGGGGTAAACGCCGGCGCAATTCCGGCCGGGGCTGGGGGCCTTCGCGCTCCAAGAGCCTCAGCAGTTGGGCGGCGCGGCTCTCGGCGGTTGGTCGGCGGGCCTGGTCCCCCTGGCGGAAGCTGGCCACGGCCACCTGCCCCCCTCGGGGGGGCAGGGCCGGGGCGGAGCCGGCTCCCAGGCCAGCGGGCAGAACCCCGGCCAAGGCCTGGCCCAGGGGGGCCTGGTAATAGGCCGCGGCCCGGCTGAAGAACTTCAATAGCCCCGGCGGCCAGGCCGGGCAGCCGGGCTCGTCCAGCACGTCCAAGAGCGGTTGCAGGCCCTCGGCTGGACCGGGGGCCGGCTCGGACAGGGCGAAGCCCAGGACGCTCCGGCCCCGTAGCGGCACCAGCAGGCGGGTCAGCGGGGCGATGAGCGGGGCCAGCTCCGGCGGGACCAGGTAGGAGAGCCCCCGCCACAGGGGGGCGGCCAGGGCCACCTCCACCACCAGGGCGGTCTGGCCGGCGGGTGCCGGGGAGCTATGCATGATGGCGGATCATGGGGAGGAATATCCTGCCTTGATTTCGTAGGGGCGGGGTTTATCCCCGCCCGCGCTTTTAATCACCGAAAACCAAGACGGGAAGGGGTAAACCCCTCCCCTACGAAGACCAGGCGAAACCGCCCCTTTCCC
Source organism: Desulfarculus sp. (assembly GCA_016208115.1). GTDB lineage: Bacteria > Desulfobacterota > Desulfarculia > Desulfarculales > Desulfarculaceae > JACRDC01. The sequence goes on from JACQYR010000232.1 coordinate 9,790, forward strand.
CCATGCCTGTGGGCCGCCCAGGCACTGGGCTACAGGGCCAGGCCGGTCAGTCCCGAGGCCCAGGCCAAAAAGCCCGGGCGCTGGTCCTGGTCGGCCATGGCGGCCAGGGCCTCGGGGGTGTGCACCGCCGCCTTCCAGGCCCGGATGGGCTTGAAGCGCACCCGGCGCAAAAAGGCCGTGGGCACCAGGAAGTTGACGTCGCCCTGCACCGGCTGGAAGTAGAGAAAGCCCTTCTTGACCGCGATGGGCATGGCCAGGCCCCGCTGGCGCACGGCGGCCAGGGCCAAGGCCGGCCGGGGGTAGTGGTTGACATTCTTGTTGAGGAAGCGGATGTGGGCCGGGGCGATGCCCTTGAGCTGGAAGGACTCGATCATCACGTTGCGCCCCAGTTCCGGGTCCCAGTAGCAGGCCCCACCCTTGATGGGGTGCTCCGGGTTGTTGGCCACCACCTCCATGACCATGCGCGCCCCCTGGTCGGCCAATTTTAGCGCCGCGGCCAGGCCGGGCAGGTCCAGGGAGCGGGTCAGGTAGTCCAGGTCCTCGATATTGAAGGAGAGCTTGTCCTCCATGCCCTCCAGCAGGGCTTGGTAGTCCTGCCAGGCCAGATGGCGGCGCCGGCCCATCTCGTCCAGGTGGAAGATCTGCTGCTCCATGGTGGTCTGCATGAGCATCTGGCCGTGGTTGTGCAGGCGCAGGGGTGAGGCGGTGTCATGGAACCAGGCGCCCTGACGGTAATTCAGGCCGTGGAAGGCCCTCTGCACCATGAACAGCACCTTGCGCCGGTCAAAGCCGTAGAAGCCGGCCTCCTGGAAGTCCTCCAGGATGCGCTGGGCGCTAGCGTCGTTGACGATGACCAGGAGGTGCTGGCGGCCCAAGGCCCGGCGGGGGTCCTGGCCCATCTCCAGGGCCAGTTGCCACAGGTCCCAGGCCATCTGCAGCATGTGCCGCCGGCCCAGGCTCAAGGGGCGCAGGCTGTCCGGGGGGTTGTCCAGAAGGGGCCGGGGACCCAGGAGCTCGGCCAGCACCGCTGGGGTGAGGTCGCGCCGGGGCACGATGAGGTACTTGGTGCCCAGGCCCAGGCGGGTGGCCTCGCCGGCGCAGGCGTGCTCCAAGAGCACCCCGCCGGACAGCAGGGTCTCGGCGGCGCGCTCGATGTCGCGGGCCTGGATGCTGTGCTCGTCCAGCACCAGGATGTCCCGGGGCTCCGAGAGCCCGGCCAAGCGGGGGTATTGGTTCAGGTCGTCCTGGGCCAAGGCCACCCGTTCCAGGCTGGTCAGGCCGGCCAGGCGCTCACGGGCCAGGCGCAGGCAGGTGCCCAGGTAGGTGTCGAAGCTGGCCAGGTCCAGGGGCACGGGCTGGGCGGGGTCGAGCATGCGCGCATCACCTCAGGAGTTGGGACCACCGGCGGGCTCCCGCCTGTCTTTAAGTCTAACGCCAAGCGCCGGCCGCGGGCAATGGCGAGCCGCTTGGCCCCCAGCAAACCGCCACGCCGCTGGGGGGCAGCGGCGTGGCGGGAGCGGCGCGTGGGGCGGGGCAAGCTAAGGGGGCAGCGTTGTCAGCGCGGCCTGCGTCCCCTAATAACCGCGGGGCACGCAGTCCTGGAACCGGTTGCTCCAGCGCATGCCCGGGGGGCACTGGGGCCGGTTGGGCACGCAATTCTGGTACTCCGGGCTCCAATGGGTGCCAGGAGGGCAGTGGGGCCGGTTGGGCACGCAGTCCCGGCGGTGCTCGCTCCAATGGGTGCCCGGGGGGCACTGGGGCCGGTTGGGCACGCACTCCTGGAAATTATGGCTCCAATGGAAACCCGGCGGGCAAGGCGGCCGGGCCTGGGCCAGGCCGGGGGCAAGGACGATGAGGCACCACAACCCCAGGATCAGTAGCAAGCCCAGTCTGGCTCTCATGTTGACACTCCCTAGAGGTGGACGGGGACGGGGACTTAAGACCCTGGCCCGGCTGGGCCCTGGCAACGGGCACGCTTGCTTGTATGTTAAGCCATGTGGCCAAGACGGTCAACCAGGCCTTGGCCGGACGCCAGGCCCAGGAGGGCACGCATCAGGCCATGCACCCCGCTGACCCGGCTGGGCAGGGGGCCGGCGGGCCGGGGCAGGCAGCAGGCCAGGGCGCCCTGGGGGCGGTGGGTGCCGGTGAGGTGGCTCAGGCCGAAGACGTTCTCGCGGCCCAGGCCGGCGCGCAAGCAATAGCCCGGCGCGGCTACCGCTACCAGGTCCGGCGCTAAATGGGCCTGGGGGCCGTGGTACAGCTCGCGGCCCAGGTGCGCCTGGCTGATGGGCGCCTCCTGGCTGACCACCGGCCGGCCGTCTTGCATCCGCACCCGGCTGAAGCGCAGGTCCAACAGCCCCTGGCGCATGGCCCGCAAGGCCCGCTCGGCCTCGGGGCCGGGGGTGAGGTGCCCGCCGGGGAAGCGCCCGGCCCAGTGCAGGTACACCCGCCCCGGGTCCAGGGCCAGGGCCAGGCTGCCGGGCAGGATGCGCATCCGGCCCGGACCCTCTTGCCAGCCCTCCACGCGCAAAAAGCCCTGCTGCCGCAGCCAGGGGTTGAGATACACCTCGGAGCGGATGGGGCCGAAGGCGTGATCGGCGGCGACCATGAGGGCCACGCGCCCGGCCTCCACCTCCGGCCCGAAGCGTCGCCACAGCGCGCCCAGGAAATCGTCCATGGCCCGGTAGAGGCCCAGGGCTGGCCCGGACAGGGGGTGGCCGGGGTCAAAGAGGGCTGGCCACAGGAAGTGGTTGACCCGGTCGCTGTCGGTGAAGACGGCCACGTAGAGGTCCCAGTCCGCGTCCCAGAACTGGCTGAAGAGCGCCGCGCGGGCCTCTATGGCCCGGCCCAAGTCGGCCACCAGGGCGGCGGGGTCGTCCACGCCGGCCTCCAGATCGGCCTCGGGGCGGTAGCCCAGGGCCATGAGGCGGGGCAAAAGCTCGGGCGGGTACACGGCCCGGGTCAGTTCCGGGGCCACGAAGCCGCTGACCATGGCCCCCCTGATGGCCCGCGCCGGGTAGGTCAGCGGCACGTTGAGCACCACCGAGGCCCGGCCCAGGCCGCTAAGTTCCTCCCACAGGCGCGGCGCGGCCACGTCGCCGGCCTCCACCGGCCGCACCCGGTAGGCCCCGGGCTCGGGCACCCCGAAGCCGTAGACCCCGTGCGCCCCGGGCTCGGCCCCGCTGAACAGGCTGGTCCAGCACACCGGCGAGACCTCGGGCAGGGGCGAGTCAGTGCCCCAGGCCGCGCCCATCTCCATGAGCCGAGCCAGATGGGGCATCACCCCCCGTTGAGCGAGGCTTTGCGCCAGGTCCAGGCCCAGGCCGTCCAGGCCGATGAAGATGAGCCGCTTGGTCACCAGTTCTCCCAAGGGTGCTCAACAAGCCGCCAACGGGAGCCGCCGGCGCTGGTAGATGTCACAGCCTTTTTCGACTCGTTTATGCCCAGCGGGGGGCACCCCGTCAGACCGATGAATGATGAGGCGCTGGCTCACAAGGTCTTGCTCTCACTCCACAGGCGGCGGGCTTCCAGCCAAATCGCGTGGCCGCCGCTGGTGCCCAGGCGAGCCGCGCCGGCCCCCAGCAGGGCCAGGGCCTGCTCCAGGCCGCGTATGCCGCCGGCGGCCTTGACCTTGAGGCCCGGGGCGGCGGCCTGCAATATCTGCACGTCAGACACCGTGGCGGCCCCGAAGTAGCCGCTGCCGGTCTTGAGATAGGCCACGGGGCTATTCACGAAGCGCCGGGCCAGGTCCTGGGCGGCCTCCGGCCCCAGGGCCGCGCACTCCAGGATCACCTTGACCTGGCAGGCCGGCAGGGCCATGGCGATGGCCGCCACCTCCTCCACGGCCTGGCCGGCCCGCCCCGAGGCCATGAGCCCCCGGTTGATGACCACGTCCAGCTCGGTGGCGCCCAGCCCGGCCAGCTCCTGGGCCTCCTGTAGCTTGGCGCCTGCCGTGTGGGAGCCGGTGGGAAAACCCACCACCGTGCACAGGGCCACGGCGCCGCCGGCCAGCACGGGGGCGGCCAGGGGCACCATCCAGGGGCAGATACAGGCCGCCGCGGCCTTCATTTCCAGGCACTCTTGCAGGTGGCGCTCCAGGTCGGCCTGGCTGGCGGCGGGGTCCAGCAGGGTGTGGTCAAGGTGCCGGGCCAAGAGGGCGGGGTCCTGGAAGCGGGCCACGGTCTGGCCCATGAGCCCTTGGTCCAGATCCCGGGCGCGGGCCAGGTCGCCTTCCTCCACGTAGAGGGCGGCGAAGCCCTTCTGGCTGACGAAGAGGCCGTCGTAGGCCGTGTCCTGGTAGGAGCGCAGGCGGTGGGGGATGCCCTCCACGTCCAAGGCCTGGCACCACAGGTCGGCCTGGCAGCGACTCTCCAGCACGCGCAACAGCACCGCCACGCCGGGGACGATGATCTGCGCGCGGCGCGGGCCGATCCCGGGCACGCGGGCCCGCTTGTCCATGAGGTGGGGCGGCTATTGGCCGCCGAGCACAACCGCAGCATCCTGGCCTGCGATCCCACGGCCCACGCCGAGGTGCTGTGTCTGCGCGCCGCCGCCGCCATTTTGGGCAACTACCGGCTGACGGGCACCACCCTCTACGTGAGCCTGGAGCCCTGCCCCATGTGCGCCGGGGCCCTGGTCTGGGCGCGGGTGAAAAGGGTGGTCTTCGGGGCCGCTGACCCCAAGGCGGGCGCCCTGGGCTCGGTGCTGGACATCGCCGCCCAGCCGGAGCTTAACCACCGGCCCCTGGTGGAGGGCGGGCTCCTGGCCCAGGAGAGCGCCGAGATTCTCAGGGCGTTCTTCGCCAGCCGGCGCTAACTGGGGGCACCAGGCGCCACTGCCGGCAGAGACGTGGTTGTGGCATCAGTGCTTTTTTATGGTACCGGGAGAGGTACCGAAGTGGTCGTAACGGGCCCGACTCGAAATCGGGTTGTCGGCTAACACCCGGCACGTGGGTTCGAATCCCACCCTCTCCGCCAATTGATTTTACGTACCCCGGCCCCGCCAGGTCCTAGCCTGGCGGGGCCGGGGTTTTACTAGAAGTCCTGGCCGCCGTCCTCGGAGGGGCCGGCCCGGTGGTTGGCGGTCTTGGCCGCTGGCCGCGGGGAGGCCGCCGGCAGCATGGCGGTCACCTTGTGGCCTGGGCCGCTGGTGGCCGCCGCGATCTTCCTGAAGGTGCGCAAGCCGCCGGCCGCTCCGCCGATCACGGCCTGTAAGTCCATGGCGATGCCGCTGATGGCCTCGGCCTGGGAGGACAGCTCCTGAGCGGCCGAGGCGGCCTCCTGGGCATTGGCGGCGGTGCTCTGGGTGACCCGGTCCACCTCGGACACCGCCAGGTTTATCTGACCGATGCCCTGGGACTGCTCCTGGGAGGCGGCGGAAATCTCGCCCACCAGTTCGGCGACCTTTTGGGCCTTGGTGATGACTTCCTGGAAGGATTCCTTCACCCGGGAGGTCAGTTCGTTGCCCTGGGCGATCTTGCCGATGGTGCCCTCGATCAACCCCGCCGTGTTCTTGGCCGCCTCGGCCGCCCGCTGGGCCAGGTTGCGCACCTCCTCGGCCACCACCGCGAAGCCGGCCCCCGCCTCGCCGGCCCTGGCCGCCTCCACCGCGGCGTTGAGGGCCAGCAAGTTGGTCTGGAAGGCTATCTCGTCAATGCCCTTGATGATCTTGCTTATCTCCTGGCCGGAGACCGAGATGTCGCCCATGGCTTGGCCCATCTCCAGCATGGCCTGGCCGGATTTGGTGGAAAGCGCGCCCACCTCCTTCATCAGCATGTCAGCCTGCTGGGCATTCTCGGTGTTCTGGCGGGTCATGGCCGTAAGTTGCTCCAAGGCCGCCGAGGTCTCTTCCACCGAGGCCGCCTGGGCCGAGGTGCCCTCGGCCAGGTGCTGGCCAGCCCTGGCTATCTCGCCGGAGGCGCTGGCCACCTCGTTGGAACCGGAGTTGAGTTGGTCCACGGCCCTCTTGATCGGCCCGGTTATGGTGCGGGTGAACAGGACAATTAGGGTGACGGTCAGTAGCAGGGCCACCAGGGCTATCAAGACGTTGCCGTTGCGAATCTCCGTGGCCGAGGCCAGGAGTTCCTCGGTGTCTTGCACAAAGGCCACCGCCCAGCCGGTGATGGGCACGCGGGCGTAGCCGGCGGTCTTGGCCACGCCCTGGTAGGAATAGGCGCCCACCCCGGATTTGCCGGCCAGCACCCCTTGCACAAATTTTTCCATGCCCGCCTGTTGGGCCAGGTTGGCCTTGAGGATAAGTTCCGACTCGGGATGCACGACCACCAGGCCCTGCTGGTCCACCACCCAGGGATGTCCGGTGCGCCCCAGGCGGGTGTCGGTGATCTGCTTGGAGAGGGCCTCCAGGCTGATGGAGAGGATCAGGGTGCCCAAGAGCGTGCCCTGGCGGGACTTGACCGGCGCCGCCACCACGGCGGCCGGCTTGCCGGTGGTGCGCGAGATCAAGGGCGGCGAGATTATGGTTTTGGAGCTGGCCTTCAACTGCTTGAAATAATCGCGGTCCGAGACGTCGGTGCCCTTGCGTTTGCCGGCGAAATTGTCGCCGATGACCTTGCCCTGGAGGTCGGCCACCAGGATGGCCGCGTAACTGGCCCCCAGGCCCTTGGCCGCCTGGGTAATCCAGGCGTCGAGCTCGGCCTGGCGTTCCTTGGCCTCGGCGGAGGCGGCCGCCCCCAGGGCCTGGCTGACCAAGGGCACGGTGGCCAGGGCCTCGGCCAGCTTGACCTCGGCCTCCAGGGTGGTGTTGGTCAGTTCCGCCAGGTTGGCCGAGATCACCATGGCCTGGCCCTGGGTCAGCTCCTGCAAGGCGGAGATGGACCGCCAGGTGTTGTAGGCCCCCACCGCCGCCAGGGGCACCAACACCGCCAGAACGCCTCCCCAGAGCAACTTGAAGGCGAGCCCCCTTTTCTTCATGCCAACCCTCCAGCGCCTGTTAGCAACAGTAATCACGCCGTTTATTAGCATAGCAATTTATTGTGCGATAATTGTATAGAAATTATCGGTAAAGAAGCGGCGGGGGGGCCTGGGACCACCAGGCAACGGCCAGGCGGTTAGGGGCGGTCCAGCACATCCCTGAGCGTGGTCAGGAGGTCGGAGCGCCGGAAGGGCTTGGCCACGTAGCCGGCGGCCCCCGACTCCAGCGAGGCCTTGACCTGGCCGTTGGCCGAGTAGCCGCTAGCGATGATGACCTTGGCCCGGGGATTGACGCGCAAGATTTCCTTCAGGCAATTGTGGCCGCCCATGCCGGGCATGCCCAGGTCCATGACCACCAGGTCAATGGGGCTGGGGGGCGCCAGGTAGATTTCCAGGGCCTTCTCTCCGCTGTGGGCGGTTATCACCCGGTAGCCCATCATCTCCAGGGCGTGCCTGCCCAGTTCGCGCAAGGCCTCCTCGTCGTCCACCAGCAGGATCGTCTCGCTTCCCCCAGGCAACCCGCCCTCCAGATCGTCCTCCGGGGCCGCGCCGGCGGCCTGGTCCCGGTACACCGGCAGGTAAACCTTGAAGGTGCTGCCCAGGCCCGGCTCGCTGTAGCAGGAGACGTGCCCGCCATGGCCCTTGACGATGCCGTAGACCGTGGAGAGCCCCAGCCCCGTGCCCTTGCCCACCTCCTTGGTGGTGAAAAAGGGGTCGAAGATGTGCTCCAGGATCTCGGGGCTCATGCCCTGGCCGCTGTCGGAGACCGCCAGCAGCACGTAGCGGCCGGGGGGCACCTCCAGGTGCTGAAGGTTGTACTCCTCGCCCAGGGTGACGTTGCTGGTCTCCATGACCAGCCGCCCACCCTCGGGCATGGCGTCGGCGGCGTTGGTGGCCAGGTTAACCAGCACCTGCTCCATCTGGGTGGAGTCGGCGTTGACCGGCTCCAGGTCCGGGGCCAGGTGGGTCTCGATGCCGATCATCTTGGGCAGGGATGGCCCCAGCAGTTGCAGGGTGTGGCTGACCGACTTGTTCAGGTCCAGGGGGCGCAGGTCCGCCTCGCCCTTGCGGCTGAAGGTGAGTATCTGGCGCACCAGCTTGCGCGCCCTGTCGGCCGCTTGCAGGACATGGGCCAATTCACTGGCGTTGCCCCGCCCCTGCTGGGCCTGCTCCTGGGCCATCTCGGCGTAGCCCATGATGACGCCCAGGATGTTGTTGAAGTCGTGGGCTATGCCGCCGGCCAGGGTGCCGATGGCCTCCATCTTCTGGGCCTGGCGCAGTTGGGCCTCCAGCCGCTTGGTCTGGGTGACGTCGGTGAGGTTGACCACCATGCCGCTAATCCGGCCGGACTGGCCGGGTATGCCCGCGGCGCTGATGACGATGTTGAGCAACTGGCCTTCCTTGGTCAGCCGCTTGGTCTCCAGGCTGGCGGTGCCTCCCGTGGCATAGAGCTGGGCGATGGTGGCCTCCACCTGGGGCCGCTGGTCCTCGGGCACGAAGGGAATGCGTTGGCCGATGACCTCCTCGGGCCGCCAGCCGAAGAGCCTGGTGAAGGCGGGGTTGACGAAGGTGGCCAGGCCCTGGGCGTCGTAGACCACCACCGGGTCGGCGCTGGCCTCCAGGATGGCGCCCAGGCGCCGCTCGTTGGCCCGCAGGGTCTCCTCGGCCTGCTTGCGCTGGGTGATGTCCTGCATGGTGGCCACGCGGTAGAGGACTTCCCCATCCGGCCCGCGCACGCTGACCAGGTCCATCTGGGCGGGGAAGGTGGTCTTGTCGGCGCGCAGCATGCGGGTCTCGTATTGCACATGCTCCTGGATGGCCACCTCGGCCATGCGGCGGCGGACATGCTCGTGCTCCTGGGGGGCGTAGACCGACAGGATGGGCCGCCCGGCCATCTGCTCCACCGGGTAGCCCAGCATGCGCGCGAAGGCGGGGTTGCAGACCAGGACGCTGTTGGTGGCCGGCAGGCCGATGGCCAGGCCGTGGGCGCAGTGGCGGAAGGCGTCGGCCCACTGGCGCAGCTCGGCCTGGGCCTTCTTGATCTCCCCGATGTCGCGGACGATGGACAGGATGCAGCGCTGGCCCTCCAGGGTCAGCAGCACCGCCGAGAGCAGGCCCTCGCGCACGCTTCCGTCCTTGGCCAGGAACTTGGCCTCCAGGTTGGAGACCTTGCCCTGCCCTTCCAGGCCGGCCAGCAGGCGCTGGCGGTCGCCAGGGTCTTGCCAGAGGCCCAGTTCCAGGGCGCTGTGACCGATCACCTCCTCGCGGCCGTGGCCGGTCAGGGCCAGAAACCCGTCGTTGACGTCCACGTAGACCCCGTCGCTCAGGCGGCTGATGCCCACGGCGTCGGGGCTGGTCATGAAGGCCTGACGGAAGCGCTCCTCGCTCTCCTTCAGCAAGCGCTCCCCGGCGATGCGCGCCTGGCGGTCGGCGATCAAAAGGCACAGCAGGAGGCTGGCCAGGGGGTAGACGATCATCACCGGCAGGGCGATGTCGTTAAGCACCCGCCAGGTCATGTCGCCCGGCAGGGCCAGGGCGCAGACCAGCATGACCAGGTGCACCGCCACCCCGAAGCCGTAGAGGTGGGGCGCGCTCATGGCCTTGGGGTTGCGCCGCTTCCAGAAGTAGTAGGCCGCGCCCAGGGCGGCCGAGCAGAAGCTGACCAGCACGCCCATCAAGGCCCCGGGGCCGCCTTGCCAAAGGCGGAAGGCGCTGGCCATGGCAAAGGTGATGGCCGCCACCAAGGGCCCGCCGAAGAGTCCGCCCACGCTTATCACCACCGAGCGTGTGTCGAAGATCACCCCTGGCAGCAGGTAGAGGGGGGTGAGCATCACGCAGATGGCGAAGCCAGTTCCTGGATGATGGTCTTGGCCATTTCGCCTCAGCCCGGGGTAATCGCGCGTGGTGGCCCCAAGGCCTGGCCCAAGGCCAGGACTCGCGGGCCGTGGGCCATCCCTTTAGGTTACATTCTATAACGATTTGCGCTCGCGGAGTACCAGCCAGAAGCGATAACGAGGGCCGGCGGACGGCCAGGCCTGCCGGGCGGTCCGCTCCGGGGGCTCAATAGCCGCCGAAGTAGTACTGGATGTAGTCGCAGTAGAGGGTGTTGACCCCGGGACCGGCGGCGGTGCCGTACTGGCCGCTGGGCTTGCCAAAGGCGTATTGCAGGGCCGCCTCGTGGTTGCCGTCCCGGGACAGGTAGTCGGTCAGGCGGGCGTAGCCCTGGCCGTCGCCTTGGGTGGCCAGGAAGAGGCCCGCGGCGTCCAGTTGGGCATAGTCCAGGCCGCTGGCGCTGCCGTTGTCGTAGCGCACGCCGCTGTCGTACCAGCTCGCCCGGCGGGAGCCGTTGCCCGAGTAGCGGGCCAGTTGGGCGCCCAGGGAGGCCTTGCTTTCCCGGGGACCCTGGGGATAGGCCACGTCGCCCACGTAAAAGGCCAAGCTCTAGGAAACCCAGATGTCGCTTAGCATGGCCTCCGAGTACAGGTCGTGGCGCTCGGCCAGTCCGGGCTTGTGGTAGTAGAGGATGTGGGTGGTCTCGTGGGCCACGGTGCTGCCGTAGTACCTGGGTTGGTGTGCGGCAATGCTCTGGCCGCCGTGGAGGTTCAGGTACAGCGCGTTCTCGCCGGGGTACATGTAGCCCAGCGTGCCGCCGTCTGGTTCGCTGTAGAAGATGACCTCGATCTTGCCATGGCCCTGGTTGCCGTAGCCCAAGAGGGCCTGGGGCGTGGTGAAAGCGGCCTCCAGGTAGGGCGCCAGGGCCTCGGCCACCCCGCCCCAGCGGCCGTAGTCCAGGGTGTAGTGGGTGGTGGACTTGACCGCCGCCAGGGCCGGGCCGGCCAGGGCCAGCGCCAGGGCCAGCAGCCACAGGAGGGCCAGGCGGTGGCGATGCTTTAGGAACATGGCGGCAATCCCTCCGCGCGGGGCATCTCTTTGGCCCGCCCCCCCGGCGCGGACCGGGCCGGCCTCCTGGCCGGCCGAGATTTTTATCCCTTTATAATACCCATAGACCGAGAGGAAAGCAGGTTTTTGTCGGCCAGCCGGGGCGGGGGCCAAGATTTTTTACGCAGGGGCCGAACGCAGTACGAATTCCTGAAAAAGGGCTGGACAGCGGCCCCGCCAGTGCGCATACTTGAATCATGGGAGGCGGACGAGTCGAGTTCCGATCCGAGTTCCGATCCGAGTCCAGATCCGAGTTCCGATCCGTGTAACCGAGTCGTCTAGCGTTTCGGAGCAAGGCGATGGCCGCCGCGGTCGCAGAGGAAGAGGCGGCGGCCCCACCCCAACCACCAGACCTTTAACCGCCTCCCCTAGGCCGGACCCCCGTGGGTCCGGCCTTCATTTTTTCAGCGGCCGGCATTAGCCAGAGCGAGGGGGGTTGGGGGGTAGCGCCATGAAAGGCAAGGCCGTGTTGATCTGGATCCTGCCGTGGTCCCTGCTGGGCTGCGCCGGCGGCCAGGGCGGGCTGGACTGGCCCCCGCGGGTAAGCCTGACCGTGGGCCAGGTCTGGGAGCTGGCCCTGCCCGCCAACCCCACCACCGGTTATGCCTGGACCCTGGCCCAAACGCCCGACGGCGCGGTGCTGGCC
>JACQYR010000211.1:0-3596 GCA_016208115.1 Desulfarculus sp.
CACGCAAAGGACGGCACCATGAGCGACGACCTCAAGCAAAAGACCGGCGCCACCGCCAAGCTCTACTTCGACGGCTACCCCTGGGACCGGCCCTTTGACCTGTGGCGGGCCTTCGACCCCGGCCTGGCCAAGGACCTCTCTCTGTTCATCACCGGCCAGATGTACGCCCGCGAGAATGTCCCCCACCCCACCCGCCAGCTCATCGCCGTGGCGGCGCTGACCGCCCTGGAGCGCGGCGACGAGCTCAGGCTGCACATCTGGGCGGCGCTCAACGTGGGCTGCCCGCCGGAACAGGTGGCCGAGGCCATCTTTCAGGTGGGCGTCTACGCCGGCATGCCCGTGGTCAACCAGGGGCTCAAGGTGCTCAAGGAGGTGTTGCGGGAGCGGGGCCAGTGGCCGCCGGTCCCCCAGGCCTAGCCGCCGCCGGCGGGGCTTTATGCTAAACTGTGCCGATCTGTGGATGCAATCAAAGCCATCCATGGCCTTGGTTGCCTATCGGCCGGGCAAAAGAGTGACTCCACCCCACAAAGCTGACGCTTTGTGGGGACCCCGGTTTTTGCCCGGCCTCCCGGGCGCTTTCGCGCCCGGCGGGCCATCCATGGCCCGCATGAGCACTAGTACCCTGACCGCCGCTCCTAGAGACGGCCGCCACCAATTGAAGGATAGTTGACCGCCGTGCCCACCGCCCAGCCAGATAGCCTACCCCTGAGCAAGCGCCAGGCAGCCCAACACCTGGCGCTGGGGCTGTTGGCGGCGGCGCTGACCGGGCTGTTGATCTCCCTGCTGTGGGGCCATCTGGGCCTGCCCGACCGGCCGGGCATGGGCTCCCTGGCCCAGGACGCCCGGCCCTGGGGCCTGGGGCGCTTTGCGGCCCTGGCCGGACCGCTCTTGGTCTTTCTGTCCAGCCTGGTGCTGGTGGCCCTGTTGTGGCTGCTGCCCCGGGGCCTGGACCAGGAACAGGCCCGCCAGTTGGCCCGCCGCGCCCTGCGCCTGGACGCCCTGACCTACCTCATGCTGCCGGTCTTCTTCGCCCTGCCCCTGGCCTGGCACAACCTGGGCAGCGGCTTCGCGGCCCTGGGCCTGTGCTACCTGGGCCTGGTCACCTTCAAGGGCGGGCTCTTGTTGCATGTGTGGTGGCGTGGTTTCGGCGCGCTGGCCGGGGCCGGTGGCGGGGCTCTTGGCCTGCGCGGCCACCTGACATTGTGGCTGGCCCTCTTCACCCTGCTGGGGGGACTGGCCCTGTGGACCGACCAGGCCGTCTCCACGGCTAGCGACGAGGTGGGCTATCTCATCTTCGCCCACAGCCTGGCCCGCCACGGCACCCTGGACCCGGCGGCCACCCTGGCCGGCCAGGAGTTCAAGGAATTCTACTGGGGCCGCTGGTCCCACGACCTGGGCTTCGGCCTGGACCAGGTGCGGGGGGTACTCTTCCCCCTGCTGCTGGCGCCGGCCTATTTCCTGGGCGGCCGCTTGGGGGTGATGCTCTTCTACGCCGGCCTGCTGGCCCTGATCGCCGGCCAACTCTTGGCTTGGCTCAGGCAGTGCGGCCTGCGGCCAAAGCCGGCGGCGCTGGCCGCGGGCCTTGTGCTAAGCTCGGCCCCGGTGCTGCTCCTGAGCCAACAGGTCTTCCCCGATCTGCCGGGCATACTGCTCTTCCTGGTGGGCCTGCGCCTGCTTCTCATCCTGCCCCAGCGGCCCTGGCTGGCTGGCCTGGGGCTGCTCTTGACGGCGGCGCTCCTGGCCGGGCTCAAGAGCCGCCTGGCGCCCTTGTCCGGGGGCCTGGTGCTGGCTGGGCTGGCCGAGTTATTGGCCGCGCGCCTGGGCTGGAGGCGGGCCTGGTGGCTCTTGGCCGGCGGGGCCTTGGCGGCGGGGCTGGCGGCCTGGTGGGTGCCCGCTGCCTGGTGGCCGGCGGGCGTCAGGGTGCACCTGGACCAGGCCGCCTACCAGATGCACCGCACCTTCTACGCCCTGCAACCGTTGGTGATTTTCGCGCGCGGCCTCATGCTGGACCAGAACTTCGGCCTGCTGGTGGCGGCGCCGGTTCTGCTCTTGGCCCTGGCCGGCCTACCGGCGGGCCTGCGCTTTTTCACCCGGCCCAGCCTGCACCTGTTGCTGCCGGCCCTCTTCTACCTGGGCCTGATCTGCTACACCCGCTGGTTCCAGTGGTACGGCGGCTTTGCCGGGCCGGGGCGCTTCCTGGCGGTGCTGCTGCCGCCGGCGGCCCTGTTCCTGGGCCTGGCCCTGCAATCCCTCACGCGGCCCTGGCAAATGCTCCTGGCGGCGGTGCCGGCGGCCTTGGGGCTCATCTACACCTGGCTAAACCTGCTGGCCCCCCAGTGGCGCTTCTCGCGGCCCGTGGGGGTCAACCCCCTGGTGGAGGCCCTGCAGGCCAGCCTGCAAACCTCGTTCTTCCACCTGCTGCCCAGCACCTTCGTGCGCTCGCCGGGCCTGTACCCCTGGGCCGCCGTCTCCCTGGGCCTGATGGGGCTGGTGGGCTGGTGGGCCTGGCGCCAGGCCGCCCGCGGCCCCCAGGCCGCCCTGCCCGCGCCCCCGGCCCCGGGCCAATGGCTGCCGGCCTTGGCCCTGGCCCTGGCCCTCATGGGCGGCGGCTTCCTGGGCCTGGCCAAGCTGGCGCCGCCCGCCTTCCTGGAGGCCGAGCACATGCGGGGCCAGGGGCCGGCCCAGTACGTGGAGTACGCCTACCCCAACTTCATGCGCGGCATGGTGCTCCTGGACGGCCAGGCCCTCAAGGGGCGTCTGTACGTCTCCCCGGGGCACGCGGTGCTCCGGGTGGTGGGGCGCGCCGACAACCCCGGTGAACTCTTGCTGACCCTGGACGGCGCCCAGGTGCGCTGGCGCTGGGAGAAGGGCCGCCCCTGGCAACGCCACATCCCCCTGGGGCCGCTCAAGGCGGGCTATCATGAGGTGGAGGTGGGCTGGTCCTCCTGCCCGGACCGCTCCTGCGGCCTGCTCCTGGACCGCCTGGAGACCTGCACCGACCAGGACGCCAGACGGGATTAGCCGGCCCAACACGCCACCCAAGCCTTGATGATCGCCACGGGTCTGGCAAGAGACCAAAGGAGCGCCGCCCATGCCCAAGCCGCCGGTCCTCTACCTGCTGGACGCCAGCTCCTACATCCACCGCGCTTTCCACGCCATCCGCAATCTCTCCACCAGCCAGGGCGTGCCCACGGGCGCGGTCTTCGGCTTCACCCAGATGCTGCTCAAGGTGCTGAAAGATGCCCAGCCCCAGTACCTGGCCGTGGTCTACGACGCCAAGGGACCCACCTTCCGCCACCACCTTTACCCCGCCTACAAGGCCAACCGTCCGCCCCTCGACCCGGCGCTCAAGACCCAGATGCCGCTGGTGCGCCAACTGGTCACGGCGCTCAACCTGCCGGCGGTGGAGATGGAGGGCCTGGAGGCCGACGACCTCATGGCCACCCTGGCCGCCCGGGCCGTGGCCAAGGGCTTCGAGGCGGTGCTGGTCTCCGGCGACAAGGACCTCTTGCAACTGGTCTCGCCCCGGGTGCGCCTGTGGGACACCATGAAGGAGATCACCCTGGGGCCGGTGGAGGTCAAGGAAAAGCTGGGCG
>JACQYR010000211.1:3602-8521 GCA_016208115.1 Desulfarculus sp.
AGGTGGTGGACTACATGGCGCTCACCGGCGATTCCACCGACAACGTGCCCGGCGTGCCCGGCGTGGGACCCAAGACCGCCGCCGGCTTGATCGCCGGCCATGGCGACCTGGATACGCTGTTGGCCCAGGCCGGGGCGCTCAAGAAGGGCAAGCTCAGGGACAATCTGCTGGCCCACCGCGACCTGGCGCTTCTTAGCCGTCAACTGGTGCGGCTGAAAAGCGACGCGGCCATCGCCTTCGACCCCGAGGACTTCGAGATGCGGCCCCCCGACCCCGAGGTGCTCACCCCGGTGCTGGCCCGCCTGGAATTCAGCAAGCTCTTGCAGGAATTCGCCGCGCCCTCGCCGGCGGCCCAGGCCAATTACACCCTGGTGGACGACGCCGACGATCTGGCCCCCTGGCTGCAAGAGGCCCGCGCCGCCGGCCGGCTGTCCATTGACACCGAAACCACCAGCATTGATCCCATGGCCGCCGAGCTGGTGGGCCTGAGCCTGGCCGTGCAACCGGGAAGGGCTTGCTACGTGCCCGTGGGGCACCAACTCGCCGCTGGCCAGCGCCAGGCCGACCGCGTCCGGGTACTGGCCATGCTGGCCCCGGTGCTGGCCGACCCAGGGGTGGCCAAGATCGGCCAGAACCTGAAATACGACCTGACCGTGCTCAAGCGCTGCGGGCTCAACATCACCGGCGTGGACTTCGACACCATGGTGGCCTCCTACCTGCTCAACCCCGGCAAGACCAGCCACGGCCTTAACGCCATCGCCGCCGAGTTTCTGGGCCGCTCCATGATCTCCTACGAGGAGGCCACCGGCGGCAAGAATCTTAGCTTCGCGTGCGCCGATTTGACCAAGGCCCGCGACTACGCCGCCGAGGACGCCGACGTGGCCCTGCAAGCGGCCCTCAAGCTCGGCCCCAAGCTCAAGCAGGCCGGCCTGGAGCGGCTTTTCCGCGACCTGGAGATGCCCCTGGTGCCGCTCTTGAGCAAGCTGGAAATGAACGGCGTGGGCCTGGACCTGGACGGCCTGCGCGGCCTGGGCAAGGAACTGGAGCAGAGCCTCATACGCATCGAGGACCTGTGCTACCAGTACGCGGGCCGGCGCTTCAACCTCAACTCGCCCCAGCAGTTGGGCCAGGTGCTCTTCGAGGACCTGGGGCTATCCACCGGCAAAAAGACCAAGAAGAAGACCGGCTACTCCACCGACATGAGTGTGCTTACCCAACTGGCCCACGAGCACCCCCTGCCGGCGGAGCTACTCAACTACCGCACGCTGAGCAAGCTCAAGAGCACCTACGTGGACACCCTGCCCGAGCTGGTCAATCCGGTCACGGGCCGGCTGCACACCAGCTTCAACCAGGCGGTCACCGCCACCGGCCGCCTGAGCTCCTCGGACCCCAATCTACAGAACATCCCCGTGCGCAACGAGCTGGGCTCCCGCATCCGGGCCTGCTTCGTGCCCCGCCCCGGCTTCGCCATGGTCAGCGCCGACTACTCGCAGATCGAGCTACGGGTATTGGCCCACCTGAGCAACGACCCGCTCTTGATCGAGGACATGACCGGCGGCCTGGACGTACACACCCAGACCGCCTCGCGCCTGTTCGATCTGCCCGCCGGCCTGGTCACCCCGGAGATGCGCCGCCGGGCCAAGACCGTCAACTTCGGGGTGCTCTACGGCATGAGCGCCTTCCGCCTGGCCCGCGAGCAGAACCTTAGCCGGGCCGAGGCCCAGGAGATCATCGAGAAGTACCTGGGCCGCTACCGGGGCATCGCCACCTTCCAGCAGCAGTGCCTGAGCCAGGCCCGCGAGCAGGGCTACGTCACCACCCTGCTGGGCCGGCGGCGCTTCTTGCCGGCCATCAACTCCAGCGACCGGATGGCCCGCGAGGGCGCCGAGCGCATGGCCCTCAACACGCCCATCCAAGGTACGGCCGCCGACATCATCAAGCTGGCCATGCTCAAGGTGGACGAGATGATGAGCGCCGAGTTCCCCGAGAGCCTGATGATCTTGCAGGTGCACGACGAGCTGGTCTTCGAGTGCCCCCAGGCCCAGGTCAAGGCCTTCGTCAAACGGGTCAAGCAGGCCATGGAGGGGGTGCTCAGGCTCAAGGTCAAGCTTGTAGCAGACGTGGGCGTGGGCCAGAACTGGGCCGAAGCCCACTAGTGGCGTGCCGCGGCTCCCGTGGCGGGGTTGCGGCGGGCAATACACGGGCGGGGGTGGCGTGCCCGCCACGGGGTGTAAACGGGTCGGGAGGCGCATTCGCCTGGGCCAGGGCCGGCGGCTCCCGCTAAAGGCTGGCACCGGAAGAAATCACGGGCGGGGATAAACTCCGCCCCTTGTATGTTCAACAAGGTCTGTACGGGAGCCGACGGGGTTGGCCAGGGGAGAGCGCCCCCGACCCGCATTGGGAGTCGAGGCACTCGACCCCCGCCCATCTTCTGCCGCGGCGGGCTGGCGGCGGGAGCCGGCGGCCCAGGCCAGGACATCAATTTCACCCGACCCGTTTACGCCCAGCCGGGGGCACCTGGCCCGGCCTAGAGGGGCTCGTCGAACTTGGCCACCAGCATGAGCATGTCGCCGTCGAAGGAGGTGCGCACCTTGTAGGGCAGGCGCTTGAAGAGCTTTATCATGTTCTGGTTCTGGGGGCTGGTGTAGGCCATGAGGCCCAGGATGCCGTTTTCGCGGGCCGCCTCGGCCAGCTTGCGCAGCACCGCCGAGGCCACGCCCTTGCCCTGCCAGCCGCTGGCCACGCTGAAGGCCACCTCGGCCAGGTTCTTGGCCTCGTCCAGGAAGTAGTTGCCGATGGCGATGACCTTCTCGAAGCCGGGCTCGCCGGCCACGGCCAGGATGGTCAGGTCCTTGACGTAGTCGGTTTGCAGCACCGGGGCCACGTCGGTGCGCACGAAGCTGGTCTTTTCGTGGAAGAAGCGGCTGACCACGTCCTGACGGTCCAGGTTGTAGAAGTGCTCCTGGATCATGCGCTCGTCCACGGGCCGGCTGGGGCGCAACATAACCTGCACGTCGCCGTACTGGCGCACCTCCTCGAGCTTGAGGGGGTAGACGCCGTGGATGGCGTCGAAGATGGTGCGCTCCGGCCCCAAGAGGCCTGACTCCTTGGCCTGCTCGAACAGCTCGTCGCGGAAGTCGGGGTGGGCGATGGAGATGAGGGCCAAGGCCCGCTCCTGGAGGCTCTTGCCGAAGAGGTTGACCCGGCCGTACTCGGTGGCCACGTACTGCACGTCGCCCCGGGGCACCACCACGGCGGTGTTCTCCAGCATGGGCACGATGCGGCTGGCGCGGCCGTCCAGGGTGGTGGAGGGCAGCATGAGGATGGACTTGCCGCCCGGGGCCTGCTGGGCGCCGCGCACGAAGTCCATGACCCCGGTCACGCCGGAGAAGAGGTTGTAGGGTAAAGCGTCGCAGGCGGTCTGGCCGGTCAGGTCCATGGCCATGGCCACGTTTAGCGAGATCATCTTGTTGTGCCGGGCGATGATGCTGGGGTCGTTGACGTAGTCGGAGGGGTGGAACTCGATGCCCGGGTTATCGTGCAGGAACTCATAGAGGTTGTGGCTGCCGATGGCCCCGCTGGCCACGGTCTTGCCCTCGTTGAAGCCCTTCTTGTGGTTGTTGACGTTGCCGGTGGAGATCAGGCGCATGATGCCGTCGCTGACGAACTGGGTGTGTATGCCCAGGTCGTTCTTGTCCGACAGCGCCAGGTAGATGGCCTGGGGGGTGGCGCCTAGGCTCATCTGCAGGGTGGAGCCGTCGTCCACCAGCTTGGCCACGTGGCGGGCGATGTTGTGGGCGCTGGCCATGTCCGGCGGCTCGCCGATGGCGATGATTTCCTCGTCGTGCTCCACCACCACGTGCACGTCGTTGACGTGCAGGAAGCTGCGCCCCAAGACCCGGGGCATGTTGGCGTTGACCTGGGCGATGACCATCTCGGCCGACTGGGCGGCGGCCAGGGCCACGTCCACCGAGACCCCCAGGCTCATCCAGCCGAAATCGTCGGGGGGCGAGGTCTGTATCAAGGCCACGTGTATGGGCATCTGGCGGGACTTGAAGAGCCGGGGCACCGCCGAGAGGTTGATGGGGGTCAAAAAGCGCTTGTTCAGGGCCAGGGTCTTGGGCTTGGCCGAGCCCAGGTAGAAGGAGCGCACGTTGAAGCTCTGGCAGGCGCTTTTTTCGGCGATCCTGGTCAGCTGGGTCGTCTCCAGGCTCATCACCCGCACGATTTCCAGGTCGGTGAAGTTGCAGGACTGCTGGGCCAGCTCCCGCACCAGGCACTGGGGCTCGCCGCAGGACGAGGTGATGAAGACCCGTTGACCCCGCCGTATCAGGCGGATGGCCTCGGCGGGGGTACGCCGCTTGGCGAGATAGTCGTCGGGCCAGTATTGAGTAGCCATTTATGTCTCCTCGCTTGAACCGTGTGCCGCGGGTTCCAGGTGAGCTTGGCGCGGGAAACCTTGCTCGAAGTGGTCGGCCTGCGTGTCTAGTCTTGATGATGGGCCGGCCCCACGTCCCGTGGGGCGGCTATTTTCGAACGCCCAAAGCACGTCCTGTGCTTTGGGCTTATCGGCGTGACGCCTTACTCCAGGATCTGGGCCATGGTGGCCCTCTTATAGCCTGGTGGCACCGCGAAGGTGCTGTCGGGCAACTGCTTCTTCTCCACCTTCTGCACCACGGCGCTTTCCTCGGGGCCGGTGACGGCCATGCGCACGCTCTTCATCTCCAGGCCCCGGGTGCGCAAGGCCCGCACCTGGGGGTCGAACTCCCAGTCGCTGTAGTCGTCTGAGCGGGTCTGCAACAAAAGCTGCGCGTACTTGTCGGGGTCCAACTCCTTGGTCAGGTCCAGGTCCTCAGCGATCAAGACCTCCTCGATGAGCTGCCCCTCCACGAAGACCTGGTGCTTGCGGGCGGGGTGGC
>JACQYR010000212.1 GCA_016208115.1 Desulfarculus sp.
CCAGGAGGCGGTGGCCATCCCGCCTGATATGGACTACGCCGGCCTGCCCGGCCTGAGCCGCGAGGTACAGGAGAAGCTAACCCGCATACGGCCGGCCAACCTGGGCCAGGCCGGGCGCATCAGCGGGGTGACGCCGGCGGCCCTGGCGGTAGTGAGCCTGCACCTGCACCGCCTGGCCCGTTCGGGCGGCCCCGGGGCCTGATGCCAGGCCGGGGCCATACCGGCAGCCTAGCCACACAACTTGGTAGCAAGCCGTGCCGGCCTTTAAAGCTTGCCGGGTGGCCCGGCTTGGGATATCATGCCTAACGCGGCGGTAACCTGCTTAAATCAAAGGAGGCTTGGCCCTTGAACCACCAGGGGACGCCACAAAAGGGGGCTGCTTTGGAGGCCGAGGCCGTGACTGCTTCCGGCCCGGCTGGCGGAGGCCAAGCGCGGCCCGGGGGGCTGGCGGCCTGGATCGTGGGCCTGGTGCCCGCCTGGATCACCCCCAACCACCTGACCATCCTGCGCATGACCGGGACCGTGGCCATCCTCTTCTTGGGCCTGAGCCAGGCCCACCTGGGCTGGATCGTGGCCATCGGCCTGATCTCGGGACTGAGCGACAACCTGGACGGCGCCGTGGCCAGGGTGCGCGGCCAGGTCACCGAGCTGGGGGCCATGCTGGACCCCCTGGCCGACAAGCTCTTCGCGGCGGTGCTGATGGTGGTGCTGTGGTGGCGGGGCATGGCCGATTGGCGGCTGTTGGTCCTGGCCGCCTCCATGGACCTGCACGCCCTGGCCATACCCTTGCTGGTGTTTTGGCGGCGCTGGCGCCAGGGGCGGCCACTCAGGCCGGCCCCCAAGGTCAAGGCCAACACCTGGGGCAAGTACAAGACGGCGGTGCTGGCCTGGTCCTTTGGGTTCATAGTCATGGGCCACGCCTTTGGCCAGCCCTGGATGTTCATTTTGGGCACCTACACCATCTGGCTGGCCGTGGGCCTGGGCCTGGTGGCCATGTTCCGCTATTTCGCCGCCTTCGCCGCCGGGGAGTTTGACTAACCGGCCCAACGGGCTTGTCCCTCGATCCTGTGAGGAAACGACCATGGCCCAGACCCCGGAAATACCCCTTGGCTACTACGTGGAGCGTATCAAGGGCAAGGTGGGCACCGGTGACACCTCCAAGAACGCCACCATGGAGAACTACTGGCTGGCCAGCGAGATAACCCAGGGCACCGTGCGCGTGGAGCTGTTGGATATGCACGACGCGCCCACCGGCTTTGTGGAGTGGGTGCCCCTCGATGAATTTTTAAAACGCTTCGAGTACGCCCCCGAGTTCTCGCCGCGCAAGGTTTCCCTGCGCCAGCAGCAGGCCGACCGCGTGGCCGCCCGGGCCGAGCGCCACCTGGAGGCCAAGGAGTATCTCTCGGCCGAGTTCGAGTTCAGCAACGCCATCAAGTTGGACGAGCAGAACGTGCGCGCCAACTTCGGCCTGGGCAAGACCTACCTGGCCACCGGCCAACCCGAGAAGGCCGCCAACATCTTCCGCAAGCTCGGAACCATCGAGGCGGTGCTGGAGCCCCAGAACAAGCACATCTTCAACGAGTTCGGCATGGCCCTGCGCAAGATGGGGCTCTTTGTCGAGGCCGTGCGCCACTATCACCGCGCCCTTTCCTTGACCAACGGCGACGAGAACCTGTGGTTCAACCTGGGCCGCGCCCTTTTCGAGGGAGGCCAGCACAAGCAGGCCCTGGGCGTGGTGAAGAAGGCCTTGGAGATTAACCCCAATTTCGAAGAGGCCCGGCAGTATCTACAGGGCATGTTGCAACGCATGAAATAAGCCAGCTTTCGTGAGGGAGACGAACATGGAAGTGCAGAGCATCGGCGTGGTGGGCGCGGGGCAGATGGGCAACGGCATCGCCCAGGTGGCGGCCGCCGCCGGCTATAACGTCATCATGAACGACATCAAGGACGAGTTCGTGCAGCGCGGGCTGGCCACCATCGAGTCCAGCCTGGGCCGCCTGGTCAAAAAGGAAAAGCTCAGCCAAGAGCAGGCCAGCCAGATATTGGCGCGCATCACGCCCAGTGTCAGCTTGGAGGACATGACGGCGGCCGACTTCGTGGTGGAGGCCGCCACCGAGAACGTGGCTCTCAAGCTGGACGTCTTCCGCAAGCTGGACGCCTTCTGCCGGCCCGGGGTGGTGCTGTCGAGCAACACCAGCAGCATCAGCATCACCAAGATCGCCGGGGCCACCCGGCGTCCCGAGCTCATCATCGGCATGCACTTCATGAACCCGGTGCCCTTGATGCAGCTCGTGGAGGTGATCCGCGGCCTGGCCACCAGTGATGAGTGCCACGAGCTTACCGTGGCGCTGTCGCAAAAGATGGGCAAGACCCCCGTGCCGGCCAACGACTACCCGGGCTTCATCGCCAACCGGGTGCTGTTGCCCATGATAAACGAGGCCATCTACTGCGTGATGGAGGGCGTGGGCCTGCCCGCCGACGTGGACCAGGTGATGAAGCTGGGCATGAACCACCCCATGGGGCCCTTGGCCCTGGCCGACCTCATCGGCCTGGACACCTGCCTGGCCATCCTTAACGTGCTGCACGAGGGCCTGGGCGACAGCAAGTACCGCCCCTGCCCCCTGCTGCGCAAATACGTGGACCAGGGTTGGCTGGGACGCAAGACCGGGCGGGGCTTCTACCAATACTAACGCGACGGGCGAGGCTAGGTTTTGGGACTTGGTCCCTACTCCCGGTCATTGCCAGTGGCGGTAGCGGCGAAGCAATCTCTTGGTAATATGGTTCAGGAGATTGCTTCGCTTCGCTCACCATGACCATGTATCTGGTGCTGGGAGTCCTGAACTCAACCCCTGTTTGCGAGACTTATCGTGATCGCCATCATCAACTACGAGGCCGGCAACCTGACCAGCGTGCAACGGGCCTTGACCCACCTGGGCGCGGAGTCGGTCATCACCCAGGACCTGGCCGAGATCGCCGCCGCCGAGCGCGTGATCTTCCCCGGCGTGGGCGCCGCTGGCGCGGCCATGAGTTCGCTAAGGCGCCTGGGCCTGGACCAGGCCCTAAGGGACGCCGTGGCCAGCGGCAGGCCGGTCTTGGGCATCTGCCTGGGCACCCAGGTGATCTTCGAGTCCAGCCAGGAGGACCTGGCCACCTGCCTGGGCATCCTGCCCGGCCAGACCGTGCGCTTTCCCCTAACGCACACGGACGGCACTGGCGCGGCGCTCAAGGTGCCGCACATGGGCTGGAACAAGGTGCGCTGGCTACGGTCCCACCCGGTCTTCGCGGGGCTGCCCCAAGAGGCCGAGTTCTACTTCGTGCACTCCTATCACCCCGCGCCGGCCAAGCCGGAGGACGTGCTGGGGGTGACCGGCTACGGCTACGAGTTCGCCTCGGCCGTGGCGCGCGGCAACCTGGTGGCCGTGCAGTTCCACCCCGAGAAGTCAGGAAGGCCGGGCTTAAGCATCCTCAAGAATTTCACCTCCTGGGACGGCAAGGAGGGGGCCGATGCTTAGCAAGCGGATCATCCCCTGCCTGGACGTGCGCGACGGCAAGCTGACCAAGGGCATCAAGTTCAAGGGCAACATTGACATCGGCGACCCGGTGGAGATGGCGGCCTTCTACTACGAGCAGGGCGCCGACGAGCTGGTGTTCTACGACATCACCGCCAGCAGTGACGCCCGGGGCATCATGATCGAGGTGGTGCGCCGGGTGGCGGCCACCATCTTCATGCCCTTCTCGGTGGGCGGCGGTCTGCGCACGGTCAGCGACATGTACGCCGTGCTGGCCGCCGGGGCCGAGAAGGTCAGCGTCAACTCCTCGGCGGTGCAGAACCCGGCGATCATCAGCGAGGGCGCCAAGCAGTTCGGCTCCCAGTGCGTGGTGCTGGGCATGGACGTGCTCCGGGTGGGCGAAAGCCCCGCCACGCCATCGGGCTACGAGATGGTCATCCACGGCGGGCGCAAGCGCATGGGCCTGGACGCCCTGGCCTGGGCCAAGGAAGCCCAGGAGCGCGGGGCCGGCGAGATCTGCCTCAACAGCATTGACGCCGACGGCACCCGGACCGGCTACAGCACCTGGTGGATGTGCTGACCATAGGCCAGGCCGACGCGGCCTTGATCGCCTCCATGACCCACTACGGCCACTACACGGTGGCCCAGATCAAAGAGTACTTAAGCGGCCAGGGCCTGCCGGTCAGGCTATACTGGTAGGGTACGGCGTCCACGGGCGCCCCCTGGACAGGGGCGGCGGGGGCGGCCACAGGCAAAGGATTTACCCATGGTATCGCCCAAGGACCTGTTCGAGATGGAGGGCCTGACCCACGCCTCGCTCTTCGAGGGGCTGGATTTTGTCTGGCAGGCCCTGGAACGCATCGCCCCCTACACCAGCCAGGCCGTGGCCCTGGCCGGGGCCACGGCGCCCTTGTTGCGCCGGCGGGGCGGCGACCTGCTGGCCCAGACCGTGGTGGTACACCGGGGCCAGGTTTATGACTCGGGCTTCGAGCTTTTGGGCGGCGACCCCACCAAGGGCAAGATGCGCGTGCGCCTGGGTGGCCAGGAGGTGGGCGACGTGGCGGTGATCCACGCCGGCGCGGTCTTCATGGACGACCAGGTGCACATCGCCCCGGGGGCGGTGGTGGAGCCGGGCAGCCTGTTCAAGGGCCCCACCTTCATCGGTCCGGGCAGCGAGGTGCGCCAGGGGGCCTATCTGCGCGGCGGCTGCCTGGTGGGCAAAGGCTGCGTGGTGGGGCACACCACCGAGATCAAGAACTCGGTGATGCTGGACGGGGCCAAGGCCGGCCACTTCGCCTACCTGGGCGACTCCATCCTGGGGCGCGAGGTCAATCTGGGGGCAGGCACCAAGCTGGCCAACCTCAAGATCATTGACCGGCCCTTCCACATCAAGGTGGGGGAGCAGTCCCACACCGTCGAGCGGCGCAAGTTCGGGGCCATCATGGGCGACGCCAGCGAGACCGGCTGTAACAGCGTCACCAACCCCGGCACGGTGCTAGGCCGGCGGGTGCTGGTGGCCCCCTGCAAGTCGGTGCCCGGCGGCTTCCACCCGGCCAAGAGCATCATCCGCTAGGGCCTTGACCAACACCGACCTTACCCTGACGCGGGCCGGAGACTCCGGTCCGCGTCTGCTTTTTATCGAGCCCTATGCCAACGCCTCCCACCGCGCCCTGCTGGAGGGGCTGCTGAGGCATGTGCCGGCGCGCTGGGCAGCCGCGACCCTGCCGGGGCGGCATTTCCGCTGGCGTCTGCGCGGGGCGGCCTCATTCCTGGCCCTGGCGGCGGCGGACCTCCTGCAAGAGGGCTGGGACGGCCTGCTCTGCTCATCCATGCTGAACCTGGCCGAGCTACGGGGCCTGTGCCCGGCCCTGGCGGGCGTGCCGGCCTTGGTCTATTTCCACGAGAACCAGCTCTGCTACCCCGCGCCCGGCCAGGCCGGGGCGGCCCAACAAGAGCGCGATCTGTTCCTGGCCTTCAGCAACTTGAGCAGCGCCCAGGCCGCGCGGGTGGTGGTCTTCAACTCGGCCTATCAGCGTGACCAGTTTCTGGCGGCGGCCCGCGATTTGCTCTCTCGCCTGCCCGACGCCGTCCCCTCGGCCCTGGTGGAGGCCATTGCGGGCAAGAGCCTGGTGCTGCCGGTGCCCCTGGAGACCGGGCCGGCTGCTGGCCTGGAGCGGGAGCCCCGCTCTGGCCCCTTGCGCGTCTTGTGGAACCACCGCTGGTCCCAGGACAAGGACCCGGAGGCCTTTTTCGCTGCGTTGGCGGCGCTGGCAGGGGAGGGCCTGGCCTTCGAAGTGGCGGTGTTGGGGCCGCGCTCGGGAAGGCCACCCAGGGTCTTTGCCCAGGCCCAGGAGGAACTGGGCACGCGGGTGCGCCAGTGGGGCGCCGTGGCGGACCGGCGAGAATACTGGCGCTGGCTGTTGTGGGCCGACGTGGTGGTGAGCACCGCCCGCCAGGAGTACTTCGGCCTCGGCGGGGCCGAGGCGGTGTGGGCCGGCTGCCGGCCGGTGCTGCCCGACAGGCTGGTCTACCCCTCGCTCTACCCGGCGCGCTATCTCTATGAGCCTGGCGGCCTGGCGGCGGCGCTAAGGCCCCTGGCGGCGGAGCCGGCCCTGGCGCGGGGCGGGGACATGCGGGTACTGGCGGCGGGGTGGACCTGGGAGGCGCAGGCGGCGGGCTGGCGGGAGGCGCTGGAGGTGTTTTGCGGAAAGGCCTGAAAAGGCGCGATGCACGTCAGGACGCATAACCACTGGCCAAACGAAGAGCGGGCGGGGATAAACCCCGCCCCTACATCAAGAAAAGTAACAACGGCGTTGTCTTAATGTAGGGGCGGGGTTTACCCCCGCCCGTCTTGCCGCGGTGAAAACCACGCGGTTGCGATCAACCCAGGATTAGACCAGCGCCACCCGCAGCACGTCGTAAAAGGCGTCGGCCTTGACCACCTTAATCATCACCCTCTGGCCGGGGTCCAGCTTTTGGCCGGCCTCCACGGGGATGGTGGTCAGGAGCGTGATGTCGGTGATGAGCAGTTGCCGGCCTGACGCATCTTCATGCCCTTGCGCACCACCGGCTCCACGCGCATGGCGTAGTCCTTCAGTTCGGCCTCGCCAAAGGGCGGGGCCTGGCCTGCCAGCACGGCCCCCACCTGGCGCTGCATCACCAGGTCCAGGTAGCGGCGGATGGGGCTGGTGGCGTGGGTGTAGTTCTCCACCCCCAGGCTGGCGTGGCGGCCGGGCTTGGTGGAGATGTCCACCCGGTTCAAGAGCCGGCGCTGCCGAAAGTGCAGGAACAGGTCCGAGGGGTCGCCCTCCTCAAAGGGTTCGCGGGGCGGGGCCTGGATGCGGTAAAGGGCCGGCACTCCCTGCTGGGCCAGGTACTGGCCGCAGAGGGTGTTGGCCAGGATGGCCGTCTCGGCCACCATCTCCCGGGACGGTCCGTCGCGGTCCAGGCGGCGCACCCACACCTGGCCCTCCTCGTCCACGCCCATTATCACCTCGGGCAGGGGCAGGAAGTAGGCCCCGGCCTGGCCCCGGCGCTGGCGTGAGGCCAGGCAGGTTTCGTACAGGCCCTTGAGGCCAGGGTCGTGGGTTATGAGCTGGTCGGCCTCGTCGTAGGTCAGGCGCTTGTGCACCTTGAGCCGGCTGCGGCACAGGCGGTATTCCAGGATTTGGCCCTGGCCGTCCAGGCGGGCCAGGAAGCTGATGCCCGGTCGCGGCTCGCCCTCGCGCAGGCTAAGGGCATCCTCGCTCAGCCTGGGCGGCAGCATGGGTATGCGGGTGTCGGGCAGGTAGATGGAGCTGCCCCTGCCCAGGGCCTCCTGGTCCAGGGGGCTACCCAGGGGCAGCACCGCCGCCGCGTCGGTGATGTGCACCCCCAGGGTGCCGCCGCCCTCGGGGTGGGGCTCGAAGCTCAGGGCGTCGTCAAAGTCGGTGGTGTACTGGCCGTCAATGGTGAAGGTATACAGCTCGGTGAGGTCCTCGCGGCCACCGTCCAGACCGGCGAAGGGGGCCAACTGGCGGGCCTGGGTTTCCAGTTCAGCCCCAAAGCCCTGGGGGATGCCCTCGCGCCTGAGCTCCAGGTTCTCGTGGGGCTGGAAGACCCCCAGGCGCACCAGGAGGTCGAAGACCTGCCGCTTGCCGCCCAGGTTGGCCAGGGCCGCGATCTCCTTGGCCTTCTTGGCCCGAGGCGCCTCGTCCTCCCAGATCACCAGCTCGATGAGCAAATCCACCAGACCCGGGGGCGGGTCGGCGCTGGGCGGGCCAGTCTCGGGCAGGGATTTCAGGAAGCCCACGGCCTGGTCCAAGAGGGCCTGTTGGCTGGCCTCGCGCCGGGCCTGTTCCAGCTTTTGCTGCAACTGCTCGGCGCTCAGGGGCAGGAAGGCGCCGTCGGCTAGACGGAAGTGAAGTCTTTCGTTGAACAAGGCCCGCAGGGTGGCCGAGAGGTGGTCGCTGCCCGTCTCCTGGCCGAAACAGAGCTGGGCCAGGTCCTTGAGCGGCAGGGGTTCCTGTTCCTCGTGCACCAGTTCCCACAGCTCGGCCACGTCCACGCCGGCGGCCAGCTCCTCGCGGCGGGCCTCCACCTTGCGCATGTACTCCACCTGGCTGGACCGGGGGCGGTCCGGCGAGACGGCGGCCGGGGCCATCAGCAGGATGCGACCCTGGGGCAGGGCCTCCTGGCGGTCCTGGGCGGTCCACAGGCCCAGGCGGCCTTTTTTGTTGGAGTTGACCAGGCCTAGGATGATGCGGTTTTTATCTATGTACTCGACTAGATGTCCCGTGGGGTCGGTCATGGGGCCTTGGTCCTCGGCCTGGGGAAGAAGCAAGGGGGCTGTTGGTCCCGCCGTCCACCAGGCCCGGCGCCAGCGGCGGGCGGGGTCGGCACAGGGGGGTCTGCTCCAGGGCTCCCCGCCGCGCTCGGCGGGGGCGCCACCCAGAAAACCCTAAACTTGTCGGGCTATTCAGCGTGAGTTAGCATACCGGCCCCCCACCCGGGTGTCAACTTGCCCCGGGCCGGTTAAATGGTATTATGTGTTGACGTTCTAACCGGGAGTCGCCCATGATCCGCAAACGCGCCGCCCTCCTGTCCCTCCTGTCCATCTCCATGATATTGCTGCTCAACGCCCCGGCGGCCCTGGCCCAGGGCAACCAGGCCGTGGACTTCAACCTGCCCAGCATCTACGGGGGCAAGCTGAGCCTGGCGGACTTCAAGGGCCGGGTGGTGCTTCTGGACTTCTTCGCCACCTGGTGCCGCCCCTGCAAGGACGGCATCCCCAAGCTGAACAAGCTCCAGCAGGATTACGGGGCCAAGGGCGTGAGCGTGCTGGGCTTCTCCCTGGACACCGGCGGCCTGTCGGTGGTCAAGCCCTTCGCGGTGCGCAACAACGTGGAATTCCCCGTGGTCATGGGCGACAAGGACCTGGCCATCAAGCTGGGGCAGGTCAAGGTGCTGCCCACCACCCTGGTGATTGACCCCCAGGGGCGGGTGGTGGACCGTTTCGAGGGCCTGGCCAGCGAGGAGAAGCTCCTGGCGGCGGTGAGGCCCTACCTCAACGCCTCGGCGCCTCCGGCCCCCACGGCGGCCATGGTGCGCAACCGCCAGCCCAACGAGCCCCGCTTCACCTCGGTGTATGTGGAGGACAACCACGAGTTGGGCGGGGCGCGGGGCCTGGCGGTGTACGTGCGCGCCGAGGTCACGGACCTGGTGCCCGAGCAGGGCCTGTGGCTGCGCCTGGACCTCAAGCCCGAGGGCAAGGGGGCCGGGGCGGTCAAGTCCCTGTACCAGCGTATAGAAGACGGCACCAAGAACCGCCACGTGCTTTTCGTGCGCTGCGACCAGTTGCCGCCGGTGCCGCCGGACGGCCGGCTTAAGGCCTCCCTGACCATCCTGGGGGCCGGCCAGAAGCCGGTGGAGAAGAGCCCCGAGGTGGAGGTGGCCCAGCCCTGCCAGTTCGGCCAGGGCCTGGCCAGCCGCTCGGAGGGCGGCCGGGATCATGTCTCGGTCCCCTCCAAGGAGGGCGACAGCACCCCGGCCTGGGGAAGCAACGAAGAAAAGGGCCAGCCGCGCTTCCAGCGCATCTGGGTCAGCGATGACAGCGAGGGCCAGGGCAAGCCGGGCCTGTCGGTGCACGTGCTGGCCGACCTGAGCGACCTCAAGGCCCAGAAGGCCCTGTGGCTGCAACTCAACCTGCAAGCCGAGACCCGCTCCAAGAGCGGCGACATGACCCCGGCCGGCGAGCCCAAGGCCCTGTACGTGCGCGTGGAGGACCCCACCCGCCAGAACTTCCAGCTCTACGTGCGCTGCGACCAGTTGCCCAAGGTGCCCGAGGGCGGGGCCTATCGGGCCTGGCTGAACATCCTGGGCGGCGACAAGCAGTCCCTGGAAAAAAGCAACGACTTCATGATCCCCGGCCCCTGCCAGATGGCGGCCCGCGCTCGATAGCAGGATGTTGAAAAAGTCCATCCCTGGACTTTTTCAACTCGAGTTAGCCGCAATGAATTCGGCTAACTCTCCCAAAAAGCTTGGCGCTTCGCGCCTGCGCTTTTTG
>JACQYR010000213.1 GCA_016208115.1 Desulfarculus sp.
CTCGGTGACCTCGTGCAGGGGGTTGGGCACGAAACCGCCGGAGATCATGCCCATGCCCTTGTCAATCCAGGTGCAGATGAAGGTCAGCACCGCGGCAATGCCCAGCAGGCGCTCATTTTGGCGGAACTTGGGCACCACCAGGAGCAGGATGGCCGTGAAGCCGCAGAACATGGCCGTCCACATGAAGGGCACCAGGCCGTTGTGCCCGTGCAGGCCAAAGTAGAGGTACTCCAGGTGGGTCAGGTGGCTGGGGATCTTGCTGTAGCCCACCGTGAAGACCTCGAGGAAGAAGAAAAAGATGTGCAGGATGATGCCGTAGGTGACGATCTTGGCGAGCGTCTGGATGGCCTCCTTGCCGGCATCGAACTTGGTCAGCCTGCGTACCAGCATGGCCAAGAGGATCAAGACCGCCGGGCCGGCGGCGAAGGCCGAGGCCAAGAAGCGGGGGGCCAGGATGGCCGTGAGCCAGAAGCCGCGGCCGGGCAGGCCGGCGTAGAGGAAGGCCGTGACGGTGTGGATGGAGACCGCCCAGGGTATGGAAAGATAGATAAGCGGCTTGATCCACTTGGGCGGGGGCAGTTCCTTGCGCTCGGCCCCCAGGGTGGCCCAGCCGATGACGAGGTTGAGTATCAGGTAGACGTTCAGGACGATCATGTCCCAGAACAGCACCGAATTGGGCGTGGGGTGCAAGAGCACGTTGTTGACGCGCTGGGGCTTGCCCAGGTCGGCGATGATGAACAGCACGCACATGGTCACGGCGGCGATGGCCAGGAACTCACCCAGCAGGGTGATGCGGCCGAAGGTCTTGTAGTGGTGCAGGTAGTAGGGCAGCACCAGCATCACCGCCGAGGCGGCCACGCCGACCAGGAAGGTGAAGTTGGCGATGTAGAAGCCCCAGGAAACGTCACGGCTCATGCCCGTTATGGACAGGCCCTGCTGGAATTGCACGGAGTAGGCCCCGAAGCCCGCGCCGATGCCCACCAACAGGAGTACGAGCCAGCCCCAGTATCTCGGTTCACCTTGTAAAGCTTTCTCGAGCATGGCTACCTCAAATCAAGTAATAGACCTGGGGGTTGGTACCCAGGCCCGCGTTGCGGCGGATGGCGTAACGGGTGCGCAGGGCCTTGCGGGGGGCGCTGCCCGCGTCGCTCATGTCCCCGAAGAGCATGGCGCCCTGGCTGGCCTCCACGCAGTAGGGCAGCTTGCCCACGGCCAGGCGCTCGGTGCAGAAGGTACACTTTTCCACCACGCCCTTGGTGCGGGTGGGGTAGTCCTTGTTGGGCGCCGGGTCGGGCAGGAACTTGCGGGGGTCGTGGAAGTTGAAGCTGCGCGAGCCGTAGGGGCAGGCGGCCATGCAGAAGCGGCAGCCTATGCAGCGGTGCATGTCCATCATCACGATGCCGTCGCCGCGCTTGAAGGTGGCCTTGGTGGGGCACACCCGCACGCAGGGCGGGTTGTCGCAGTGGTTGCACATGACCAGGAAGGGCATCTCCTTGATCTCGTCCTCCACGTACTCGGCTTCCAGGTCCGGGAAGGCGGCCTCGTAGCCGGCCTCCCATATCCACTTGAGGCCCTGCTTGGAGTCAATCTTGGGCACGTTGTGGCTCTGGTTGCATACGGCGATGCAGGCTTGGCGCACGGCCGGGGTGAATTTCTTGACGTCCAGGGCCATGCCCCAGCGCTTGGCCGTCAGCCCGGAGGCGGCCGGCATCTCCGCCGCGTCCAACTGCCCGGGCAAGAGCAGTTCCCATGCCGTCTTGCCTCCCAGCCCGACCGCGGCGGAGAGCCCGGCGATCTTCAGAAAGTCTCTCCTGTTGAAGGCCATCATTTGCTCTCCTTCGGGTAGGTGTGGCAATCCCAGCAGAAGGGGTTGACGCCCGTGTAGTTGTGGCACTGGTCGCAGAACTTGGCCTTGTCGGTGTGGCAGCGCAGGCACTCGCTGGTCAGGCTCATGTTGTGCTGCTTGCCGTTAAAGGCCACGAAGATGCGGTTGCCGTCGCGCACCACCGAGTCGCGCCACTCGTTCAAGAGCTGCATGTGGGAGGTGCGCATGTAGTCCTTGGGGGCCACGCACTCCTTGACGTCCTTGGGCAACTCCACCTTGGGCTCAGGGGCGGCCTTGCCCATGGCGCTCCACAAGGGGAAGGTGAAGATGGCCAGGAATATGAGTATCCCGGCTATGATGATCGGTCTGTCTTTTATCTGCATTACTCCTCACCCTCCTCTCCGGCGCCTTCCTCATCAGGATCGGGGAAGTCGATGGGCTCCAGGCCGGCCTCCTCGCGCAGGTCGTTGATCTCCTCGCCGCGCAGGTTGGTGCTCCGGGCGTTCTCGCCTTCCATGATGAGCGCGTTGGCCACCAGCTCGCTCAGGCCCGCCACCGCCACCTCGGGCACCCAGTAGTCCATGAGGGGCTTCAATGAGGCGCGGTCAATGGCGCAGATGTTGCCCAAGAGGTTGACGCCGTGCTTTTCGTGCACGTAGCGCACGGCGTTGGCCCGGGGCAGGCCGCCGCGCATGCGCTGTTCCATGTTCTCGCCGGCGTTGAGGCCCGAGCCCGAGCCGCAGCAGAAGGTCTGCTCGCGGATGGTGGTGTCGGGCATCTCGTAGAAGTTGTTGCACACGGCGTTGAGCACGTAGCGGGGTTCCTCCAGGAAGCCCATGCCGCGGCTGGTGTTACAGGAGTCGTGCCAGGTGACGGTGTAGTGGTCGTTGCGGCTGGGGTCAAGCTTCAGCTTGTTGTGCTTTATGCAGTCGGCGGTGAACTCGGTGACGTGCACCATCTTGGTGGACTTGGCGTTGTTGAACACCGTGCCGGTGAGCGGGTTCTTGGGCACCTCCAGGTGGTCGGCCGGGCCGTTCATGGTGTCCATGTACTGGTGCACCACCCGCCACATGTGGCCGCACTCGCCGCCCAGTATCCACTTGACGCCCAGGCGCTTGGCCTCGGCGTACATCTTGTAGTTCAGCCTCTTCATGGTTTCGTTGTTGGTGAAGAAGCCGAAGTTGCCGCCCTCGGAGGCGTAGGTGGACCAGGTGTAGTCCAGGCCCAGGTGCTCAAACAGGACCAGGTAGCCCATGCAGGTGAAGATGCCGGGGTCGGCGAAGACGTCGCCCGATGGGGTGACGAAGAGTATCTCGGCGCCTTTTCGGTTGAAGGTGGGCTCGATGGTGATGCCCACGTTTTCCTCGACGTCGCTCAGGAGGTACTCGATGTTTTCCTTGAAGGTGTGGGGCTTGAGCCCCAGGTGGTTGCCGATGTGGTAGCAGGCGTTGACCGGGGTGCCGATCCAGTCAATTTGCAGGCCCAGGAGGTTGATGATCTCGCGGGCGATGATGGTGATCTCGGCGGTGTCAATGCCGTAGGGGCAGAAGACCGAGCAGCGGCGGCACTCGGTGCACTGGAAGAAGTAGTAGAACCACTCCTTGATGACCTCCTCGGTGAGCTTGCGCCCGCCGGCCAGCTTGCCCAGTATCTTGCCCGCCGTCTTGAATTCGCCGCGGTAGACGCTACGGATCAGTTCGGCGCGCAAGACCGGCATATTTTTGGGGTCGCCGGTGCCGATGAAGAAGTGGCACTTGTCGGCGCAGGCGCCGCAGCGCACGCAGATGTCCATGAAGACCTGGAAGGAGCGGAAGCGGTTGAGGCGGTCCTTGAGGCCCTCCTTGACGATGCCCTTCCAGTCGGCGGGCAGCTTCCAGTCGGGCTCGGCGGGTGCCCATTCGCGGGCGTACTTGCCGCCCATGCCCTCCAAGCTGGCGATCTTGACCGGGTGGCAGTACATGCCCGGGCGGAACTCGGGCTTGGTGTCCATCCAGTTCTCGCTGGGAGGCTGGTGCCCCAGGGTGGTGAGTATCTCTTGAGGCTTGGGTGTTTGGGTGGCCATATTATGCTTCCTTCTCCACTGGGATTCCCGCCTCGATCATCTGCTCCCGGAAGTCGTCCTCGTACTCGGAGTAGGTGTGGAAGTGGACCTCGGGATTCCAGGGGTTGACGTGCCTGACCTCGCGGCTGTTGTTCACCAGGTTGCGGGTGGGGGAGAGCCACACGCCGCCCAGGTGCATCAGCTTGCTGAAGGGGAAGTAGATCAAGAGCGTGCAGACCAAGACGATGTGCACGTAGAACATGAAGCTGATGGGCTCGGTCGGCAGGGCGGGATGGAAGGTGGCCAGGCTCATGGTCAGCTTCTTGATGGCCACCACGTCGGCCTTGAGCACGTAGCGCATGATGATGCCGGTCTTGGCGATGAAGATGATGAGCAGAAGCGGGAACCAGTCGGCGGCCAGGGAGATGTAGCGCACCTGGGAGTTCACCAACCGGCGCAGAAGCAGGAAGGTGGCCGCCGCCAAGAGGATCACGCCGCTCTGGGCCAAGAGGGGCAGGCTCACCTCCAAGCCGTTGGGGCCGGGCAGGGGCAGGCCCATCTCGAAGAAGGTGTCGGCGTGCTCGATGGCCTGGATCAGCCCGGGCACCGGCTCGAAGAAGAAACGCATGTGCCTGAGGACCACGATCAAAAACGACCAGTGGAAAAGCAGGCCGAAGAGCCACAGCCACTTGCTGGAGCCGTAGCGGACCTTGCCGCCCTCGCGGTATTCCATGCGGGTGTTGCGGAACAGGGAGCGGAAGAGGAATATCTCCAGGAACATCCGCACCAGGACCGCCCCGGTGGAGCAGGGGTTGTCAATCTTGTTGGTCTTGACCCAGTCGAGGCCCTTGGCCTGGCCGCAGGTGGTGGGAATCCTGAAGGGCACCGGCGCGCTGGACCACTTCAGCACCCGGTAGGCCACGCCCAACACGAAGGTGGCCAGCGCCGCGTAGGGCAGGACCACCGCCATGAAGTAGCGCAAATCCAACGCCACCCCCGCCAACGCAACCCCAACGAGTGCCGTCACGGCAATGATGGAAAAAATGAAGCTCATGGAACGCTACCTCGTTTCAGGTTTGGCTGTCATTGTCGGCATCGTTTATTTCCCTTTATATTGATGTTCATCCGCTCTTGCCCGCCGGGGCCGGGCCAGGGGCGGTTATTTCGGCGGCGTCAGGTCGGGCTCCTCCTGCTGGGGGATGGGGGCCATGATGTCGGCCCGCCGTATCACCTGGTAGTAGAGCCTCTTGACCTCCTCGCATTTCATCTCGTAGACCCGCTGGCGCACCGACATGAAGATATCGAAGGCCATCAAGAGCACCTGGTCCAGGCGTTCCTCGAAAAGCCTGAGGTCCTCGGCCAGATCCTGCTTGGCCAGGTCCTTGGCCAGCTCGCGGCGCACGATGCCCTTGAGGGTGGGGATGAAGGCCAGGGCCTGGGAGGCGCTGAAGTCCTGGATGGCCCGGATGCGCACGATGCGGTCCAGGCTGGCCGCCACCTTCTCGCGGTCCAGGGGGCCGATAAGCTGATCCAGGATGGCCTCGGTGTGCTCGGCCAGGGTGTAGCCCACCGGGTTTTGGAACTGGTCCTTCTTGCGCTTGAGGAAGCGCGAGGACTCGTCGGGATAGGTGGCCACCGCCTGGTTGAACCACTGGTCCGCCAGGGTGGCCTTCTTGCGATCCAAGAGTTCTGATAACGTCAAAATAATACGGCTCCACGCCCGCCATGGTCCCGATCCGCTGGGGCCGGCCGGGGCATTGGGAACATTTGTTCAGTACAATGAAGTAGTTAGCCTATCCGAAACCCTAGGGGCCAATTGTTAGCACACCCCACGGGGGACGTCAAGCATCTTGCGCGCCGGGGTTTGCCGGGCTTAACCAGCCGCGATCATACCAAATATCACAAGCTGGTCAAACCAAAATAACCCTCCCCGGGAGCCTGGTGGGGCGGGTGGCCAGTGATTACAATGAAAGGCAGCCGCGGCGCGGCCACCCCAGCCAAGGGGGACGGCGCCGCCAACCCCAGGAGGGACGAAGCCATGAGCAAGTTCACCGGTTTTCACCACCTGGCCCTGGCCACCGGCGACATGGACCGCACCATCCGCTTCTGGCGCGACTTGGTGGGGCTGCCCCTGGCGGCCGGCCTGGGCAAGCCTGGGGCGCGGCAGTATTTCTTCGAGCTGGCCCCGGGCTGCCTCTTGGGTTTCTTCGAGTGGCCGGGGGTGGAGCCCATCCCCGAGAAGGACCACGGCTACCCCACGGCGGGGCCTTTCGCCTTTGACCACCTGGCCTTGGGTGTGGAGAGCGAGGATGATCTGTGGGAGCTAAAGGACCGTCTGGAGGCCGCCGGCTTCTGGGTCAGCGAGCCCATGGACCACGCCTTCATCCACTCCATATACGCCTTCGACCCCAACGGCGTGGCCATCGAGTTCGCCCACCGGGCCGGCCCCTGGGACCCCCACCAAGAGCCGCGCATGGTGGACCGCCAGCCCACGGACGTGGCCCGCGAGGGGGCGGCGCCCCAGCCCGGGCACTGGCCGCCGGTGGAGGGACCCACCCCGGCCCAAGAGCGGCGGGTCTACCCCGGTGAGGGGCTGGATTTGCTGGAGAAGCCCCCCTGGCGGGGCTAGCCGCCGGTGCCGTTGACCATCTGCCGCCACAGGTCGTGGATCTGCTCCCGGCCCTTGGCCACGGCCACGGCGCATTCCTTGAACTGGGCCACCTCCATGCCCAGGCCCTCCAGGGCCTTGGGGTTGAGCTTGGGCGGCTCCGGCCGGTAACCGTCGCCAAAGCCCAGGCCGTGGGCCAGGTAGTCGGCGGCGTGCACGGCGCTGACCATCTGGTGGTGCTCCAGACTGGCGTGGGGGGTGTGATGGCGGCTGATGACCTGGGACAACAGCTCGGGCAGCTTCCAGTGCTCGGACAGGAACTTGCCCACCTCGCTGTGGGAGACGCCCAACTGGTGCTCGGCCTCGCTGAAGGCCAGGCCCCCCTGGGCCAGCAGTTGCCTTAGCTTATCCACCTCGTCGGGATAGAAGGCGGCCAGCACCACCTTGCCGATGTCGTGCAACAAGCCGGCGGTGTAGGCCACCTCGGGGTCCATGCCGCGGGTCTTCTGGGTCAACAGCTTGGCCGCCTGGGCCACGGCCAGGGAGTGCAGCCACAGCGACTCGGCCATCTGGCGGTCGCGGAAGACGGATGGCTTCAAGAAACCCATCAGGCTCAAGCCCATGCAAAGGTTGCGCACCTCGCTGTAGCCCACGGCCACCACCGCCCGGCGCACGGTGGTGACCTCGAACTGAAAGGCGTAGTAGGCCGAGTTGGCCATGGCCAACAGCTTGCTGGTCAGGGCCTGGTCGTTCTTGAGCACGCGCTCGATGTCGGCGGCCGAGGAATTGGGTTGCTCCAGCAGATCAATGATCTGGCTCAGGATGGCCGGCAGGGTGGGCAGGTTGCGGATTTTATGTTGCAGGCCTTTGAGCATCTCGACGCTTTCATCTGGCTGATTACAGGGGCCGCGCGGCTTCGGCCTCCGCCCCGGCCCCTAGCAACGGCCGCGGCGAGCCCCGGGATTGCAACAAGTAAGCCCTTGCCTGGCCTGGCTTACTGTGCCACATTATAACGAAAGTTAGGAATGTTTGTGCTCTTACCTTAAGGCGGCCCGGCGCCGGGGCGGGAGACCGCCCCTGACATGTCTTTAACGAGGATAATTCATAATTTTGGATGACCTGTCCCTCATCCGCCTGCTCAACGTCTTTCTGGACAGCCTGGAAGACCCGGCCTTTGTCTGCGAGCTGGGGCGCGACCTTCAGCCGGGGCAATGTCTGGCCCTGAACCGGGCCGTGAGCCGCTGGCTGGGCCTGTCCTCCAGCGAGCTGTACGATCGCCTGGGCCAGATGCTGCGTCAGGGCCGGCCCGCGCCGCCAGAGGTGGCGGCGTTGTTGACCCAAGAGGGCCAGGCCAGCCTGGAGGTGGAGGTGGGCGACGGCCAGGGCAACCTTCTGGCGGTCAGCCTGACCTGCCGCCTGCTGCGGGCCGGCGAGCGCACTTATCTGCTGTGCCGGGCCTCGCTGGAAGCCCCGCCCCAAGGCCAAGGCCTGCAAGCGCATTTGGGCGAGCGCATCATGGACAGCCTACAGGAGGGCGTGGCCGTGTCCGACGGCCAGGGCAACCTGCTCAGGGTCAACCCCGCCCTGCTCAGATTCATGGGCCTGGGGCCGGAACAGACCCGGGAGCAGAGCCTGGAGTGGCTCTTGAGCAGGTTCACGGGCCTGGATTTCCAGGGGCAGATACTGCCCGCCCTGCGGGCCAAGGCCCTATGGCGCGGCGCGGCCAGCTACCCCCTGGGTCCCTTCCCCGGGGCCCTGTACCAGGTCAGCCTCAGTTGCCTGTTGGAGGAGGCCGGGCTCATCAGCCACTACGTGGCCCTGTTCAGCGAGCAGAGCTGGGACTGCAACAGCCAGGAGCAACTGCTGCACCTGGCCCATTACGACCCCCTCACCGGCCTGCCCAACCGCACCCTCTTCGGCGAGCGCCTGAGCGCCGGCATCGCCCACGCCCGCCGCCGCGGCCTGGGCCTGGCGGTGCTGTTCCTGGACCTGGACAACTTCAAGACCATCAACGACAGCCTGGGCCACACCCTGGGCGATGACCTGCTCAATGCCGTGGCCCGCCGCCTGCTGGACTGCGTGCGCGCCGAGGACACCGTGGCCCGCCTGGGCGGCGACGAGTTCCTGCTTCTGTTGCAGGACATCGGCAACCCCACCGCCGCGGCCATGGCCGGCCGCCGGGTGTTGCAGGCCCTGTCCGAGCCCTTCCAGATCGAGCGCCACGAATTGTTCGTCAGCGTCAGCGTGGGCATCACGCTCTTTCCCCACGACGGGGAGGACATCGAGACGCTAATCAAAAACGCCGACATGGCCATGTACCGGGCCAAGGAGGAGGGCAAGCGCGGGCTGCAACTCTACAGCCCGTCCCTTAACAACGAGGTTAACCGGCGCCTGGTGATGCAGAACAACCTGCGCCGGGGCTTCACCCGGGGCGAGTTCCTGGTGCACTACCAGCCCAAGCTGCGCCTGTCCGACGGCCAGGTTACGGGCATGGAGGCCCTGGTGCGCTGGAACCAGCCCGAGGTGGGCATGATAAGCCCCCTGGAGTTCATCCCCCTGGCCGAGGAGTCGGGCCTGATCCTGCCCATCGGCGAGTGGGTGCTGCGCGAGGCCTGCCGCTTCACCAAGGACCTGCACGACGCCGGCCACGGCCATTTGTCGGTGGCGGTCAACCTCTCCACGCGCCAACTGTTGTGGCAGTTCGATCTGGTGGACATGCTGCAAGATGTGCTGGCCGAGTCAGAGCTGCCCCCCGAGCATTTGGAGCTGGAGGTGACCGAGAGCGTCATCATGCGCAACCTGGAGGCCTCCATCGCCACCATGCAGCGCATCCGCGCCCTGGGCATCCGCATCTCCCTGGACGACTTCGGCACCGGCTACTCCTCGCTCTTCTACCTCAAGAAGCTGCCCATAGACGCCATCAAGATAGACCGCGCCTTCGTGCGCGACCTGCCCCACAACCGCGAGGACGTGGCCATCATCCAGGGCATCATCGCCATGGCCACCAGCCTCAACCTGCAAGTGGTGGCCGAGGGCGGGGAGACCAAGGAGCAGATGGATTTCCTCCGCTCCAGCCGCTGCCACCTGATGCAGGGCTTCTATTTCAGCCGGCCGGTGCCCGGCGAGGACCTGGACGGCATCCTCCGGCAGACCAACGCGGCCTAATGTTGAGTGGCAATCAAAGCCGTCCATGGCTTTGATTGCCTATCGGCCGGGCAAAAGAGTGACTCCACCCCACAAAGCTGACGCTTTGTGGGGACCCCGGTTTTTGCCCGGCCTCCCGGGCGCTGGCGCGCCCGGCGGGCCATCCCTGGCCCGCATACCAAATTGCGATCAAACTACTAGGTTGACCGCAATTTGGTATAAAGGCCGGCCCATACGCCGCGACGCGACCTCGCGGGGCACCTCCGGGGGGCGGACGCCGGCCCGGCCTGGCGGACGCCGGCCCGCACCCATGGTATAAGTTTGGCGAAAACACCGCCCGCACCAACCCCTGCCAGGAAGGCGGCCAGGACCATGACCAGCGACATCGCCGGGCGCATCGCCCGCCTGAAAAAATAACGCCAGGCCCTCATCCTGGCC
>JACQYR010000234.1 GCA_016208115.1 Desulfarculus sp.
ACCGCGCGTGCCTGGTCACAGGCCATGCCACCGGCCCCCAAGAGGGCCAGCACCCGGGCCTGGGGAAGGGCCAAGAGCCGGGTGGCCACTCCCGCGCCGGCGCCGGTGCGCAGGGCCGTGAGCCGACCGCCCTCCAAGAGGGCCAGGGGCAGGCCGTTGCCGGCGTCCAGCAGCAGCAAGAGGGCCTGGCTGGTGGGCAGGCCCTGGCCGGGGTTGCCGGGAAATATGGTTATGACCTTGACGCAGAGGCAGGAGGCGCCCTCCAGGGCGGCCGGCATGACCAGCCCCACCCCCCGGGGCGTCTCCAGACGCAGGCGTTCGGGGGCGATGGCCCGGCCCTGGCTCAGGGCAATGAAGGCCTGGGCGTTGACCTCGATGGCCGTCTCCATGTCCAGGGCCTGCTCGATCTCGCCAGCGCCCAAGAGCGTCAGATGCATGCCTGCCTCCCAGGGGTTTTGGCCGGCGCAACGCCGGCCCGGGCCTC
Organism: Desulfarculus sp.; assembly: GCA_016208115.1. Lineage (GTDB taxonomy): Bacteria > Desulfobacterota > Desulfarculia > Desulfarculales > Desulfarculaceae > JACRDC01. Next base: position 485 of record JACQYR010000234.1, read on the forward strand.
ATGCTAAGACATGGCGCGGGTGCTTGTCACCGGTCAAGGTGATTGCCCACGGCGCGCGCGCGATCTGCTAGCATATGAGTAGAGTCTCGCAACCCATGTTCACCAGCAAATTCGCGGGCCGGGTTTCCCTGGCCGGACCCAGGCCAGGGCCGGCCCAGGCAGGCCCGCCCCCATGCGGTCAATTGTCCATACCCCCACCCTTGGGCGCGAAAGGAGGCGGTCATGGCGGTGAAGGTCTTCATAACCCGCCGTTGTCAGGAGGGCACCATGCTGGATGTGCTCCTGGTCTTAAGCGAGTTGCGCTCCCTGGCCGTGGCCCAGCCGGGCTACATCACCGGCGAGACCCTCTACGGCCTGGAGGACCCCGACAAGCTCTTGGTGATAAGCACCTGGGAGGACCTGGACTCCTGGCGGGCCTGGCGCGACCACGCCGCCCGCCGCGAGGTGGAGGCCAAGGCCGAGCGCTATCTGTGGGGACCGGCCAGCCACGACACCTTCCGCTTCGGGGCCTGGCAGGAGCCCTGAGCGGGCCAAGCCGGGCCGCGAGCCGCGGTGGGCATATTCGGCCGGGCCGGCCTTGGCCCTTCCCCTGGCCGGCCTTGTTGGCCGCCGGGGTAGCCATCTGTATCATGCGGGGGGCTTGCATCCGGTTACGCCGCGATTAATTATTATAAAATATATGAGAACTATTATTATGTAAGTCACGGGGTGAAAGGGGGGGCCGTGTCTGAAGAGGTGATGACCGCCATCATCCGCAAATGCCTGCACATTGACTCGCTGGCCGCCGAGATGTACCGCTGCCTGTCCGAAGGCTTCGCCGGGGCCGAGGTGGCCAGGTTCTGGCGGCGGATGGCCCGGGAGGAGCGGGAGCACGTGGAATTCTGGCAGGTTCTGTTGGCCCTGGCCCAGCAGGGGCTGGTCCCCCAGGTCTTCGAGGACCCCTATCAGGTGGCGCAGGAGTTGGAGGAAGTCGAGGCGAGGGTGCGGCTTCTGGAGAAGCAGTGCCTGGAGCCGCCCCAGGTCAACCTGGCCTTCGTGGTGGCCTACCGTCTGGAGTTCTACCTGCTGCACCCGGCCTTCGCGGCCCTGTTCCACTACGCGGCCAGCCTGGGGCGTATCAACGGGCTCAACTCCCCCCTGGAGAGCTACGAGGCCCATATCCACCAATTCCTGGAGGCCCTGGGCCGCTGGGGAAGCGGCAGCCCCGAACTGGAGTTGGCCGGCGAGGTGCTGGTGCGCCTGTGGCGGGAGAACAAGCTTCTGGCCCAGCAGAGCACCACCGATCAATTGACCCAGGTGCTCAACCGGCGCGGCTTTTTCAGGGTGGTGCAGCCCCTGTTGCACCTGGCCCAGCGCCACGGCGACCAGGTGGGGGTGCTGATGGTGGACCTGGACGGCTTCAAGGAGATCAACGACAGCCAGGGGCACCAGGCCGGCGATTTGTTGTTGCGCCAGGTGGCCGGGGTGATCGCCCGGGGGGTGCGCTCCTCGGACATCGTGGGGCGCTATGGCGGCGACGAGTTCATCGTCTACTTGGGTCCCGTGGACCAGGAGGGCCTGGGCAGGGTGGCCGAGAAGCTGCGCCTGGCCATGCAGGGGGCGCCCTGGGAGGGCCTGGCGGTGACCGTGAGCCTGGGCGGTGCCCTGGGTCCGGTGGGGGGTGGGGTGGACCAGGCCCTGCACGGCATCATCCAACTGGCCGACCAGCGGCTGTTGGCGGCCAAGCGCGCCGGCCGCAACCAGGCCTTGACCCAGGAAAGCCCGGTCCTGGCCCCCGGCCTGGCCCGCGAGATATGGTAGCAGGCCGCCCGGCGGCCCAGGCATCCACGCCACAAGAGGAGGGAACCATGGAGGACAAGCGCAACCTGCACCTCAAGGTCCAGGAAATGGTCCAGTGCTATGCCAACCGCAATCCCCTGGAGGCCATGTCCAGCCTGGCCGGCGAGGCCGACCAGGAGGAGGCGGCGGTCAAGTGGCTGGCCCTGGCGGTGCTGCACGCCGTGGCCGCCGGCGCCAAGAAGATCGAGCTGACCCTGGACCAAGAGGGCCAGGCCAGGGTGACCGCCAAGTACCGCGAGGCCGTGCTGCCCTCGCCGGGGCCGGCGGTGGGCGCGCGGGCCTTGGAGATGGCGCGGGACATCCTGCACCTGGAGGGCGGCTCAGGCAAGGGGCTCTTGGCCCTGGGATTGGGCAACGACAACCTGGAGATCAAGGTCAAGCTGGAGCAGGAGGACGGCGGCCGGCAGCTCAGCCTCAAGTTCGGGGAGTAAGGGCCGGGGTCGGGAGCGCTCTCCCCCCCGGGCTGGCCCTAGAATTCGATGACCTCTTGGCCGCCGAAGGTCTTCATGACCTCCAGCAGGATCTTGAATTTCTGGCAGGCGTCTTTGATAACCTCCTCGTTATGGAGCAAGGTGGCCACGTCCTCCAGTTCCATGTATCCGCCGGCCATGAGCCCGTTCAATGTGTTCTCAGCCTCCTGGGTGCCATCGCTCAGCGTCCGGTAGGTAAGTGTGTAGTTGCCAACGATATAGCGGTCCACCAAGTCCTTTTCTTCAGGAGAAAGTTCCAACTTGCATGCCAGGGAGAAGGCCACTCCCTTGTAACCGCCTAGTAGCCCCTTTTTCTCTCTCTGATTGCGCTCGATTATCAGTTTCATTTTGCCCCCTTCCTCTTTGGCGTTATCCCTTGGCGTAGCCGGCGTCCCGCTTGTCCCTGGAGCCGCAGTCCGGGCAGCGCTCCCCGCCGCACTCGCTGCAAAAGAGCGTGCCGCACTTGCGGCACTCGGAGAGGTAAACGATGCTGGTTATGGCCCCGC
>JACQYR010000235.1 GCA_016208115.1 Desulfarculus sp.
GCCGGCATCTACAAGCCCGACCAGGGCAGCGTGGCCGTGCACGGCCGGGTATCTAGCCTCATCGAGCTGGGGGCCGGCTTCCACCCCGAGTTCAGCGGCCGCGAGAACGTCTTCCTCAACGGCACCATCCTGGGGCTGTCCAAGAAGGAGATCAGCGAGCGCTTCGACCACATCGTGGCCTACTCGGGCCTGGGCGAGTACATTGACGCCCCGGTGCGCACCTACAGCTCGGGCATGTACGTGCGTCTGGGCTTCTCGGTGGCGGTCAACGTGGACCCCGACGTGCTGTTGGTGGACGAGGTCCTGGCCGTGGGCGACGAGGCCTTCGCCCACAAGTGCGAGGACAAGATCAACCAGTTCAAGCGCGCCGGCAAGACCATCGTGCTGGTGACCCACGATCTGGGCGCCGTGGAGAAATACGCCGACGAGGTGATCTGGCTGGACGGCGGCTGCCTGGCGGCCCGGGGCGAGCCCCTCAAGGTCATTGACGCCTACCGCCAGAAGATATCCCTAATGGAGGACCAGATACGCCGCGACCAGTGCCAGCCCCAGGAAACCCTGGACCAGGAGCGCTGGGGCGACGGCCAGGTGCTCATCGAGACGGTGCGCGTCCTGGACGGGGCCGGAGGCGAGCGGGCGGTGTTCCAGCAGGGCGAGGCCCTGACCCTGGAGATGGACTACCGCCAGGTGGCGCCCACGGCCGATTTGGTCTTCGGCGTGGCCCTGCACAACGCCCAGGAGGTGCTTTGCTACGGCACCAACACCCACCTGGACCGCGCGGACCTGGGCCCCTTGCCGCCGGCGGGCAGCGTGCGTTTCGAGATCAGCCGCCTGGACCTGGTGCAGGGCACCTATCTCTTGGACGTGGCCGCCCACGCCACCGACGGCCGGGCCTATGATTACATCAAGCAGGCGGCCTCCTTCGCGGTGCGCTCCGGTTTGGGGGACGAGGGCGTCTTCCGGCCGCCGCACGCCTGGCGGGCCGCGCCCCGAGGTGAAAAGCCATGAGCGAGCCAGGCGGCGCCAAGCCCGACGTGCGGGCCATCCTGCAAGAGGTTGAGGAGGCGGTGCGCCAGAAAAAAGCCCAGGGCCTCTACGACCCCGCCGAGATACGCCGGGTGGAGGAGGCGGCCCTTAGCTTCAGCCAGGCCGTGGAGGACTCGGCCGCCGCCGAGCTCTCCATCCTGCGCGCGGGTCTCAACCAGCTCTGGGACACCAAGCAGTGGGGGGTCAGCACCCACCGCGAAGGCGCCGCCGCCCGCCTGGTGCTCTTGCTCAAGAAGCTCATCTACAAGCTGACCAAGTTCCCCTTAAGCGTGTGGCTGGCCCGCCAGGTGGCCTTCAACGATCAGCTCATCAAGGCGCTCAACCATCTCATCCCCCAGCACGTGGACCTCTTGCGCCGCCAGGCCCACTCCGACCGCCGCCTGGACGCCCAGGAGGACCTGAGCCGGGCCTTGAGCGAGCGCCTGCGCCGCCAGGAAGAGGCCATGCGGGAGTTCACGGCCCGCCTGGAGTCCCTGGAACGGGCCGCCGCCCAAGGCTCCACTCAGACCGAGCTTTTGCTGGCGCAGTTGCAGGACATCGTGGAGAAGCAAGCTCAGGCCGGTGTCATCTCCGCCGAAGCCGTGGGCCAGATCAAGGCCGCGCGCTCCGCCAGCCGAGGGGCCTCCTACCTGGCCTTCGAGGACCTGCACCGGGGCAGCCGCGAGGAGATCAAGGCCAAGCAGGCCGTGTACCTGGCGCACTTCAAGGACGCCGCCAGCCAAGAGGCCCCGGTGCTGGACCTGGGCTGCGGCCGGGGCGAGTTCCTGGAGGCGGCCAAGGAAGCCGGCATCCCCGCCCGGGGGGTGGACATCAACCCCGAGATGGCCGCCCTGGGCCGCGAGCATGGCCTGGAGGTGGCGGCCGGCGACGGCCTGGAGTACCTGCGCGCCTTGGCCCCCGGGAGCCTGGGCGGCATCCTCATGAGCCAGGTGATCGAACACCTGACCCTGGACGAGCTGACCGAGCTGGTGGGGCTGTGCGCCTCGCGGCTCATCCCCGGCGGGGTGCTCATCGCCGAGACCGTCAACCCCCAGTGCCTCTCGACTTTCGCGGGAGCGTTCTATCTCGACCTGACCCACAACAAGCCCATCCACCCCGAGGCGGCGCGCTTTTTGTGGCGCTGGGCCGGGCTCACGGAGGTGGAGATCATCTATCTCTCCCCCGTGCCGCCCGAGCACCGCCTGCAACCCCTGACCAGCGGCGGCCCGGAGCTGAGCGACGTGTTCAACCGCAACGTGGAGCGCCTCAACAACCTCCTCTACAGCCACCTGGACTACGCCGTGAAGGGGCGCAAGTAGGCATGGGCGAGGGCCTCAGGTGCAGCTTCGTGCTGAGCTGGTTCGGCAAGCAGGTGCCGGGCGGGGCCGAGGCCGAGGCCAGGCGCACCGCCCAGAACCTGGCCGAGGCCGGCGTGGACGTGCGGGTGCTCACCACCTGCCTGGGCGGCCTGGGAACCGACTGGGACGTGCAGGCCTATCCCGAGGGGTTAAACCAGGAGGCCGGGCTCGCGGTGCGGCGCTTCGCCACCGCCCCCCGCGACGGGGGGCTGTTCAACGCCCTCAACGCCCGGGTCATGGCCGGCGAGGGCCTGGACGCCCGGGAAGAACGCCAATTCTTCGAGAACATGGTGTTCAGTCCGGCCCTGTTAAGCCACATCGCGGCGCACCCCGAGGAGGGGCCGTTCTTCTTCATCCCCTATTTGTTCACGCCCTCGGTGCTGGGGCCTCTCATCCATCCGCAAAAGAGCGTCATCATCCCCTGCCTGCACGACGAGGGCTACGCCCGCCTGGCCATGGTGCGCCGGGCTTTTGAGACGGCCCGGGCCATCGTTTTCCACGTGCCGGCGGAGATGCGCCTGGGCAAGGGCCTCTACGACCTGACGCGCACGGAGCCCCTGCTGCTGGGCGAGGGCATAGACACCGGCTGGACCTTTGACGCGGCGCGCTTCCGCCACAAGTTCGCGGCGCCCGATCCATTCATTCTTTATGCCGGGCGCAAGGACGCCGGCAAGAACGTGCCGCTCTTGTGCCAATACTTCCTGCGCTACAAGCAGGAGGGGCGCGGGCCGGCGGGCCTCAGGCTCTTGTTGATCGGCAACCTGCCGGCGCCCATCCCGGCCGGCGGGCACCAGCACATCCAGGACCTGGGCTTCGTGGACCAGGAGGACAAGCAAGACGCCTACGCCGCCGCCGAGGTCTTGATGCAGCCCTCGCTCATGGAGAGCTTCTCCATCGTCATCATGGAGGCCTGGCTGGCCGGCACCCCGGTGATGGTGCACGCCGGCTGCGCCGTGACCAAGGACCACGTGGAACAGAGCGGCGGCGGCCTGCACTTTAAGGACTACCCCAGCTTCGCCGAGGGGCTGGACATCATGCTGGCCAGGCCCCAGTTGCGGGAGCAAATGGCGGCGGCGGGCAAGGACTACGTGCTGGCCAACTACGCCTGGCCCCAAGTGACGGAGCGTTATGTGAAGCTTATCGAGCGGCTGTCCAGCGAGCCCACGCCGCCGGCCAAGTCCGACTGGCGGGCCGCCCCGCCCAGGAATGCGCGCCAAGGCCGGGGGCCGGCGGTGCATCAGATGCTCAACGACTTCGCCTTTGGCGACGCCATCGGCTCGGAGGTGCTGGCCTTCCAGAAGCTCTTGCGCTCCTGGGGGCTGAGGTCCGAGATCTTCGCCGTCAACTACGACCGCCGCCTGCGCGGCCGGGTGCGCGCCGTGGAGGACTACGCCGCCCAGGCCGGGCCTGCTGACGTGCTGATCTTTCATTTCTCCATCGGCGCCGAGCTGGCCGGCCAGGTGCCGGGGCTGCCGGGGCGCAAGGTCCTGCGCTACCACAACATCACGCCCGCCGAGTTCCTGGAGGGCCTCAACCCCGACAGCGCGGCGCGCTGCCGCCAGGGCCGTGAGCAACTGGCGCGCCTGGCCCCGGCCATGGAACTGGGCTTGGGCGCATCGGCCTACAACTGCCAGGAGCTAACCGCCGCCGGCTGCCCCCGGGTGGAGGAACTGCCCATCCTCCTGGACCTGGAGGTGCTGGACACCCCGCCGGACCAGAACGTCATTGACCGCTTCGCCGATGCGCCCTGCGTGCTGCACGTGGGGCGGGTGGTGCCCAACAAAAAGCTCGAGGACCTCATCAAGACCCACTTCTGGCTCAGCCGGCTCGTGCCCGGCTGCCGGCTCTTGCTGGTGGGCTCCGAGAGCGGCTGGGGGCCCTACGCCGGCGGCCTGCGCAACCTGGTCACGGAGCTCAGCGTGCCGGGGGTGCACTTCTCGGGGCACGTGAGCTTCGCGGCGCTGATGGCCTACTACCGCGCGGCCTCTGTTTACCTATGCCTGAGCGAGCACGAGGGCTTCTGCGTGCCCCTGGTGGAGGCCATGCACTTCGGGCTGCCCATCGTGGCCCATGACTCCACCGGCGTCACCGGTACCCTGGGCGAGGGGGGCATTCTGCTGCCCCACAAGGACCCCATCCACACCGCCGAGGTGGTGGCGCGCGCGCTGACCGACCCCGGCCTGCGCGAGGCCCTGGCCCGGGCCGCGCGGGCGCGCCTGGAGCGCTTTAGGCCGGCGCGGGTGGCCGGCGAGTTGCGCGCCATCCTGGAGGACCGCCTGGGCCTGGCCCTGGGAGCAGGGGAGGCCGGCCGGTGACGTAGCCCTTGGTGCTGGACGGACGGCCCCTGCAGCCGGGCTTCAAGGCCCACGCCCAGCGGGGTATCGGCCGCTACGCCAAGAACCTGCTCACGGCCCTCTTGGAATTGCTGGACCCGGCGCGGGTGCGTTTCCTGGTGCAGGCCAACCTGCCCGACCCCGAGTTGCCCGTGGCCATCCCGCGCATCCGGGCGCCTTTCTTCCCGCCCATCATCCCGGTGGGCAAGAAGCTCATCTCCTACCACCTCTTCACGCCCCTGGCGCTCCGGCCCGCCTGGCGCGCCGGCCAGGTGGTGCACTTCCTCAGCCACCTGGACGCCCCCAGCCGCGTGGGGCCGCGCACGGTGCTGACCGTGCACGACCTCATCGCCCAGCGCTTGCAGGGGCTCTACCAGGGCAAGCGCACCGGCGCCCGCTTTCGCCTGGAGCGCTGGCTGGAGACCCGCTGCCTGTTCGGCGCGGCCAAGATCATCGCCGTGAGCCAGTGCACCAGAAACGACCTGGCCGAGCTTTACGGCCTGGACCCGGGCCTCATCAGCGTCATCCCCGAGGCCGCCGACCCGGGGCTCAAGCCCGAGCCTGACCCGGCCCGGCGGGCCGCCGTGCTGGCCCGCCACGGCCTGGACCAGGCTCAGCCCTTTTATCTCTACCTGGGCGGCATTGACCAGCGCAAGGGCCTGGATACCCTGCTCACGGCCCTCAAGGCCCTCAAAGCGCGGGGCCGGCCCCATACCCTGGCCCTGGCCGGACGCATCGAGGGCGACCGCCAGTATCCCCTGCTGCTGAAAAGCATCGAGGAGCAGGGGCTGAAGGAGGCGGTGCGGCTCTTGGGCTATGTGTCCGACGCCCCGAGGTGGTGGGCGATGCTGGTATACTGGTGCCGCCCGGCGACGCGGCGGCCCTGGCCGAGGCCCTGGGGGCCATTCACGACCTGCCCGAGCTGGCCGCCGAGCTGAAAGACAAGGGGTACAAGCGCGCGGCCCTGTTCTCCTGGCCGCGGGCGGCGCGGGAAACCCTGGCCATTTACCGGGAGGTAGGCGGTGAGCCTTGAGCCAATGGCGCGGCCCAAGTCCCCGGCGCTGATGGAGACCGCCCTGGCGCTGGCGGTGGGGGCGGCGGTCTATGTCCTGTGGCCCCTGACCGGGCTAATGCGCCTGGGGCGCGAGGAGGTCTGGTTCGGCCTGGGCTGGGCCTTGCTGCTGGCCTTGCCGGTGCTGGGCCAGCCCCGCGCGAACGCCGATGCCGCCCAGGCCGGACCCGAGGGCCAGCCCTCCCTGAGCCCTCAAGCCTGCCAGCGCGCCGCCTTGCTGGCCGGCGGCCTTTTCGTGGGCCTCTTGCTGGCCGGCCGCGAGCTGGGCAATTACAAGCTCTGGCTGGGGGTGGTCTACCTGGGGGCCATCACCCTGCGCCTGGCCGGCCTGGGCCTGACCCTGCGCCAACTGCTGCCGCCCCAGCCCCGCCGCGACCCGCGCCTAGCCCTGGGCATCGCCCTGCTCACCGGCCTGGCCGGGGTATTGATGATTCCTTGGCTGCGTCCGGACCTGGCCGCGGCCTGGCCGCCCCCCCTGCCCCAGGCTTTGCGGCCCCTGGCCGCCGCCATCCTGTGGGGCGCCATCGTGGGTTCTTTGTTTTTCGTGCTGCGCTTGTGGGGCGTGGGCACCCGGGCGGCCTGGTTCACCTTCCTGGCCCTGGGCCTGGGGCCGGGTCCGGCCCTGGCCGTGGGCTGGTTCAGGCTTTTGTTCCTGGCCCTGGCCCTGGTGCTGCTTTGGGGCCTGGCCCTGCCCCGCCTGCTGCGCCCGGCCGCCGGCGCCGACACCCTCCTCGAGCCCGAGCCCCTGCCCCTGTACTGGCTGCTGCGGGCGCTCTTGCTGCTCTGGTGGGGGGTGGGCGCGGCCTTTGCCCTGGCCCTGGCCTGGTGGCAGCCCCAGGCCGCCGGTCTATTCAGCCAAAGCATCTGGCTCAGGGGCGTGGGCCTGGGGGCCTTTTTGGTGGCCTGCGCCGGCCTGCTGGTGGAGTACTCCCTGCCCCTGCTGGGCCGGCCCGAGCTCACCGGCCAGCAGGGCCAGGGCAAGACCCAGGGGGTGATCCTCTCGGCCCTGGTCCTCCTGGCCGCCCTGAGCCCCCTGCTCCTGGTCCGCCCGCCCGCCGCCGAATCGAGCGCCTCCCGCCTTCCGGCCGCCTCCCGCGCCGACATCCTGGCCTCGCCCCGCACCCTGGACCCCGAGCATCCCGAGGTGGAGATCAGAGTGCCCCCCTGGCTCAGCGGCGTCACGCGGGTCTTCGTGGTCAGCCTGCTGGCCCATGGCCTGGATATGGCCCAGGGCGAGGCCGTGGCCCAACTGGTGGCCACCGACGATCAGGACATCCCCCACATCTTCAGCCTGCGCGCCGGCGTGGACACCGCCGAATGGGCGCTGAACAAGCGCGAGGTTGCCACCCACGTGCGCCACGCCCCGGCCCGCGTGGCCCAGGCCTGGCAGGTCTTCGAGCCCACGGGCGAGGCCTTCCAGGCCCAGACCTATTACACTGGCCTGTACCTGGGCAGCGAGGTGCACCGCCTCAAGAGCGTCACCCTGCGCTACCTCTACCAGAACCCTCCCGGCCGCCACCCGGTGACCCTGGAGGTGCGCAGGGTCTTCGTTAACTAGCGGCGCTGGCCAGGCAAGCCTCACCTCAACGGCGGTTGGGCTGGACCCATCTCCAGGCCAGACTCACATCAGCCCAATAATTCCCTAAATACAAAACACGGGCGGGGATAAACCCCGCCCGTGTATGTTAAACAGGGCCGCTACGGGAGTAAACTTGATTGGTTATGGGAGAGCGTCTCCCGACCCGCACTGGGCGTCGAGGCACTCGCCCCCCGCCCGTCCGGTTGAAACTATACTATTTTAACAACGATTATATAGTGTTCGGTTTTTGGCCTTTGATCCGGGCATCCTCTGGCCGGCAGGTTTGGGTTTTTGGCCGCCAAAACCCCGTGTCCCGCTCTTAGCCCGGCCATTCTTAGGGCACCGGCAGGGGGCCGCTATGATCCACCCCGGCAAGGAATGAGGGTCCCTGCGGCCCCTGCCCACGCCAGGGCGGACAGCCCACCCCGCGCCGGCACCCGCATCGGCCAAGCCAGTATGGCCGGGCGGCTGAGCGGGACACAAAAAGAAACCGCTTGGGCTTTTGGAGGCCGCCTAAA